>WGCS01000145.1 GCA_015493685.1 Bacteroidales bacterium
GAAAAGGAGGTTTCGTAGGCTGTTTCAATTTTGGTATTTTATTCTATCCTTCAACTACTCTTGATGAAATTTTCTAAAAAAAATAGCTGCATTCTTCTTTCAAGGAGGAGCTTATAGCTTGGGAATAGGAGATGTATTTTTAAGGGTAAAAAAATCCCCTTTGCATTTTTTTTTTGCAAAGGGGATAGACATTAAAGTAATAATTCCGCTCTAATAAACCACTAATTTTTCTGTCTGAATACCAATATTAGTAGTAATACGAATAAAGAGAACTCCCTTGGGGAGATTATCGATATGTTGTAAAATAGCATTATTCTTATACCCTTTTGATCTAATCAACCGGCCATCGGTTGTGTAAATATCCACATGCTGAATTTCCACATTACCATCCGATTTAATATCCACACTACCGGTGGAGGGGTTTGGATATACATTCAAAATATTTATTTGTCCAGAAGCTGTATTAATACCTACCGTTGAACTAACGGCAAACTGCCCCATCATTCCTTGATCTTCGTGTGTAAGCATGTGACAGTGATACATATAGGGTATTGAATCGTCAGCAAAATCTTCAAATACAGTGATAAATCGTACGGTTTCTTGTGATTTTACCAACACCACATCTTTACGCCCTTGTTCTTCCGGTGGAGGCGCAACGCCATTGCGATCGAGTATGTAAAATTGTACATCATGAATATGGAATGGATGCGCTATGGCTGAATTATTCTTCAAAGACCAAATTTCCACATTATTTAATGGAATGGTATAGTTAATCACATTCATATCGAAAGAAGTCCCATTAATTAAAAAGTGTCCATTGAGTTGATTTATTCCCATTTGGGCAGGGCTAAAAGTTACATTTCGCGTAATATTTGAATTCGCTGGTGGAATGGGATTTAGTGTTACTAATGAAGAAGGAATACTTGTTACCGGATTACTATTCTGTGCTTGAACAACTAATTTTAATATATTAAAATCAGAACCATTCAATGGATTTGGATTATAGCCATTTAATACCATAGAAGTCATAGTGCCAGGATATGTTGCTCCATATATTCCATTGGCTAGTTCCGAAGCAAAGCTTTTAAGATATATTGATTGACCTTGCATATTGTTCAAATCGATGAGGATTTCGGCACGCTCGCCGGGAGCCAATTGTAGGCGTGTTAAACTTATAGGTGCAGCTAAAAGACCTCCATCACTGGCAATCATCGAAAAGCTCGTATTACCACTTAGTCCCAATCGGAATACCCGTTGTGATGAGCCATTTAGTAAGCGTAGGCGAATCACTTGTGCAGGAATATTCAAATAGGCATCGATAGTCGCATTGGCCATAATAATGGAATCGGAATTTGAGGGTACCACAATTTGCTTATTACTTGTAAATGTTTTCGTTTGAATTACCACAGGAAAATCATCAACTCCATATTTGCGAGGTAGATTAAGTGTTGCTTCCTCAGAATCACGTACCAAAACAAAGCCTGCAATCCCTTTGGAAACATGTTCGTTGGTTTTGCGATGTAGATGTGGATGATACCAATAAGTACCGGCTTTATCCCTTACCTTAAAAGCCGGGTGCCAGCTTCCTCCGGGGACAATAAATGTATGAGGCCCCCCGTCATTGGCTGCTGAAACATGCATCCCGTGCCAGTGAATAGTTGTTGTGTCCGCGATATTATTATTTACTGTGATATTTATTTGCTGGCCTTTGGTTAGAAGGAGTGTTGGTCCCAAAATAGCACCATTTACCCCCATGGTGCTAGTATTCACTCCGCTATAAAACTGATAGGTTCCGTTCTGTAAATTCATTGTGATATTATTACCACTTAAGGTATCTGGAATTAGTAGTGGGTTTTGAGCTTTACTCATAAAGCTAAACGCAAAAAGGAATAATGCTATCTGTGTTATTTTAAAAAGTTTAATCATATCTATAGTTGTTAATTTAATATTCTGTTAATTAGATTGTTTCTGCTATTTTTTTATTCCGAAAAAATTACTTGTATCCATACTCTCGTCAAATGAATAGCTAAAGGCTTTACCATTTACATCAAAAGATCCATGATGATTTTCATTGGTACAATGCTTATGCATTTTGTCCATCTGTGTATTTTTATGGCTACCATTATTACAATAAACAGTGTTTCCTTCTTGATATATATCCATAGTAAATGTTGTATCAAAATTAGTTGAGTAACAGTGCACATTTACTGCATATTCATTTAACTCTGTCACCTCAGCTGTTGCTGATGCATTATTGTTATTAGATGAATATCTGATTGAACCATCATAGGTTCCAACAATGGAACTCATATCCGGTTTTGAGCTATTCTTATTACATGATGTAAATAGGAATAAAGCTAATGTTAATAGGTAAAAAATTGGATTTTTCATAGATAAAAGATTTAAAGATTACTATTAATTAGATTGTTAATAATTATTTTATGGTTTGCAGTTTTATTATCAATGGCAATAATTATATTACCTCCATTTATTAGATAAGTCAATTTCAGTTTTCTTATGAATATTGACAGTATAGTTTTGCTTTTATGCTTTTGTTTGTATTCTAATCTATTTATTCTTCTAGATTAACATTCTTCAATCGTAAAGAATTAGCAATTACTGATACGGAGCTAAAACTCATTGCCAAAGCTGCAAGCATTGGTGATAATAATAGTCCGAATAGTGGAAAAAACACTCCTGCGGCAATAGGTATTCCTAATATGTTATACATAAAGGAGAAAAATAGATTCTGTTTAATATTTTTCATTACTTCTTTGCCCAAGTTAATCGCTTTTACTATTCCTAATAAATCTCCTTTCACTAAAGTAACTTCGCTATTTTCGATGGCAACATCAGTACCGGTTCCCATTGCTATGCCTATATCGGCTTGAGCTAATGCAGGTGCATCATTTATACCATCTCCTGCCATGGCGACAATTTTTCCTTCAGCTTGCAATTTTTCAATAACTTTTAGCTTATCTGCCGGTGAGCACTCGGCCATGAAATCTGTTAATTCTAATTCATTTGCCACCGTTTGGGCTGTGTTCTTATTGTCTCCCGTAAGCATCATTACTGCAATTCCCTTTTTTTGGAGCAATGTAACAGCTTCCCGGCTCGTTTCTTTGATGGCATCAGTAATGGTAACATAACCTTCTACTTTTCCAGCAACAGAAATATAGGAAACTGTTTTACCTAACTTTTGCTCTTGAATGATTTTTTCATCTAAATCCTTGCTTAGTTCAGAATTTATTTCTTCAATCAATCGCTTATTGCCAATGGCTATATTTTTATTTGCTATGGTTCCGATAACTCCTTGGCCCGATAAAGCTTCAAAATCATCAATGGAGGTTGCTTTAATATTTTTTTCTTTTGCAAATGTCATTATTGCTTCTGCCAACGGATGTTCACTATATTGGTTTAGAGAGGCTATGTATTCTAGCAATAAGGCGTCATAAGTACCTGAATCACCATTTACTACATTTTCTACTGAAGGTTTACCTTCTGTAATAGTACCCGTTTTATCGGTGATTAATACATCTACTTTGTTTAATTTTTCCAAAGCTTCTGCGTTTTTAATTAGAACGCCGTTCTCGGCACCTTTACCCACACCAACCATAACCGACATAGGAGTAGCTAATCCCAATGCACATGGGCAGGCAATAATTAGTACTGCAATAGCATTAACAAAAGCATAAACCAAGGATGGTTGTGGGCCTATGTAATACCATACAAAAAAGGTGATTATGGAGATAATAACAACTGTTGGAACAAAATATTTTGAGATCCTATCTGCAATCTTTTGTATTGGAGCTCGGGATCTACTCGCATTATTTACCATTGTAATAATTTGTGAAAGCAATGTTTCTGAACCTACTTTCTTAGCGATCATTACAAATGAAGTATTGCCGTTTATTGTTCCTGCACTTAAATTATCTCCAATACCTTTATCTATGGGAATAGGTTCCCCTGTTATCATACTCTCATCTACATTAGCCTTTCCTTTGGTTATCTTTCCATCCACAGGTATTTTATCTCCTGGTTTTACCCTAAGTAAGTCCCCTTTTGTTATGTTTTGAATGGAAATTATTTTATCACCACTATCGGTAATTAGGGTTGCTTCTTTTGGAGCAAGCTGGAGTAAAGACCTTATTGCTCCGCTTGTCTTACTATGCGCCTTAGCTTCAAGTAATTGTCCTAGTAAAACTAATGTAAGAATAACTGTTGTCGCTTCAAAATAGACAAAGACAGTTCCATTGTCAGTCTTAAATTGATCTGGAAATAAATCTGGAAATAATAAAGCAAAAACACTGAAAATAAAGGCCACTCCCGATCCAATACCTATCAAAGTAAACATATTTAAATTCCAACTAATGATAGATTTATAGGCTCTCACAAAAAACATACGTGTAGCCCAGAAAACAACAGGTAAGGACAATATAAGTTGAATCCAATTCCAAGTGTGCTGTTGAAATAATTTTAACAAAGGATTTCCCGGAATTAAATCTCCCATTGCAATAATAAAGATTGGAACGGTAAATATAACAGCAACCTTCATTTTCTTCAATAAGTCCTGATAGGTCTTATCTTCCTTATTATCAACGGGTTCTATTGGTACTAAGTCCATGCCGCAAAGAGGACAGTTACCCGCTTCATCTTTTATTATTTCAGGATGCATTGGACAAGTATACTGTGTGGAAACAATTAATTTTGCTTGCTCTACCAATGGCATACCACAGACAGGACAATCACCGGCTTGTGAATATGTTTTTTCATTTTCGCAATGCATGGGGCAATAAAATATTCCATTACCATCAACTTTTTTTATCGTTTTTTTATGTGTTTTACTGTCAGGTGTTTTTATAGTATAATGCAAACCTGCCTTAGTAAGAGCTTCCTGTAATTCTTCCGTTTTTAGATGAGAAGTCATTTCTACTTTTACTGTTTCATCTTCCAGATTAGCTATTACATTTGTAATTTCTTTCATATTATTTAAAGCGCCTTCCACACTGGTTTTGCAACCAATGCAGCTCATTCCGGATATTTTATATGTATGTACCATTGTGTTATTTTTCAGTTTAATGAATAACTTCCTATTGCTATTTTTGAGAAAATTTCAAGTGATACTGATGTCACAGAATAGACGTGCTTACCTAAATATATTGGTAATCATTTGTTTATTCTGCGACATCAATAGTTTATTTTCCACATTTTCCTGCGGAACATTTCATCTCGGAGGTCTTCTCTTTTTTTAATACTTTTTTAGTAGTGTTCATAGTAGCCATTTCTTCTTTTGTCATCTTACTGCTAAGTTTAGTTTTTGTTGTTGAAGTATCCATGGCTTTCATTTCATCATCGGTCATTTTCTTTGGAACAGCCTTTGAAGTTGTCTTGTCGTTGGTAGAGTTTGTTGAGGGTCCCATATCCATTCCCGGCATGGTATTCACCTTCCCACCCTCAGGATTCATCATGCTGGGTTTTCCAGCCAATTGTGCCGATGCATCAATTTTGAATACGCCATTGGTAGCAATCTCTTCACCTTCCATTAATCCACTGGCAACTACATAGAAGTTTCCTGCCTCAGGACCTAAATCAATCACGCGATAAATAAATGAAGGATTCTTACGATTGGGGACTTTTACATATACCACAGCTCGCTTACCGGTCCATAGTATTGAGGATTTAGGAATAAGTAATGCTTCCGACTTTTTGGCAATTTTAGACTCTAAAACTCCACTGGTAAACATATTGGGTTTAAATTTCAGTTTTGGATTATTCATTTCAATGCGAACCTGGGCTATTCGTGTATTTGGATTGATAAAGGGATCAATATAGCTTACCTTGCCTGAATATATTTTCCCTGGCAATGCCTCCATGCTAAAGTTGATTTTATCTCCTTTTTTAATCCATGGCAAATCGCTTTCATAGGCATCAAACATCACCCATACTTTATGTAAATCAATAACTTCAAATAAAGGATTTCCTTCTTTTACATAGTCCCCAAAAGCCACATCGCGACGCATTACGGTTCCTGAGATAGGGGAGAGAATATCAAAGTTTATCATGGGTTCTCCATCCTTCTCAATGCGATCAATTTGCTCTTTTGTTAGATCCCATAATTTGAGTTTTGTTCGTGCAGCACGATAGAAACCGGGGTTGTCATTTTTATATCTTGCCGCTTCCAAAAGTTCTCGTTGTGCAGTAATTAAATCTGGAGAATAAATACTTGCCAGCTTCTCTCCTTTATGAACTTGCTGCCCTAAATAATTCACATAGAGTTTCTCAATTCTACCTCCAAATCGTGCAGTAAGTTCAGCAATATTTCGCTCATCAGCCTTTACTTTTCCCAAAAGGAATACTTTCTTATCAGGTATTCCACGTTTTACTATAACCGTTTGTACATCAGCTAATTTCATTGCTGAAGCTGACATCTGAATTTCATTGGGATCACTGGCCACTTCACTAGTGCCACCATCATTGGCAGGGATTAGTTCCATACCACAAATTGGGCAATTTCCAGGTTCACTTTTGCGGATTTGAGGGTGCATGGAGCAGGTCCAAATAGTTTCCCCATTTTTAGTTTCTTTAACTAATTCGTGTTTATGTTTATCAGAGCTGTTCTTATTGTTGCTAAAGCTAACTTTTCCAATTATTAAGCCTATTACTAAGGCTGCTGCAATAATTATTGCATCTCTTTTACTGAATTTTGTTTTCATATCTTATGTTTTTTGAGATACGGATTCCCCGGAACTATACAAATTTAATTTGTGATCATCCGTCTAATCTGTGTCATCTGTTTTCTAATTAGTTTCCAATTAAATAGTCTAAAAATGCTATGGCAGTTTGTTTATCTGCCAAGGCTTTCTGTGTTTCTAACTCAAATTTAAGCAAGCTTTTCTCCATCCGAAGTATTTCTTCAAAATTTTTGCCCTTGGAAGAATACTCACTTTGTAAAATGCGAACTGACTTTTGTGCCAGCTGACTTTGAGAGTTATAGAGTTGAATTCTACGCTTCGCATCTTTATAATTGCTCCAATATTTCTCAAAAAGTGTCTCTAGAATATTAGTTTTGTTTAACTTCTGATTTTGAGATGCTTGCTGCATTATACTTGCCTCGTTAATGGCTCCTTGGTATTTTTTGCGATAGATAGGAATGCTAATGCCTACTTTCACCAAAAGAGCATCTTTCCCGCTATTTTGATTTAGCCCATTATCTCCGATGCCAATATAATCGGCACCAAGTAAAATTTTAGGCATTCCTTTTTTCTTGGCCACTATTTCTTTGTTTTGATATGATTCTATGATATGATCGAAGCTTTTTAATTGATGGTTATTGGTTCGCAAAGTATCTACTGCTGCTTGATAAGTCAATGTAAAATCCTTGGTCTGCAATGAATCGGGAATAGTAATAATGGCATTGTTTTTTACGTTCAATAAACGATTAAACTTTACTGTTTGCGCTCTCCATTGATCATTTAATAAAAGAAGCTTATTCTCTAAATTAGCCAATAGAATCTCTGCACGTAGTTCATCAACTGCCGAACCCTGTCCTGACTCAATTTTTATTAATGCTAAACTTTTGAAAGTCTCCAATATCTTAATATTCTCCTTGGTGATTTGTTGACTTTTTTCTAGATAATACAATTGATAATAAGCTGATTTCACATTTAAGAATAATTGGGACTTAGCTTCTTCGAATTTCTCATAATTTGATTTTGCGGCATTAGTTGTCATGCTCTTCTGATTATTGAGCGTTCCAAACCAGGGAAACATTTGGCTGAAAGACAGCTTAAATGTTTGGGGGCCATTGCGCGTTTCTACCGGCATGATAAAATATCCGAATGCAATTTGTGGATCGGGCAGACTAGCGACCTGATCAACACGCTCCAACGAAGCCATATAGTTATTGAATTGGTATTTTAGACCGGGATTATTTTCGGCGGCTTGTTTTAAATACCCTTTAATATCATCTTGAGCATAAGCAGTCACTGATGTAAATATCAATAAGAATGCTGCCAATGTTTTAATGTATTGCATATTGCGTTGGATGATTGATTTTAGTAGTTGATTAGTTCTCATCATTTACCTCCGTTTCTTCATTATTTGATTCCATAATATCACTTGATTCCACTTTTATTGTTTGCTCTGAATTAGGCAGGTAAGAAACATCAAGTTCGTCTTTAGGCTTTGATTTTAATAAATGTTCTTGCCAGAATGAATACAGTACCGGAACTACAAATATGGTAAGTGTAGCGATAAACATTCCACCAAAGATTGGGATGGCCATGGGAACCATTATATCGGAACCTTTACCCGTTGAAGTAAGCACAGGCAACAGGGCAATCAAAGTTGTTGCCGTGGTCATAATAGCAGGACGCACACGTTTATTGCCGGCTTCTAAAATATTTGCTCGAATCTCTGCCACTGTAGTCGGCTTCTTTTCTTTAAAAATTTGTTGTATATAAGTACTTATCAAAACGCCATCGTCGGTAGCAATTCCAAAGAGAGCAATAAATCCTACCCAAACAGCTACACTTAAGTTTATGGGGGCAATTTGGAATAGGTTCTGGAAATCAATATTGCCAATGGAGAAATTCATAAACCATGGTTGGCCATAGAGCCAAAGCATGATAAAACCTCCGGAGAAGGCAACGAATATGCCTGAGAATATTAGACTTGCACCAATTATTGAACGGAATTGGAAATAAAGGACTAGGAAAATTACTAAAAGTGCTATTGGAATTACTATTAGTAATCGCTTAGTAGCCCGAATTTGATTCTCGTAGTTTCCTGTAAATTTATAATTCACTCCTTCCGGGATTACCAATGTGCCATCAGCAATCTTTTTATCTAAATATTTTTGGGCATTTTCTACTACATCCACCTCGGCATAATTTGATTTCTTATCAAATATCACATAACCTACCAAGAAAGTATTCTCGCTTTTTATCAACTGAGGACCTCGTGTGTATTGAATATCTGCCAACTCACCCAAGGGTACTTGTATCCCTGATTTTGTCGGGATAAGAATAGTTTTTAAATCATCAGGATTGTCACGGTATTCGCGAGCATAACGCAATCGGATTGGGTAGCGTTCACGGCCTTCTACTGTTGATGATAAAGCCATGCCGCCAATTGCCGAGCTTATGGTAGTTTGAAAATCTTGTATGGTAATTCCATAGCGTGCTATTGCTTTACGGTTGATTTTGATTTCGATATAAGGTTTTCCCACCACACGATCGGCAAAAACTGAACTTGGCGAAACGCCTTCAACATTTTTCAATAGCTTTTCGATGTTTAAGCCTACCTTTTCAATGGTTTCAAGGTTGGGACCATAAACCTTTATGCCCATGGGAGCACGCATACCCGTTTGTAACATTACTAAACGTGTTTGTATAGGTTGTAATTTAGGAGCAGAAGTAAGGCCCGGGATTTTTGAATTTTTTACGATTTCTTTCCAAATGTCATCGGGAGTATGGATATTATTACGCCATTGACGGAAGTATTTTCCATCGGGGTCAACTACCAGTTCCTTCTTGTCAAAGGCACGAAATTTATCTTTCTTAGGGTCGAAAGTTGTTCCATCAGCTAATATATATGCCCCATTATCATTGGTTTTAAAGCGCATACGATAGCCCTTTTCATCCAATATATATTCGGGTTTGTAATTGATTACATTTTCGTACATTGAGATGGGTGCAGGATCTAATGCCGAGTTCACCCGACCCCATTTGCCAACCACATTTTCTATTTCGGGAATGGCGTTTACTCTTTTATCAACCATACGAATAACGTCCAAATTTTCCGCCACCCCAGAATGTGGCATAGTGGTAGGCATCAATAGGAATGAACCTTCGTCAAGTGAGGGCATAAACTCTTTGCCAATTCCGGGCAGGGTTTTATTGATGGATTTCCAAACGGTAGTCTGACGCACTGTATCCGGCATAAAACCGAATATTTTGTCAAAACCCTGCCAAGCTGTAATTCCAAAAATGATTACGAAAATAGGTAACAGAAGAAACTTGAATTTATTATTTAATGTCCAAGTCAAAATACGTGGATATAAATAAACAATACCACTCAATAAGCCAAGCACCACAGCAAGCATAAGTCCCACAAAAGCGAAATTTGTAAATTCACTATTTTGGGCTCCAAGCGGCATCCACTGTTGGTTCAAGAATTTAACTACTACTAAAAGGACAATTGCAATATTGATAAAGTTCACATATTTCTTATGGCTTTCTTTCCATAAATATGCAAAGAAGTTGTTGGCAGCCATGGCTACAATTGCAAAAGCAAGGAAATAATTTCCATAAAATACAAAGCTAAATCCGGCAATAGCCAGGGTAATATTTAATAATTGACGAATTCTTTTGCGGTTAATTTTAATGGAGAAGACAAAATGAGCCAATGTGGGAATAATCACTAATCCAACAATCAAAGCCGCAAGCATTACAAATGTTTTAGTGAAAGCCAATGGACGAAAAAGTTTACCCTCGGCAGCCTCCATGGCAAATACCGGCATAAAGCTAATAACGGTAGTAGCAATGGCAGTAATTACCGCTGGTGCTACCTCAGTGGTGGCTGTATAAATCACTTCTAATAAGTGTTTGCCTTTAGCTCCTTTATTTTGGGCTAAACCCGTATGACGAATAATATTTTCGGTAAAAACAATTCCCACATCTACCATCACGCCAATGGCGATGGCTATTCCGGAAAGGGCAACAATATTGGCATCGACGCCAAATTTACGCATGGCGATAAAAGTCATAAGTACACCAATGGGTAATAATGAGGAAATTAGAAATGAGGCACGCAAATTGAAAACTAAGATTAGTACTACAATAATACTGATTAGTATTTCCAATGATAAGGCCTCTTCCAATGTTCCTAATGTTTCATGAATAAGGCCTGAACGATCGTAAAATGGAATAATACTCACTTTTGAAGTCGTACCATCAGCTAGTTTTTTTGATGGCAATCCTTTCTCAATTTCCTTAATTTTTTCTTTTACATTATTAATTACTTCCAAAGGATTAGCGCCATAGCGGGCAACTACAACGCCTCCAACAGCATCGGCGCCACCTTTGTCTAAGCCGCCTCGTCGTGTGGCTGGTCCAAAATGCACTTTGGCTACATCTTTAAGGCGGATAGGTATATTGTTTTTAACAGAAACGACTGATTCTTCAAGGTCGCTTAAGGATTTTACATAACCTAGCGCACGAATTAAATATTCAGCACGATTGTATTCAATAGTACGGGCTCCAATATCGAGATTACTTTTCTTTACTGCACCAATAATTTGAGCTATATTTACTCCTGCAGCCTTCATGGCATTGGGGTCAATGTCAATTTGATATTCCTTTACATACCCTCCAATGGATGCCACTTCTGAAACTCCTTTGGCGGATGTTAAGGCGTATTTAACATAGAAATCCTGTACAGAGCGTAGCTCTTGCGGATCCCAACCGCCGGCAGGTTTGCCCAGTGAGTCACGCCCTTCGAGGGTGTACCAAAATACTTGACCAAGGGCTGTTGCGTCAGGTCCAAGGGTAGGAGTTACCCCTTTGGGTAAGGTCCCCGCCGGCAATGAATTTAGTTTCTCCAATATTCTACTGCGACTCCAATAAAACTCAATTCCCTCATCGAAAATCAAATAGATACTGGATACTCCAAAAATAGAATTGGAACGGATGGTCTTTACTCCCGGAATTCCCAGTAGCGCCGTAGTTAAAGGGTATGAAACCTGATCCTCAATATCTTGAGGCGAACGGCCGGGCCATTCGGTATATACAATTTGTTGATTCTCTCCGATATCAGGTATGGCATCTACAGGTACAGGATCGCGGGGTAAAATCTTAGTATCCCAACCAAAAGGTGAAGTTGCCAATCCCCAAGCGATTAAACTTACAAGTATCAAAATAGTTACTAGTTTGTTTTCAAGGAAGAATCTGATTATTTTATTTAACATCTGCTTTTATTTTACTATAAATAGAATTTATTAATTTCACCAAGACAGTAGATCTTACTACAATTAGAATTGAGCAATTACTCGATTCATTTTTATATTGATTTGCTTTGCGATGGTTTTCATCTCCTCATTGTCAATACCTGATACCATAGATATAGGATTGATAATGGCGATTTCAGTACCGCCTTCTACTTCTTGCAACATCACATTACAGGGAAGAATAGTTCCTATTTTATCTTCTGCCTGAATTGATTTTAAAGCAAAGGCAGGATTACATGCACCCATAATTCGGTAAGGACGGAAATCCACATCTAATTTCTCTTTTAAAGCCTTGTTTACATCAAACTGTGTTACGATTCCAAAACCTTCTTTCTGAAGCTCTTTGGTTATTTTAATACTTGTTGATTCCAAATTTTCTGCTACGGTTTTATTTATATAATATTTCATGGTTGTTGTCTTTTACTTATTTGTTTGAATTTAATATTTGCCAAAATTTGTCTTTTTTATACCTATTCTGGAATTATAGAATGGTCATTGAAGTCCATCCGTAAAGGGCGGGAATTTTAAATATCTCTTAATATCAGGGCTTGTAAAATACTTAATAACAATGTGTTTACTTTTATAAAGCCTTGTTGCTAGTATAAGGATAGCGAAGATATAGAGCTATTTAATCAAACAAATTATCAACAGCGGAAAGATTGTATCATAGCGAGTCTACGACTGACGACCAGTGTATGCGGACTGCCATTGATGGAGGTTAAATTTGTCTCTTGTAAATTGATTGGTTTGAGAGGAATATAAATAGTAGGAAGAACTAAGAAATCGAAATTTTGATTAATCTCCAAGTTATGATTCACTACAAAATTTACATCAAGATGCACATATTCTACTTTTACATCACACATGCCACAAGACATATCACAGCCACAATCATCCACCATATCAATCTGTGTGGAAACCAGACGGTCACCACAGTAATGACGGTTTACTGAAAACCCCACTATAATAGTGAGCAGATAAAACGCAAGGATAATATGTTCTGTTTTCTTTAACATGGGGCAAAAGTAAGTCAGTACAGCCGGATAGCGTTTACATAATTCTTGGGAAAGTTTATATGATTGTTGAGAAAGTTTGTTAAAACCACAAATTTTCTCGGAATTGCTTATGGAAGAGCTTATATTTTTTCCTTACTAATTATCTAAAAGTGATTGTAGGAGCAAATAAGAAATTCTCAAAGTAAAATACTGAGTGGCATTTTGTGCTAAATTCTCAACTGGTTTTCATATCATATCAAGTGTTTTCCGAGCTTGAATATCCAGCTTCTTATATTGCGAAGGCGTTTTGCCTGTAATTTTCTTAAACTGATTACTCAAATGCTGTACGGAACTATAATTCAATTGAAAAGCAATCTCACTCAATGTCAATTCATTATATGTTAGCAACTCTTTTACGCGTTCAATTTTTTGGGCAATAATATATTTCTCAATTGTAGTATTTTCCATTTCGGAGAAAATAGAAGTAATCACTGAGTAATCTTTTCCAATCTTTTCAGTAAGATAATATGAGAAGTTTATTTTTAAATCCGATTCGCCAGAATAGTGGATGTAGTTTACTATTAAAGCTTTTACTTCGGCCACCAATTTCCGGTTTTTATCACGGATTAATTCAAAGCCAATTTTACGTAATTCCTGATCCAATATATCCTGATTAATTGTGGATTTTTCAATATTGATGAGGGCTTTACCTAATACCACTTCGGTAAAAGGAATTTCCAGCTTTGTCAGGGTCTCCTTTACCGCTGATATACAGCGTGGACAAACCATATTTCGGATATAGAGCGTTTTAGAATCCATGGCACAAACTTAGGAATATTATTGAGATTTATCAAATTTTAATTTAACAGCCTAGCTTGCTTTTTCAACAGACAAGAAGAGCTTAGTAAATTGCAAATAGTGCAGTTTCCTTATTTTGCCAATTTCAAGATACGAAAGGCTCCACGGGCAACAATTAAGAATACCAAAGCACCAATAATTAAATCGGGATATTTGGATTGGGTAAAAAGAACGAGTATTCCGGCTGCCATTACTCCAATATTTACAGCTATGTCGTTGGAAGTAAATATCATACTAGCTTTTATATGTATTTGATTACTCTTCGATTTCTGCAAAATATAAAGGCTCAAAGCATTACCCAAAAGGGCAAAGACTGATACATAAATCATAAACTGATAGTTGGGTATTTCTTCAGGGTTGATAAAGCGACGTATTACTTCAATAATACCGAATAGTACCAAGCCTAATTGTAAATATCCACTAATTTTAGCTACTTTCTTTTTACGCGAAAGTGCAGCTCCCACTGCCCATAGACTTAATAAATAGACCATAGAATCGGCTAACATATCCAATGAGTCGGCCACTAATCCCATGGAACGAGAAATAATTCCGGTAGTCATTTCGAGGATAAAAAAACCAAAGTTGATACCCAAAACCCACCAAAGGAGTCGTGTTTGCTGTTTGTTCTCCTCTTTGTTTCCTTTCCACTCAATTGGTTGTGTGTTCTTATAATTAGACCCTAAGTTAAGGTCCTTAAGACGGCTTTCTATCTCTGGGTTTTCATCGGAATGGACTACATAAAGAGTACGGCCTTCTAAATCAAATTCCAGTTCTTTAATTCCTGAAATACCTTCCAACTTCATTCGAATCATTCCTTCTTCTGAAGGACAATCCATCTTACTGATATGATATGTGGATTTTAACAAGGCTATCTTTTATTAAGCACCACATTTAGTGGAATAAATACTCCTACTTTTAGACCAAGGCTAAACTTATTAGTTGGTGTAAAGAAAAAAGCAAATACATTTCCTATTTTACTTAATTTTATATTGGGGCCAGTTTGAATAAAGAACTTTTCATTATTCAAATTATATTCGGCTGCCAACACCCACGAAACGGGAACCTTATGGTCGAAACCAATAAACCAATATTCGTTGAAGTTATAAATTGCATTTACTGCAGCTGTATAGCCAATGGAAGAATAAAGGCGTTTGTGGAGCAATAAACCCAATTCGCCATGAAGCAGCATTTTTTCTTTTAGTCCTCCTGACAGATCATAGATTATTAAGGGATTAACTCGTACACCGGTGATAATACGATATTTCTCGGGTGCTGCTTTTTGTTCTTTTTTCTCTTGTGCGTAGCTTGATGCACTTAGCGAAATAAATAAAACTATGATAAATAAATGTATGATTTTGTTCATTGTAATAACTTAATTTGATTTGTGCTGCAAAATTAAGCTATTGAGGAGTGCAACAATGTTGCAAAGTAGGCTCTTTTAGCGGGATGTATTTTTCATAATTTATCAAATCTGCCACCACAATTAGAAACCATTATTCCCCTTTAAAGAAAGGGAGATAAGCTTGCTTTTTATTTTAAAGGGCTAAATTTTGAATATCATAATCTAATAAAATTAATACACTGTATTTCAGGTGTTTGATAAATTAGTAATTGTATTTTTATCGGATAGTAACGATTAATAATAAGTCTTTATTATTAAGTATAAGCTTAAAAGGTTGGCAATAAGCACTCATTCTTTTTCTTTCGTAAAAAGAGAAAAAGGAGGTTAAATAATTGCATCTAACCCTTATGTAGAAATAGACTAGTCTTATGTCAAATTTGCACATAAGAATATTTCTTTCGGATTTCTTTTAATAAAGAAACTTTTTTTTGCTTTCCAAGCTTTACATGGCGTATCTTTGCTGATTAATTTATAAAGCAAATAAATGGACAATTATAAAATGTTGGCGAAGACTTTTGAAGGTCTTGAAGAGGTGTTGGCAAAAGAGTTAACCGATATTGGAGCACAGAATGTGCAAATCCTACGTCGGGCAGTATCGTTTGAAGGTGATGCTAAAGTGATGTATGAAGCCAACTTATGGGTACGTACTGCTATTAGTATCCTTAAGCCCATAGCGAGTTTTAAAGCTGAAAATGAACAAGAATTATACGATGGGGTTTATGCCATCAAGTGGTTTGAATATTTTGATGTGGGTAAAACATTCTCCATTGATACTGTTTTGGTGAACTCAAATATTACGCATACAAAATTTGCAGCTTATAAAGCAAAAGATGCTATTGCTGACCAATTTAGGTATTATTTTAATCAACGTCCTGATGTAGGTAGGCAAGAGGCTGATATATTTATCAATGTTTATATCTCTAATAATGAATGTATTATTAGCCTAAATTCTTCGGGAACGCCCTTGTTTAAAAGAGGATATCGCCAACTTGGACATAGAGCGCCATTAAACGAAACTTTAGCGGCAGGCCTCATAAAACTGAGCGGTTGGGATATGAATAGTAACTTTATTGATCCTATGTGCGGTTCGGGGACCCTATTGGTTGAGGCTGCGCTGATGGCTTATAATTTTCCTCCCGCCTTTTTACGTGAGGAATTTAGCTTTATGAACTGGACTAATTACGACCCTACAATTTGGCGTGAACTTAAAGCTGAGGTTTATTCTAAACAAAAAGATTTTGAATATAAAATTATTGGTGGAGATATTTCTGACTCTAATCTGCAAATTGCACGCGAAATAATTACCGGAATAAAATTTCATAAAGATATCGAATTGGTGAATTGTGATATCATTGATCTTCAAGCTCCTGATAATGGAAAAAAAGGATGGCTCGTTTCTAATCCTCCTTACGGTGAAAGATTAAAACCAGAAGATTTAATGGGTTTATATGAGAAAATTGGAACTGCTTTAAAACATAATTTTGCCGGCTATTCTGCATGGATAATTTCTTCCGATATGGAAGCTTTAAAATCCATTGGACTTAAAACGTCTAAAAAAATTCCATTATTAAATGGGGCTCTTGAATGTAGATTTAATGCTTATGAATTATATGAGGGGACAAAGAAAATACCAAAAGAAAATACAGAAGAAGAACAAAACCTTGCAGTTGTTGACACGAAAACTGAGGAGGAAAGTGTAATAGCTAATCCTGAAAAAATAAGTGTAGAAAACCAAGATATTGCAGTTCCTGATACGAGTGATAATGAAGTAAGTGTTATTGCTAATCCTGAAACAAATGGGTTATTGTTTGATTTGTATGTTAGTAATAAGATAGACAGAGATAGTGAATCTGATAATTTTTCCGGAGATACGAATAGAGAGTGGAAAGGCAAAAGAGACTTCAAACCGCGTGGCGACCGTTCCGAATCAGGACGTAAAGAGTGGAAAGACAAGAAAGACTTCAAACCGCGTGGCGACCGTTCCGAATCAGGACGTAAAGAGTGGAAAGATAAGAAAGACTTCAAACCGCGTGGTGACCGTTCCGAATCAGGACGTAAAGAGTGGAAAGACAAGAAAGATTTCAAACCGCGTGGTGACCGTCCCGAATCAGGACGTAAAGAGTGGAAAGACAAGAAAGACTTCAAACCGCGTGGAGACCGTTCCGAATCAGGACGTAAAGAGTGGAAAGACAAGAAAGACTTCAAACCGCGTGGCGAC
>WGCS01000146.1 GCA_015493685.1 Bacteroidales bacterium
AGGGTCGCTTTTTGGTATTTAAGCTTTTTCGATTCTTAAATGCTTCATATTTTTAATAGCACGAAATTATTCTTCTTCATAATCTAAATATCTATCTTTGGCTATTAAAGCTGCACCATAGGATGTCGTAAACTGTGGAAATGGATTGACATAAATCGGTCTCATTAATTCATTTTCAAGTGCATCAACCATACCTTTATTCAAAGCTGTTCCTCCATCAAATAAAACAGCATCTTGTATTTTTCCTCTACCGGCAAGTCTTGTAATACGTTTGGCGATAGAATAATGTATTCCGGAAGCTATTTCAGAAGTTTTGTGTCCTGCTGCCAATAAGGATATAATTTCAGATTCGGCAAAAACGGCGCAAATACTATTTATTGGTAAAGGTGTATCTTTTGCTTGGAAATGCAAAACTTCCATTTCTTGTATTTCTATTTCAAGATTACGGGCAGAGATATCTAAAAATTTTCCGGTACCTGCCGCACATTTGTCATTCATAAAAAAATTGGTCATTTTACCTTCATCATCTAAAATAATAACCTTAGTATCTTGACCACCTACATTTATAATAGTTTTTACTTTAATATCATTTCCTAAACTATTTACGGCTCCTTTGGCATTTGCGGTTAGCTCATTGACATTTTCATTACTGAGTTTAAATAGTTTTCTTCCATAACCTGTCGAAACCACGTAATTTAAATCATCTCTGGTTAAATTATTTTTTTCTAATAATCTATCCAGACTATCTAAGGCATTTTTGTTAAACATACTTCCCGTAGGTGAGCCTATTTTATCTACCATAGCTCCCGATTCATCAATTAATACAATTTTTATGGTTGTTGAACCTATATCAACGCCTAAAAAATACTTCATATCTTTTTTCTTTTAGTTCTTTTTTGATCTTTTATGGATTCCATAAACGCTTCCAAACGTGTAGTAAGCTGTCCTGAATCTTTTGGATTATAATCTAATTCTATATTAAGAACCGGATAACCGGCTTTTTCCAATTCTTTTCCGATTTTTCTCGATTCTAAATCATAAAGTTGGCAACCTGTAAATGTCTGATAAACAATACCATCAGCATCATACTCTTTCATGGCTAATAATATTTTTCTAATTCTATCATCATTTGGTGTAAAATTAGGGCAAGTGTTGGGTTTTAAATAACGGTCTGCAACTGCGGGTACCATATCGTACAAGAACCACTCATCAACAGCCACCGTATCACTTAGCATTCTACTGCTTGAACAAAACTCCTCATACACTACTATTCCGCCTAGTTTTTCAATTAATAAATGTGTTCTCATATTTGGAAAAATCGATGGTGATCCAGTCAATAAAAGTCTAGGCGCTCGTGGCCCTACAACATGATGTTTTTGAGCTATTCTTTCTTCGAGTTCATCATTTAAAGTAGCAAGTGCTTCTGTCCAACTATTGAGATTATCAAAAAAGTAAGCATTGGTGATCAGTTGCGCATCTTTACCGAAAATAACCGGTGCTTTTCTTCTAAGCTTCATAAATCTTCTGTACTCCGCTTGCGCTGTTAATATCATTTTAATGGACTTTTTCAATTTACGTCTGGTTAGACGATTGCCGGTTACACTTTCCAACTTTTTCACCATTTTTTTTACGGATCTATGCCAATATTGTCTTGCTTCTTCCGAATCCTTGCTCGGTGGCACCTCCAAGACATAAAACTCTTTACCTATTTCATCTTCCATTTCTCCTATTTTCTTTTTTTGATCGCAGGTTGTCGGGTTTATGATAAGGTCGGGGTTGGCATTGCCGGGCAACATATCTAAATAAATGGCACCGGCTGTTGATTTTACCAAAGGGCATATTTTTGCCGGCAAAAAGTCTGCTCCGGCTGTATCTGTCGAATAAGCCCCTGAGCATATACGGACAGATGAAGCGCCGAGGGCATAAATTATTTCAACAGGTACATGAATGCACATGGAAGCTATAGTCTTTTTTTCTTTAGGGTACAGCGATTTATTTTTTTCTATGGGTCTGAACCTATCATAGAAATAAGTCATCCCGTTAAGTTTATCTGGAAAATCGTCTATAATTTCCGAAAGCACTTGGTTGACTTCCATGTTGTAATGGATTGTCGTTGTCTTTTTTACCCTATTATATCTGTCAATATCTATTTTATTATTCATCTTTATTTTTATTTGAATTTAATACATCGTCTTTATTTGAAGTTTCAAATTTACTGGTTCCACCATATCTTTTAAAGAAACCTTCTTCGGTAGCCGAAAAGATGTCAAAATTTAATACTTTTACTTTCAAGGCGCCTTCTTCGGGGCATGCTTCTACACATTTTAAACACATCATACAATCGTCTTTGATGATATTTTTACTTAAAATATCATCAGCTATTTCTGTAATACCTACATCACAAACTCTTGAGCAATTTCCGCAACGTGTACATTTATCTCCATTTTTAATCAATCTTAAAAGGCCTATTTTAGAAAATAAGAATTGCAAAGCGCTCATTGGACAAAAGAAACAGAAGAAGCGTTTTTTAACAAACGATCCTACCAAAAATAAAGCAGCAACCATTAAGCCTAAGGAAGTCAAAATAATAGTTGTTGTATCAGTAAAATCGATATATATTTGAGACGTGTCACCATTGAACAAAGGTAATATTGTTCGAGCCGGACATATTTTACAAAATGGCGTGTGCATACTGTGTGAAAGCTTAGGTAAGCCAAAAAATGAATTGTTGATAGCTAAAGGAATTAAAATTAGCAAGGCCAAAAGAATGTACTTGATAACTTTTAGCCTTTTAAAACTCATTTCATCATATCTGGTAAAGCTAAAGCCGAGAGATTTTCTCAGTCTTGTAATCCAATCTTGTAAAGTGCCTAATGGACAAACAAAACCACACCATGCTTTATTAAGAAAAATAAAAAACAGCAAAAATATTCCCAAACTTTTTAATATGCTTATACCTCTCGGACTAAATATTGTATGCCATGTAGAATTAAGTTCATGTTGCACGCCCAAGAGATAACAGCCGCCCGGGCTTCCGGGAACATAGGGACAAGAGAAAATGGGTAATCTGGACCCAATTTCTATAAAAAAATAACCGCCATACACAAATATAAAGAATGAAATGAGTTGTATCCAAAATCTAAAACGGGATACATTGGCATTGTTAATATATTTTTTGATGTTAATTTTCTTCATTTTATTTAATTATTAGATTCGTTAAATTTTATTTCTTTATAGGGTCTTTTTCTTCTTTCTTTGTATATAAAGATTCCAGCAATACTTATTATCATGGCTATTAGAAAAACAATTAATCCCCAAACCATTGAGGCATACATCGTACGAGATGGTCTGTAACCGTCTGACATGGTCAAAATATAATGAACATATTTATAATCTTTGTTTTTATATTGTATATCTTTTGGTTGTATATAATCGGCTTTTAACATATAATAATGTATTTTTCTTTTGTCTAACTCTTGCCAATTTGAAAAATAATCTTGTAAAAATTGGATTTTAAATTCTCCATTTTTGTCTGTAAAGCCTGTTTTACTCCAACCTTTTTCTGTATTGATGGTTATTTTTACTCCGGGTAAAGGCTTACCGTTCATCAATGCTTTGAAAGTTTCAGTATCGCCGGATGATGCGAAGTAATGATAATCTTCATGTGGATGGCGTAGTCTTATAATTTCAAAATCTGTTATTTCCGGATAATATCTTACAGGTCTGGCTTCTAATTTTTTATGATGTCCATTGCGACAACTGTGACTTAGCAATTCAGCTTTGGCTATGTTTTGATACAATGTATCTTGCTGTCCTTTTTTAAAAATTAAATAGGCATTATAATATCCTTCTTCATTTAACTCAAACTTTACATAGCAAGTCTTGTTTTGTTCTAAAGATATGGGTTCTTCTTTTCCGGTAGGAGACATTAATTTTAACCTATAATTAGTACTGTCAGGAAAACAGATATAGGTAGCTTCTTTAATTGAGTTACCTTTTCTTAACCATTGCACATATTTTGTTGCAGAGCGTTTATAGGCGGTTTTACCTTTTTTCGTTTTTTTATACTTTTTACCATTATTGGTAGTCTTAGTCTTTCGTGATGTCCGTTGAAGTGAATAATAGCGATGCATTCCTGAAGCTTTCACTACTTTTTCCATAGATTTTGGAGGCTGATTTGAGAACCATATAGGTTCTTGTGATACAGCTTGGAAGCTAAAAAACAAAAAAACTATTAGAATTTGATTTTTAAGAACTCTACTCATAATTACAAATTAAGTTTTTATTGGCAACTGTACGTTACTAATGTACAGTTGCCATTTTTTTTATTAGAAATGGTATGAAATAGATGTGTTAAAGTTAATTGGCCATCCGGGGATGTATTTATCAACCCATTCCATTTGATGTGTAATGCGATTATATTTTTGAGAAGAATAGGCATAAGTTGCATAATTAGCATCAAATAAGTTATTTATGGCAAAGGATGCCATAAAGCCTTTCTTTTTATATAAGAATTTGAGATTGACCAATGAATAACCCTCATATTCCATCATTTCTTCATTATCCATATAGTATTTGTCAACAAACTTATAATCTAAATCTACTGATAAACCAAACTTAAATCCATATCTCAATCCGGAATTAAACATATTATGTGGCGTTTTTCTCATGAGATTATCACCATATTCCGGGTCATCATTAAACCTAGCATCTAAATAAGAATAATTAGCATAGATATTAAACAATTTTGTAAAATGGTATTCTAGAGAAGTTTCTAAACCGCTATGTTTTGTTTTACCAACATTTTGATAAACAGGCGTATTTGGATCAATTTCCGGAATAATTTCTGATGAAATCTGATCATTAAAATCCATTTTAAAAAGTGAAGCTTGATATAGTAATTTTTTATTAACATTACCTCTTATCCCTATTTCATAATTATTTAAGTATTCCGGTTTCAAATCAGGATTGGCAATGCCACCATATGAACTACCAACAAACAATTGTGAAATAGTCGGCGGTCTAAATCCCCTTGCTATGTTACCAAAAACAGTCGTGTTTTTAGTTGGATTATATGCAAATCCAAATTTTGGATTAACAGATGATATATTCGTTGAATTGGAAGTATTATCTTCTCCAACGTTAAAATTATCAGTCCAATCGTAGTCAACCAAGTCATATCTTATACCAAAAGTAAAGGATAGTTTGTCTGAAAGATTAAATTCATCTTCAACATAAGCTCCAAACAAGGTGTATATACTTTCTCCATCACTTTTTAAATTTTTGATTTCACCCGTATGAGTATCTCTATCATAATATTTACTTAATCCATCTTCTCTTAACAAACTTAACCCTACTGTTATTGAATTTTTCTTTCCAAAAAGCTCATGTTTCCATTGATTTCTAACTTCGCCACCTATTGAACCCATATCATTATCTGAATAACCCCTATCACTATAAAGTCCGGCACTTTTATTTACTAAATAATAAATATTGGCAAATAAATTTGAGTTTTCTGAAAATTTATTGGTATAAACTAAATTTGATCTGATAAATTCTCTTTCATAACCGGCGAATAAATTCTTATTGGTAGGTGTGGTCTCTCTGTTATCAAAATCCTCCCTATTAAAAGTACCGGGCAAATCCATATCACTATTTATATAATCTGTAGTAAATTGGATCTTACCTCCTTTATTTAACAACTTAATTAATTTTACACCTCCTCTTGCCGAATGCGATGTATTTCTATAATCCAAACTACCATCGGTTGAAAAATATTTTCCTTTTATCAAATATCTAAAACCTTCTTTCCCGCCATTTATATCACCCGAAAAAGTCTGAGTATTATAACTACCATAAGATATTTTTGCTTTACCATGAAAACCTTCTTTCGGTAATTTTTCTATTATATTCATCACGCCTGTAATACCATTGGGACCATATAATGCAGAAACAGGTCCCTTTAAGACCTCTATTTTTTCAGCATTTTCTAAATCTACACCTTCAAAATCAGTTCGTCCCATTGCAGTTGTTAAGGATACACCATCAACCAATACCAGAATACCACTTGTTACATGGGTGTGTAGTCCCACACCTCTAAAACTTACAATATTTGTTTCGTTATGAAATCTGTCTTCGGTAAATACGCCGGGTATTTTTAACAATGCCTCTTCTACATTTCGTCCCTCAGTACGTTCTATTTCTTTGGCATCAATTACATACACAGGAGATCCGATTTTATCAATAGTTTTATTTATTTTTGTAGCGGAAATAGTCACTTCATCTAATTTTAAATTTTCCTTTTTCAACAAAAATTTAACATATGTACTTTTTCCGGCTTCTATTTTAACATTAGAAAGTTTTTGGTCACTGTAGCCCAAAGCATGTGCTTTTAAAGTATAAACACCGGGGGTTACATTATCTATTGTAAATTTTCCACTATCTGAAACGACAGTTCCCTTATTGGTTTCTATAATTAATACTTCGGCATTAGGTATTGCTTCACCGTTTGTATTATCTATTACTTTGCCTGTTATACTTCCTGTTTCTTGTGCCATAGCAATAAATGTCAGGAAGAAAAGATAAAAGCTTAAAACATATTTTTTCATTTGTATTAATTTTAATTATTATTGATAGATAAATTTAATTTTATTTATTTGGTATATTATCAACAGAAATCGTTTTGTAAATAATCTTAGGATGTCGCGTATCGGTATTCGTCCAAGCGACCAAAATTTTATTTTTGGATAACTGCGTTAAAACCGGATGATTGTTTTGGGTCAACGGCTCGCTGATTTCCTGCATTTGATGTTGTCCGTCGGGTTGAATGACATCTAATACAATTTTGTAATATCCTTTGCCGTTTTTTTCATAATACAATTCATAAACGGCATAAAATTTACCATTCAGAGTAATCATTTGCGGGTGGCGTCCTTCTTTGGAAATGCTTTTTCTTGGCAAAAAAGCTTTATTGTCAGGTTTGGTGGTAAAATACAATCCCGGATGTGGCTGCACACCGGTAAACCAAATAGCGCCAAGCTTCTGACCATTGTAAGCCAAAGACGGTCCGGTATGTGGGCAACCATTGACGTGCCAATTGTC
>WGCS01000147.1 GCA_015493685.1 Bacteroidales bacterium
ATAATGACTTGCCAATTCCTTAATATCAGCCCCGTAAGAGCGTCTCGTTTGTAGCAAGATGAATTAATGGTATCCAATAGATCCGTAGGACTAACAGGGCAAACTCATACTTTTTTTAATTTATTTTTTACAATAATAACCTGTTTAATAGTTTGTTAAGTTATTTTTTATTTGTATATTATACTGATAATCAATAATATAACACGATGAACAAACAGAATAAACTAATCAGTATTTTTAAACAAGTAGAAGACCCTAGAAGCCATATAAACAAACGTCATAAATTAATTGACATCCTTCTTATAGGAATAATTTCAGTGCTTTGTGGTGCAGAAACGTGGAAACAAATGGTTGAGTTTGCTAAATCAAAAGAAGAATTTCTAAAAACTTTTCTTGAATTACCAAACGGAATACCCTCAGAAGATACTATAAATAGGGTGTTTTCGTCAATTGATAGTAATCAATTAGAAAATTGTTTTATAGAATGGGTAAATTCTATTGCAGATTTAAGTTTGGGACAGATAATAGCCATCGATGGCAAAACCATAAGAGGAGCAAAACATAAAGGTAAAAAATCACCTGTACATATGGTAAGTGCTTGGGCTTGTGAAAATAACCTTGTATTAGGGCAAGTAAAAACAGATGAGAAATCTAATGAAATTACTGCAATCCCAAACTTATTAGATATTCTTGATATAGCAGGAAACACCGTAAGTATTGATGCTATGGGAACTCAAAGAGAAATTGTAAAAAAGATAATTGATAATGATGCAAATTATATCTTAGCAGTAAAAGGAAATCAACCACAATTATTAGAAGATATTCACGATGAATTTAGATTTTCAAAACAAATAGAAATAAATAAAGATGAAGATTTAGGACATGGAAGAATAGAAACACGTATTTGTAGTGTAATAACTGATTTTCAATTTATTGAAAAACAAAATGAATGGGAAAATTTAAAAAGTATAGTACGAATAGAAAGTATTAGAGAATTTAAAAATAGTGATAAAGAAAAAGAAACATCAACTCGCTATTATATATCAAGTCTGAATAATGATGCTTCATATTTTCAATCTGCTATACGTTCTCATTGGGCTATTGAAAATAAATTACATTGGACACTTGATGTTGGTTTTTCAGAAGATGCATCAAGAAAAAGAGCAGGAAATGCCTCACAAAACTACTCTGTACTTCTGAAAATAGCGCTTAACTTATTGAAAAATGAGAAAACTGAAAAACAAGGTATAAAAGGCAAAAGGCTTAAAGCAGGTTGGGATAATAAGTATTTGCTTAAAGTTTTAAAAATAAAAGTGTGAGTTTGCCCTGGATAAGTTGGTAACTATGTAACTTTTTAGTTTATAAAACGCTAGTTCTTCTTTACACCACAACAAAAGATTTAAAAAATAAAACCCTACTAGCGTTAATATCCGTGTGAAAATTAACACTAGTAGGGTTGTATTAGAAACTTCGATCTTCGGTCTTCCGTCTTCCAACCTAAACCATCCTACTATTTAACCACCTCAACCCATTTTCCTTTGGTTCTGGTCATAAAGTCATCATCATACATTGCTTCGGCTTGAACGCCATAAAGATAATATTTACCTAAATAAGAAGCATTTAATAATACGTTAAATGTTTTACTTTTTCCTCTTGGTAAATGGAAGTAAAAGTTTACCCTATCATCGCGAATATCGGTAAAATTAGCACTACTTGATTGTACATTTCCGTAATCTGTAAAACGTGTATTTACAATTTCCCAACCTGAAGGGAATATCTCGGTTAAAGCAATATCGTTTACATAAATATTTTTATCGTTACTAATGGTTACCGAAGCCATAAAATCAGTTCCTTGGGCTAGTTTGGTAACATCAATTTTATGTCCGTTTTTATCGCGATATGTTACTTGAACGTTAAGGTTTCTGTGTTCTGCAATTTCTTCGCCAAGAGGCAAAATACCTTGATTTAAAACTCTTACAAAGACCACATTATTATCGTTATTGGTAATTTTTATCTGATTTTCGCCATAATTAACCTTTAACTTACGTTGTGCTACCGCAAAATTTGTTTTTATATTATCGGATTTGTTATTAATTGCATAGGTTAGATTTATACCTTTTCCACCATTTTGTTTAACCATTTTTGCCATTGCTAATAAACTATAACTGGTAGATTGTGTGCTCATATAATTATTACCTGATAATCGTTTGGCAATATCTTTGGCAATATCAATGGCTTGATGATCACCTAAAGCAACCATTGTTTCCATTGCCATTGCTCTATTTCTATCTACCGAACCGTAAGTGTAATAATCATAACGATAAGGTCTAAAGTCAATATTTGCTGTATTTGCCAGTTTGTGAGCAACATCTTTTTGTCCTGCTAAAGCATAAGCAGCTGCTAAACGCCATTTAGCATCGTTACTTAAATTACTTTCACGCAATCTGTTCATACTTGCTAAATCTGGATGACCTGCTAAAGCTAATGTATATAATCTATACGCTTGATTTAAGGTGTTATTATATCTTGACTTTTCTCTCCAATCTCTTGCTGCTTGTTGCTGATATTTTAGCCAATTACTCATAAAAGTTAACGGTAAAACATATCCTTTTTTCTCTGCTTCAATTAAAAAATGACCAGCATAAGAAGTTCCCCAATCACTTGGTGAGTTATCTCCAATCCAATAACCCATTCCACCATTATAAGTTTGAAATTTTCCTAAACGCGTAATACCAGCTTTGATATTATCTTCCATTTGTTGTTTTTTCTGTGCTGTTAAATCAAAAATGTCTGCTAAATACAATTGAGGAAAAACACTAGATGTAGTTTGTTCAATACAACCGTGAGGATAACGAATTAAATATTCTAAACGTTGCGTAAAATTCATTGGTGGAAGCGTAGCAAATTCTGCTTGTGCTTGGTTGCTTCCTTTAATACCAAAGGTAGAAAAATCGATTATTTGTTCGCTGTTTGGTTGTAAAACAACATCGATAGCTTTATTGGTAACAGGATTTGGATTTACCACATCTATTTCTACTTCGTAAGACGATTTTTCTCCATTTCCTTGCGCGATAACTTCTATTTTTCCGATACCTTTTGCTTCGGATACATCCAATTGAAAATTAACCATTTTTTCGTCTGGTCTATCAAAATGAAGGCTTTGTGTTTTTGCACCTACAACTTTAATTCCGTTACTTA
>WGCS01000148.1 GCA_015493685.1 Bacteroidales bacterium
AATAAGTTATGTCTACCAAGTTAAATTATAAATCGGGATTGCTATATTTGTACTGGTTAATGTCAGGGGCTGATGGTAAAAAGAATTTTGATCCTGATGATCCTGAATGGAAAACAATGAAGTTGATGCGTGAGGAAGAAGATATTAATGATGATGATTTTAATACGTTTATTAATTCTGATTTGGGTTCTCCGGAAGATCAGTTACGTAATGTTTTGCGAAATCTTGATAATGCCTCGCATGCACAAAAAGTAAGAGCCCTTTCTTGGATGGATTTGGTGATGATTGCTGACGGTGATATTCATAATAAAGAGTATGAACTGTATAATAGAGTAAAAAAACATTTTAATATTGATGAAGAAGAAGTAAAGAAAGATAAACTTCAACTCCCTTCAATTTTTTAATACTATAGTGTCTTAATGTAAAAAAAGAGAATCTCAATTTATTGAGATTCTCTTTTTTTATGCTTACTAATCTAGTGCTACAATTAGGCTGAGAATTAGTTTCTATTTTGGAAAGGTAAATACTCTGTTCCATCGAATATGACCATGAAATAGTTTTTTATCTTTATCAGTGGATAACCATATCAATAGTGGTGAGCCAACAATATGATTCTCAGGAACGAATCCCCAGAATCTGCTGTCGGCAGAATTGTGTCTGTTATCTCCCATCATCCAGTAATAGTCCATTTTGAAAGTATAACTGTGGGATTCTTTACCGTTGATAAATATTTTCTCATTATCTATTTTCAAATTATTAGCTTCATAAACCTGAATAATACGTCTGTAAAGTACAATATTTTTTAGATTTAGTTTTATAGTGGCCCCTCGTTTAGGAATGTATATGGGACCAAAGTTATCTTGATTCCAAGGGTAATCAACAGGGCTATGAGGGAATATTTCGTTTTGTGGATTGGCTAAACCCTTACGATAAATCATAGGAACCAATTTTAATACCTGAGGATGATGGCGTAATTTAGCGGCCACATCCGGCGTTAAATTAATCATACCAATTTTGGTAATCTCTTGCTGATTGAATAAAGTATCACTTGTTGATTGGGGAAGATAATAACGGATTACTGCTGCATGTGCGTTGGCATCCATAATGGAACTAAGATAACGATTAATATCATCCATTGATAGACCTAGCTTCTCTAACTCATTGGGTGTTAGTGTCTTTGTGTTTCCAATGATAAAATAACCTGTTTCCATCTCTTTCGGATTGACAGCTTTTTTGCCATTGATATATACTTGTTGGTTAATAATTTGTAAACTATCTCCGGCAATGGCAATGCAGCGCTTAATATAGTTTTCACGTTTGTCCACAGGACGCGCTACAATATCGCCAAAAGGTTGGCCTGTATTGGGATTTATGGAGTTGGGATTATTTACAAATGACCATCCAAATTCCCTTACCATGGCATAATAGCTCCTGTCTTGACGGTTTAGGGCTACCGTATCTCCATCGGGATAGTTAAAGACTACAATATCATTATTCTTTACATGCCCGAAACCGGGAAAACGATCATAGGGTAATTCAATCCATTCCAAATATGATTTAGTGGTCTTAGTCCATGGTAAAGTGTGGTGTACAAAGGGAAATGATAGGGGAGTGTTGGGAACTTTTGGTCCAAAAGCAAGCTTGCTGACAAATAAATAATCGCCTACCAATAAAGATTTCTCCATAGATGGCGTAGGTATTGTGTATGCTTCAAAAAAGAAAGTCCGGATTATAGTAGCTGCAAAAACAGCAAAAATAATCGCATCGGTCCATTCTCTTGCTTTTGATTTTTTAAAGGCTGGTCTGTCGGCTTTCTTTTGATATTTCTCTTCCTTGTTAAATCCTAGATAGGGTAGGTAAACATAAGGAAATAATACAGCCAAGGCTTGTTCCCATAATAAATTCTTATTGAATGTTTTTGCCGTTTCTGCAATCATTAAAAAAACCATAAAGACATTAAGAAATGGTGTAAATACAAAAATAAGCCACCAGTTGGGTTTCTCTAATACTTTTACCCAAATATAGGCATTGTAGATGGGGATGAATGCAGCCCATGGGTTCTCTCCCGCTTTTTCAAATATCTTCATCAGGCCTATAAGCCCTGGAATGGATAGTATTAATACTATAATATAATAAATTGTCATGCTTTTATACTTATTTGTTTTCTAAACTTTTGATATATCTATATTTGTGGATGTTGCTGTAGTAAACTCTAAAAAAATACTTCTTTAAATTCATAAAATCCTTTATGATTAATTATCCATTCGGCCGCTAAAATAGCCCCTTTGGCAAAACCTTTTCTGCTTTTTGCGCTATGTATTATTTCTATGGTATCAATTTCAGAATCGTAAATTACCTGATGCGTACCAGGTATAGGATCAATACGTTTTGCAGTAATACTTAACTCATCGGCTTTATTGCTTTCGCCCAAAATCCATTTGTTCTTTCTGTCAATTTCTTCAATAATATCATTGGCTATACTTATTGCTGTTCCACTTGGCGCGTCAAGTTTGCCGCTATGATGTATTTCTTCTACGGCAACAGAATAGTCCGGATAGGTATTCATTAGGCGAGCAAGTTCTTTGTTGATTTTGAAAAATATATTTACCCCAATGCTAAAGTTCGATGCCCAGAGTAAAGATTGATTTTCTTGTTCGCATTTAACTTTAAGTTTTGGAATGGCATTATACCAAGCTGTAGTGCCAACTACTATGGGGACTTTTGCTTCAAAACAACGGTCAATATTGGTTAGTACAGCTTGTGGTGTGCTAAAATCTATGGCTACATCGACCGTGCTTAGTAGTGCCTTGTTGGCTACCCATTGTTGCTCGTTATCGATACTTAGTCTGATAGTATGGCCTTTAGCAAGAGCAATTTCTTCAATCGCTTTGCCCATTTTTCCGTATCCGAAGAGTGCAATATTCATAATTAAAAATTCAACGAAAAACTAAGAGCAGCAGTAGAACTTGTTCCAAGGCCTACACTTGGCTCAGTGGTAGGGCTAATATGTAAACTCAAATCATCACTTATATCAAAGGTGAAAAAATGTGCGTCAACTACTGCGTCTAAAATATTCATAGTATATAATACCGCCACAAGAATAACGCTTAAATCTCGATTTTTCCAATATAAATCTTTGATTGTACGTAAGTTCTCGTTGGTATATTGGGTTAGTATATTATCATTGTTGGGGTTGTCATCAACTCGTTGACGATATGCATTTCTAAATTTAATGTATTTGGCGTTATTCTCCACAATATAATAGGTGAGTACAGTAAATCCTGCATAGATAATTGGCACTTTCCAATACTTTTTATTGTATACCTGTCCTAAGCCCGGTATTATGGCGGAGAATATGGCTGCTTTTTTGGGTGAATGCTGCTGCGCTATTGTATCAACAATTGTTTCAGAGCCTCTTACATTTAAGTTATTCCCCCCTTGTTGTCCATAAACTTGGGGCAAACTATAAAGAGTGCTAAAAATAATTGATAGAAACAAAATACGGTACTTCATTCGTTTTATTGATTTAGAAGTTTTTCCAAAATGGATTCTAATTCTGTATCATTATTAAAATTGAAACTTATCAGCCCTTTCCCTTTGCCATTACGTTTTATGTCAACAGCTTTGCCATATTGTTTTTTTAATTTGGTATTAAACTTTTGATATTTAAAAGGCAGTTGAGATACAATTTTCTTTGTCGTTGATGCTTTGTTCTGAAGTTTGCGTACTAACTCTTCTACTTGACGTACTGATAATTTCTTTTTAATAGTTTCTTCAAACACAAATAATTGATCTTGTTGTGATTCAATATTTATGATGGCACGAGCATGTCCCATGCCAATGAGTGTATCACGAAGAGCAAACTGAATGCGCTCGGGGAGCTTAAGGAGGCGTAAGTAATTAGTTATCGTAGATCTATTTTTACCCACACGTTGTCCTAGGTCTTCCAGATTGATGTTGCAATCTTGTATTAAATGTTGGTAGCTTAAGGCTATTTCTAAAGCGTTAAGATCTTGGCGTTGAATATTCTCTACTAATGCCATCTCCAATGCTTGTATATTATTGGCTTCCTTTACATAAGCAGGTATTTGTTTTAAACCAATCTTTTGGGAAGCTCTAAAACGACGTTCTCCACTAATGAGTTCATATTCTTTTCGCCCAATTTTACGTATGGTAATGGGCTGAATAATACCATGTTCCTTTATAGACTCGGCTAGTTGTTGAAGTTGATCTTCGTCGAAATTTTTACGAGGTTGATTGGTATTGGCATGGATTTGACTAATGGGAATCTCTGAAATGCCGCCCATTTTAGGTTGCTGTAAAAGTTCATCGGAAGTAGTGCTTTTGCCATAATCTGAATCCAATAAGGCGTCTAATCCTCGCCCCAGAGCTCCTTTTTTTGGTTTTGCGTTCATACCTAAATACTTTTTTTCTTGTTGGGAATGTTGGTCATATCATTCTTTTGAAGAATTTCTCTTGCCAAATTCAGATAGTTTGTCGATCCTTTACTATTAATATCGTGTATCATAATGGGCTCGCCAAAGCTTGGTGCTTCTCCTAAACGAGTGTTGCGATGTATTATTGTATTGAAAACAATTTGCTCAAAATGCATTTTTACATCTTGAACTACTTGCTTTGCCAGACGTAATCGTGAGTCGTACATCGTTAAAAGAATACCTTCAATGTTTAAATTAGGATTTAATCTGTCTTGTACAATCCGAATTGTATTAAGAAGCTTTCCTAAGCCTTCCAGCGCAAAATATTCACATTGAACGGGAATAATTACCGAGTCGGAGGCACTAAGCGAATTTATGGTGATAAGGCCCAATGAGGGAGAACAGTCAATGATGATAAAATCATAATCATCTTTAATCTTTTCAATGGTTTTCTTCATCATCATTTCCCTGTTGGGGAGGTTTATCATCTCTATCTCAGCACCTACCAAATCAATGTGTGCAGGAATTAAATCTAATCCCGGAGTATTAGTCTCAAGAATTATATCCTTGGCTTTTACTTCTCCAATAATACACTCGTAAATACTGGTTTTTATGCTTTTGGGGTCGAAACCCACACCACTAGTTGCATTGGCCTGTGGGTCAGCATCTATTAATAAGGTTTTATATTCTAGTATTGCCAGCCCGGCGCTAAGATTAATGGCTGTAGTGGTTTTCCCTACTCCTCCTTTTTGATTCGCTATTGAAATTACTTTTCCCATAAATAGAATTAAATGTTAAAGCTTTCGCCTATTTCTATAAATTTTAATTGTTTACCTACTGCTTCAAATTTGCTGCGGGCAATTTCTTTATTAACTACGATATACCCAAAAGTGTCGTAATGCATGGCTATGATATTATCGCATTCAATAAAATCACTGGCAATTATTGCTTCGTCAACCCCCATGGTAAAATTATCTCCAATGGGTAATAAAGCAAAATCGAGTTTCATCAGTAGAGGAATAAGCTTCATATCCATCATTAGGGAGGTGTCACCGGCATGGTAAAAATTACCCTCTGCTGTTTGTATAAGAAAGCTTCCCGGATTACCACCGTATGCTCCGTCGGGCATCATGCTCGAATGCTGCGCTGTAAAGTATGTTAGGGTGCCAAAATCAAATTTCCATTTTCCTCCAATATTCATGGGATGTCCATTATCAATGCCTTTGGCTGCAAACCAATTAATGATTTCAAAGTTTGATACTAATTTAGCTCCGGTTCTATGAGCAATGGCTTCAACATCAGCAATATGGTCTTCATGACCGTGAGTGATAAGAATATAGTCGCATTCTATTGTATTAATATCGATATGCGATGCCAATTCATTGGGTGTAATGAAAGGATCAAATAGTAACTTTGTTCCTCCTACTTCTATATGCCAACAGGCATGACCATAATTAGTTACCTTCATAATACTTGATGTTTAATGGTTTATGCTTTTTAACTACGGAAGTTTTGCATTGATAATTAATTTACAAACTATTAACTAAATCTAAGTTCAATATCAGCATTCTCAAAAACATTCTATTCGTAAAACTAGTTTCCCGTATCGCTGTCTTTTCTTTGCAGACTTCAGCATATTGATATAGTTGTACAAAGCGTTTCTAAGTGCGACTATGGATTTAATTGTATAGTATGTTTCAATAATTATATATAATAAAATGCAAAATTTCAGTTAATTACAGCAAGTAACGTCTTGTAATAAAACTATTTCTAATCTAATTATATGTTGGATTAGAATTTACAAAGGTAAAAATAAAAAAGCTGTCTCAAAAGACAGCTTTGTATTTTATATCAACAATTGTTAATCTTCGCGTTTATCCATATCCTCATAGCGATCGTAGTCTTCATCAAAACCTTGATGCTCTTGGATAAAGTCTAATACCTCATTAAGCCCTTGACGTATTTTTCCGTAGTCTTCTTTGTAAAAAAATATTTTGTGTTTTTCAAAAAAGAATTTCCCATTTTCACTGTTAAATCTTTTTTTACTTTCTGTTAAAGTAACGTAATATTCTCCTGATTTGGTTTCCTTAACATCAAAAAAATAGGTTCTTTTTCCCGCTTTAATTCTCTTGGAAAAAATCTCATTTCCGTCATTAAACTCACTCATTTTGCTATGGTATTAGTCCTTAATAATTATAAATTTTGTCGTTTTAATTTGCTTATATCTACTATCTTAATCAAAAACCTTAGTTGAGTTAGTGTCATAAATAAGCTGTACAAATATAGTTTTTTTACCTTATGTACTGATAAAAAAATACTTTGTTTTATTGTTTAATAAGTATTCTAGATTATACCAATGTAAAAATCAATGTAATATGCTGATGATTAGTAAGCTATGCTTTTTATCTTTATTCTTATTTATGTTATTTTAAGAGTTTAAGTGTATCGTTTATTAATTGCTTTTCGCAAAGCTTAATTTACTTTAGTTCAAAATTTTTGCCTAGATATACTTTTCGTACTTGTTCATCTTTTACCAGTTCTTCGGCATTTCCCGATTTCAGTATTTTGCCTTCAAATAGAAGGTACGCTCTATCGGTGATACTTAAAGTTTCGCGTACATTATGGTCGGTAATAAGAATGCCAATATTTTTCTCTTTCAAACGTGAAACTACTTCTTGAATATCTTCTACAGCAATGGGATCTACCCCTGCAAATGGTTCGTCCAAAAGAATAAATTTAGGATTCACAGCTAAGGCTCTTGCAATTTCCGTTCTTCTGCGTTCTCCTCCTGATAACGATATTCCTTTGCTTTTTCGGATGTGTTTTAATCCAAATTCATTAAGTAATGATTCAAGTTTTAGTTGTTGATCGTTTTTTGATAATTTGGTAAATTGTAATACGGATAAGATATTGTCCTCTACACTTAACTTGCGAAATACAGAGGCTTCCTGAGCCAAATAGCCTACTCCTAATCGAGCTCTTTTATACATGGGTTCTGTGGTAATTTCACGCTTATCAATAAAAATTTTACCGCTAAAGGGTTTAATAAGTCCTACAATCATATAGAATGAAGTGGTTTTACCTGCACCATTAGGCCCTAATAATCCAACAATTTCTCCTTGAGATACTTGTATGCTAACATCATTAACTACTTTACGATGTTTATATATCTTAACTAAGTTTTCAGCCCTTAAT
>WGCS01000149.1 GCA_015493685.1 Bacteroidales bacterium
ATTTAAAGAATTATATTATAAAAGATGGGGTGTTGAATTATTTTTTGATGAACTTAAAAATAAATTAAAAGTAGAATATTTCTCTGGTTATTCAAATCAAAGTATTTTACAGGATTTCTATGCTGCTATTTTTATTAGTAATTCAACTTCACCATCATCTAACTCAACCCTAATGAGTCTAACTTTTATAGAAGCTTTATTATCATATTCTTTGTCCTTATAACTTTTGTTTTTACCAGGTGAAATATCTACTATTTGTGAAGTTTTACCACTATCAATAAATGCTTGTGTAATATTACTAAAGCTTATTTTAGCTCTAATTACAAAATCTACTTGTAGTTTTAAATGCTCATACATAAGGTTAAAAGATGGATATCCGCGATCATATATTACTAAATCTTTTTCTTTTGTTTGATTAAGGTGTTCTAATGCTAGTTCTCCCTCTCCAGTTTTTAAAGGAGATAATAATCCATCAATTACATAATTATTTAGTACATCATACAATACTGATAATCTAGCTTGAACAACTCCTTCTTTAGATTGATTTTTAGTTTGTCCATAAATATTTTTGAGCTCTTTAGTATGTGGTAAAGTTAATCTTGAACCATCAACACCTAGTAATCTAAAGCCATTCCATAACTTAACTCCAGGTTCATTATCTGTATAAAATTCGTCAACAATTGCATTAGCTAAATCCTTAAATACTTCAGGCTTAATCTTTTTTCTATACTGAACAAAAGCACTTTTTGTAAAAGACTTAATGTTTAATGGGATTCCAAATAATTTCACAAAATTTTCAATTTCTAATGATAAACTCTTAGTTGACAAATTTATTAAAAACATAACAGTACTTGAAAAAGATTGTTTCCTTTGCCTAGAGAAATCAGTAGATGAAACTTTATAAGATTCAACAGTGTTTTTACTTAAAATAAATTCCTTTATTTTAAGTAAAATCGATAAGGATGTTTTTTTTTGCATATTAATTTATATATTTGATTATCAGGCAAATATACAAAATATTATTGAAATAAACAAGTTAAATTATTGACATTCAATTGTTTATATCCTTAACTTAATGACATTGATCGCGCACCAGCGGGGGAACCTTTTCCATACAAAGCTTTGTTTGTTGAGCTAATGTAAGGCTCATAACCAAAAGTAGCAGCTTTACTACTTTGAGGTGGTTGTGTATGGGTTGATTTTTGGTTCATTGGTTATTAATCATCAGTCTTCTTAACAATAATAAACTCACCTATCTTTTCTCCGTAATAAATTCCTGCTCCTCCTGTTGAGTCAGCCTCATCATTAATGACTTCTACTTTTACTGTGTCAGGAGGAACAGGTGCATCAATGTCTATTACCCAAGTATTTTTCCTTATTGAACGCATATTTGAGAATTCCCATTTTTCACTGTAACCATAATTTTTCCATAATTCACCCCATCCAGGCTCTGTAACTAAAACTAACTGAGATTTCATTGTATCAATTGTATAAGGCGCATCAGCATCATAGCTATAAATACCATGTTTCTTTTCAGCAATAATATTAGTAATTTCAAATTGAATACTATCAGATATTCTTATTTTTATTGGCTTATACTTCCCAATAAATACACCAATTTCTTTCGATTGTTCTTCATTAACACTAAATCGATCACCCACTTTATTACCAAAATCAAGACAAGATTGAATCATAGTGATTATGACAATAGCATAGAAAATAATAAATAACCTAAAATTTCTCATATCTATATATGTTTTGTTTTTCGAGGAATATAGGCTTTTTTAACAGAAGGAGGCTTTGCTTTATATGTCGCTCCACCAGGATTTTGCCTTTTTATACGTCCATATATTAAATTTGGAACTCTATCAATTACTATATCGCCTAATGATGGTCCTTGCTTTAGATAATTAGGCACATATTTTTCTGAGTCGTATCTACCAGTATTAAACCCTGCGTTCTTTAATGCTGACTGCACTGCTTGAGCACAATTTGATGTTGCTACATTGTATTCTTTATCAAGTTCTGTTTTAAAACCAGCCTCCATTTCTCTATCTTGGTCTTCATTGGCTGCAACGATATACCCCTCAGTATATTCTCTTTTCCCTTCTTCAGTTGTTGGGTTGTCTTTACTATCTAAAAACGCCTGTGGACTATCATATGCTGTTCCTTTACCGTTATCATCCCCTTTATCATTAGGGCCAGTAGCTTCACTACTTTCATTTGTTCCATTTTTTGACCATAAAGCCCATTTACCTTCCGTATTTTGAATAAGCATAGCCATATGCCCAGCTCCTTTAGCTCCTTTTGGGGCAGTAAGCACAAATGCACTGTCTCCGTTAGGGTCAATAATATTTAACGGATTACCCAAAACATACATATAAGGTGACGTACTTAAGTACTTATCGGACAGAGCATCAACCGACAACCAAATAGACAAATCGCTAGCATAATACCTAGCCCCAAAATATGTATACCCAGTCTCAGCATCCCGCTCCTTACCCGTAAACTTAAAACGGATATCATGGCCTGTCTGCCGTTGGTCTATAAAACTCTCGCCAAAGGGCATATAAGCTAAATACTGGTTTACACTACCACTAGCATCGGTTATCCATGAGGAACTGCCAAGGTGATCGCCATGGTAGAAGTATAACTCTTGTTCATCATCATCCTGATTTACAAGCTCGTAGATATTCTTAAACTCTGGGGTGATGTCAATATTTACATCTCTGGTACATTTATAGGATAAAATGTTACAGAGTAAATCATGCGAAATATGAGAGATATCACCCTTTATCGGGCTTAATGTAGCCTGCAATGGGTCAACCAGGTTGTGTGCCATACCAGCGCCGAGTTTTGTGGTTACTCGCTGGTTTTCTATATAATAGTGTTTGGTGTATTCTTTATCTGTCAGTATCATAATTTCAACAAAAATAGGTAAAATCTTTGATATTGTTAGTCAGGGTGTGGCTTGCCAAGCTCGGAACATGCTTATCCCCATAAGCAGGGGCTTTGCTGTTTGGTGGTGGGGTGGTATGGGTTGGTTTTTGGGTTCATTTAGTATTGTTATTACGTAATCAAATTTTCCCACTACTTATTGTCATATTT
>WGCS01000150.1 GCA_015493685.1 Bacteroidales bacterium
CATTCCTTTATCAAAAGAATAGATCATAATGACAAAGAATAGATATAAGTTTATTATTTTTATTATTTTATCCTTTATATTAAAACCTATTTTCGCACAGATTGATAGTACTATAATAACATCAGTATCAATCGATAGAAATAGTGTATGTAAAGTAAAACTTAATAGAGAACAATGGGTTGATTCCGTTTTTAACTCCCTTAATGAGAGGGAAAAAATTGGACAACTATTAATGATTAGGGCGCACTCTAATAAGACTAAAGCCTACCACGAAATGGTAGCGCGTATCATCAGGCAGCAGAAAGTAGGAGGACTATGTTTCTTTCAAGGCGGACCACTGCGACAAGTTGATTTAGTTAACTATTATCAAAAAATAAGTAAGACTCCCTTACTCATAGCCATTGATGGTGAATGGGGAGTAAGTATGCGTTTAGATTCGGCCATAAAATTTCCACGGCAGATGACCTTAGGAGCCATACAGAATGATAGCTTAATCTATCAAATGGGGGTAGAAGTTGCCCGGCAATGTAAGGCTGTGGGAGTAAATCTCAATTTTGCTCCGGTGGCAGATGTAAATAACAACCCTGCCAATCCTGTTATCAACAGCCGCTCCTTTGGCGAAAATCCCAAGCTGGTAGCCGAAAAGGCAAGCATGTATATGAAAGGAATGCAAAGCCAACATCTGCTTAGCTGTGCCAAACACTTCCCCGGCCATGGCGACACCGATTCTGATTCGCATAAGACATTGCCAACGGTGAAAGCCAACCGCCACGATTTAGATAGCATTCACTTTCAGCCTTTTAAAACACTTATTAACGAAGGCATCTCCACTATTATGGTTGCTCATTTATATGTTCCGGCCATCGATAGTACAGCCAATAGAGCGTCTTCCCTTTCTCCTATTGTAGTAAAGGATTTACTTAAACGTCAATTCCATTTTAAAGGACTGGCAATTACCGATGCCCTTGAGATGAAAGGTGTTGCCAATTATTTTCCACCGGGAAAACTGGAAGTAATGGCACTGAAAGCTGGTAATGATATTCTTTTGATGCCTCATAATGCAAAAATAAGCATCGACTCCATTGTGGCAGCATTACATAGCGGAGAGTTAGATTCCAATGATATTTATTCCAGAGTACGAAAAATACTAAGCTATAAATATAGTGCAGGCCTAAACAACTGGCATCCACTCTCCAAAGATAGTGTTTATACTATTATCAACAGCAACAAAGCCAAAGCATTAAACAAAAAACTATACCGAAATGCACTTACACTTATCGTTAATAAAGACAGCATTATCCCTCTAACCACCAATCTTAATAAGACCTTGGCAATTGTATCGGTAGGAGTTCCAAAGCATAATCCATTTACCCATACAGCATTAAAATATAGAGCTGCCGATTTGTATTCCATAAAACGTAATGCCGCTACGGCCGAACTTCAGCGGTTAGCCAATAAGCTAAAATCATACGACTATGTGATATTAACAATTCTCAATACCAATAATTCCACCCATAAGCATTATGGAATATATCAATCTTCCTACGATTTAGCCAACTTAATAGCACAACACAGTAAGTTAATCATTAATTTACAAGCAAATCCGTATGCTTCCAGCCGTTTTCTTAATGCAACGCGCGAAAGTGCACTCCTTATTAGTTATAACGAAGCCCCTGATGCTCAAGAAGCGGCAGCAGAAGCTATTTTTGGAGGAGAAACTATTAGTGGGAAACTCCCTGTTAGCATCAACGATACCATTAGACAAGCTTATGGTATAACGATTAAAAAAAAAAGACTAAGCTTCGGACTCCCTGAAGAAATAGGTATTGCCGCTGATGGCATTGCCGTAATCGACAGCATCATCCAAAATGGAATTGACACCGGAGCATATCCGGGATGCCAAGTGTTAATTGCCAAAGATGGTTTCGTCTTTTATGATAAGAGTTTTGGCCATCAAACCTATAATCCAAATTCCCCTATAATCACCGATACTACTATCTACGATTTGGCAAGCATCACAAAAGTAATGGCTACTACCCTATCGTTGATGCATTTGGTGGACCAAGGCAAATTGGATGTCGATAGAAGATTGGCCTATTATCTTCCTGAACTCAATGGCAGTAATAAAGCGCCTATTCTAATACGTGATTTGCTTAGCCACCAGGCACGACTCACCCCATGGATTCCCTTCTACCTGCATAGCCTACATAACAACCATCTCGACAGTACCATTTACAGGCATCATGCCGAAGCCGGTTTTAGTACCGAAGTTACTCCCGATATTTTTATTATTGATAGTTATAAAGATAGTATTATGACAGAGATACTAAACTCCAAACTACTGAAGAAAAAGAAATACCGCTATTCTGATTTGGGCATGTATTATATGCGACGTATTATAGAAAAACTTAGCGGAATGTCGGTGCAAGATTATTTAAATAACTACTATTATAAACCCTTGGGCTTGCAACATATCGGCTATTTGCCACTACTCAGGTTTCCCAGAAACCAGATGGCACCAACAGAAGAAGATACCTACTTCCGGCATGAGAAAATTCAAGGCACAGTACACGATCCCGGCTGCGCTATGATGGGAGGAATCGAAGGTCATGCCGGCCTATTTTCCAATAGCCTGGATTTAGCCATCATTTCACAAATGCTCTTACAAAATGGTACATACGCAGCTAAGCAATATATTAAGAAAGAAACACTGGCCGATTTCACCCGGCAACAGTTTCCTTTGAATGATAATCGGCGTGGATTGGGCTTCGACAAAGCCGTTCCTAATCACGAAGATGCCGGCCCCAGCTGTCAGGAAGTTTCTCCCTTAAGTTTTGGCCACAGTGGCTTTACAGGAACCCTCTTTTGGGTCGATCCGCAGTATAATATCATTTATGTCTTTTTATCAAACAGAACATTTCCCACTGCCGAAAATTTAAAACTAATCCACATGAATATACGAACCAAAATTCAAAAGCAAATATATCATCTCTTTGGAATAGATTATGATAATAAAAAACAGCTCAACTAAAATTTAAAGTAAGCACCAATACACAATATGAAAAAGAAGATAACCACCATACCAATAGACCTTGTATCCATTGAAGGCGAAGGATTTCACCTAATGATAAACATCAAAATAGGAAGAAAAAAAGCGCGACTGCTAATCGATACCGGTGCCAGCAAAACCGTTTTTGACAGCACTAAATTAAAGCAGATTCTAGGACCAAAAGATACCGAATTTGAGGCCAGCGAACATCTCTCTACCGGCTTGGGAACCTCCAATATGGAAAGCCATTGCACAACACTCAAAAAAATCAAAATTGGCGAGTTGATATTACAAAACCAGGAGGTCGTAGTATTGGATTTATCCAATGTAAACGAATCGTACAATATGATTGGTATTAAAGCCATCGATGGCATCTTGGGAAGCGATTTATTGCAGAAATATCGCGCTGTAATCTATTTCCACAGCAAAAAATTAAAACTTTATTATTAACTCTTAAATCCAATATTTAAATCTATAGATATCCTATTCTATACTAACAATATAGCTGCTATTCTCTTTTGGGCGATTCAGTAATTCCTACGCCCATTCCTCACCCAAAATTACTGACCGCGCTATCCGCTATATCTACGGCCTAACAGCAGCGCCATAAAATCATCTACCCTATCCGGCCGTAGGATGCCGCTACTATCGCTATCGCAGAGTACAACTACAATTACAGACTCTTTATCCTTAATTATGGAATGCGAAAGGATTGACTGCATCGAACTAGCGGCTCGCGCAGCAGCGGAATTGCGCTTTAGGTAGATTGCTCAAGCAGTAAAAATTAAGAATATTTATCATTATTGATTAATATACCTCCGGGCAGCAATATAAAAAGCGTTACTTTTGAAGCATCGATTTAATACAAATATAAATATACTAAAGTAAGAGCACATGAAATATCCCAATTTTTTTGATAAGATAGAAAGCATTATCGTTCAAGATGAACTAAGTAATTTTTTAGGCAGTAGCGAAAATGGCATCATCGACATATCGTATGTGGAAATAGTAAAAATGGCTGGTCATAGTTGTGGCGTTACAGCGGGTGCTTTTCTGATGGCTCAAAAAGGGCTTAAAGCACTTTACGGCACTACTCTACCCCAAAGAGGACAAATAAAAGTTGAGCTAAAAGGAAATCTGGAAGACAATACGGGAGTTACAGCTCAGGTGCTTACTTTTATTACAGGAGCTACTGACAACAATGGTTTTATGGGAATACAAGGACGATTCAATCGTCGCCAACTACTAAGTTACGGAGCAACCATTGAAGGCAATGTACGGTTTACTCGCCTCGACAATGGACAGAGTGTAGAAGCTTTTTATTCTCCCGCCAAAGTAGTTAACCCAAGAGAAATACTAATGTCAGCTATAGCCCCCAATGCCACTGACGAAGCCAAGAAAACATTTCCACAACGGTGGCAGAATATGGTAAAAACTTTGTTTGATAATGCGGATAAAATAATTGAGATTCGTTAAGTCTGCACAAAAAAGTCTGGCGAATTAACTTTAAAAAACAACTATTCGCCTTCAAATCAAGACATCCTTTACTTCTCTTTTTCGAGTAAATTATGTCTTGGTTTGGTTTTGCTCAATGATAAAATTTGAAGTCTTTTTCTTTGCTGAAAAAAATAGTTCCCTGTTCTTTTAAATAAGATTCTACCAAAGACAATCTTTATTTCTGGATAGCATAAGAAATAATCTTTGGATGATAACGACTGCTTAAATCGATTTTAATCCAACCCAATTTATCATTTACCAATATACCCACATACCTAACACCATTAATGGAATACCAAGAGCCATTATCATAATTAAATAAATCACCACTCCCTCCCATTGGCAATTTCTCATAAAACATTAATTCTCTATTGGATATTGACAACATACTGTCTTCGTTAATTATCGCATCCTTATTAATAGGTTTTACAAAGCTGAAAGAAGCAACAGTTCCTAATCCTGCATAATATTTTCTAATTTTATAACGCATCCTTATCTTATCACTATTAATAGAATGCACTGCAAAATGCGTAGTTTTATAATTGTTGGAACTATCACTGCGGCAAACATTAAAGACTAATGCATAAACCGAAGAACCATTGTCCAGTAGTAATGTATCACTTCCCCTTTGCACTGTATGCGAGCTATCCCACTGTAAATCAATAGAGTGAATAGGTCCATTAATTTCATATTTCATGGTAGAATCATGATAACCGGCTATTATTTTATTTGTAGGTTTTTTGTCTTTTTTACATTGAGAAAATACCAAAAGAATAAGTACAACAGGGAATAAGTAGATTTTTTTCATTTTTACTATAGATTAAGAAATATATAATAAGCAATATCTTTGCGAAGGTACTAAAATTATTTAAGATAGTAAAATTATTTTCAGTAGTGTCTAAAAATACGGCTAAATACAGGCTATTTCTTATTTTGATGTGCTAGCGTTATCTTTGCAAAATAGATTTGGAATTTAAATTACACATTAAAGATTACAGAACGATGATAAAAGACCCAATAGGC
>WGCS01000151.1 GCA_015493685.1 Bacteroidales bacterium
GATATACAGTGCCTGAAAATGCAAAGATAATCACTCCCTCTGTAGAATCGTTGTTCTCCACCTATATAGGTTTTAGTAGTATTAGTATGGAGTATTTTGTGGCGTTACTTTCTTTTTTTATCATGTACGCCGCTATTTTTCGAGGTGCTGAATATTATGAGGAAAAAGGTCAAAATAATAAAAAACAGTTAAGATGGGGTATTGGCTTAATGGCTGGGCTTCTTCTATTTATCCCCACGACACAATACAGTTTTTCTTCAGCAAGCGTAGGAGGTACTGCTGATGGACATAGAACTTTAATCGGAAAACAAGATGTAATGGAAACAAATTGGCAAAGCTTTGAGAGAGATGGATACTCATTGTTTAGTGATTGGGCGAATCAGTTAGCCAAAGTTACTATAGATTCGGAAATGCAAGCCATTATTAATAAAACTGGAATTGGTACTGCTGACCAGATTATAAATACTTATGCAGGCGAAGTTATGTACAGAAATCTATTTATGTATACAAATAATATAAATAACAGTTGTAAAAATGATTTTAAAACTAACGAAATGAAAATGAGTAATAATAGTGGAAAATATAAATATTCTAATAATTCATCAACAATATTCTCTACAGATGAAAATTATGGTTATGCTATGGGTGTACACAATAATGAAAGATATATGTATAGAGATTTACCACTTAGCGGTAGTTATCCTCATAATGCATATACTAACAATGTTGTTGATTACTTTAATAATAATATTGCAACACATCCTGACCATCAAAAAATTGGATATTATTATTTTCCTCGATTATCATTTGCCGCTTGTGGCAAAAACAACTTTAAAAACAACTTTTATGGTAAAAAATACAGTGACTACAAAGCAGAGCTTGCGAAACTTGAAAAAACTGGTACAAGCGATAATGCAAAAATTAATTTAATTACTAAACTCGTTAAATTCCAATATTCTCTATATAATGATTGGGGTTATCTAAGCGTTTTAGGACTCCCTGTAACAAAGCTCTTTACAGAAATGATTGGTGGTTTATATGCAAATCCAAATGATGAAGTGCTAACAGCTCTTAATAATCAAATCGAAGATGGTGACGACTCGAAATCCGTACTGCATAAAGTTATGTCGAGCATCCCATATTTTATGCTCCCTGGTGTTTCTGAAGTCTATGATGTGAGTAAAAACAGCATCAATACAGCTGGTTCTATGCTCAGTAATATTCCTTTTGTGGGTGGATTCTTAAATTCTGGTGTTAAAATAGCAGGAAATATTGCAGCAATTGGGCTTAGTTTTACGAGTGCAAAATTATTTTTAGCAATTATGCCGATAGTAGGTATTGTAGTTCTAGGTATTCTACGATTTGCTCTCATAATAACTAAGATATTCTCACTTCATTTTTCAGCTTTATTTATTTTACCAATTTCTGTTGTGCGTGAAAATGTAGAAGCGATAAAGAACTTTGCAATGAAACTGTTTGCCACTATGATTGAGTTACCACTTTTTGTAGTCGCTATATATCTTTCTATCGTTCTGAGCGGTTTAATCCACGATATAGGTGCTTTCTTCGGCAAAAAAATAATAGTAGGTATGTTAGATGATGCTGATGCTTCTACTGGTGTGATAGCATCAGGAATGAATCATTGGATTAATACGACAGGTGAATATGGCGGTAAAATGCTAATCTATATTCTAGATGGTGTTATGCAGATTTCTCTCTCTTTAATAGCTATTGCAATAATCTATAAAATAATTGTGACCTATCACAATGCAATACTAGAGATAATAGAAGTGAAAGGGATGCAGAGAATAGATGATGCTGCAGATTCAATTCGCCAAGATGCTGCGAATATGGGAAGTAAAATATAAGTGGTAAAATATATCTAATATACCCAATGTATATAGGATATATAGGGTATATCTAAGGTATATTTTATCTAATTAAGTGTATAATAAATATATAAAAAGGATAAGAGATGAAAACACAATACAATTTCAAAATTGAAGATACACTCAAGCAAGAACTGGAGCAAGTACAGCAAGAAAGTGGAGTAGCTGGGAAAGAAGAATTTTTAAATGAATTATTGCAAGGCTATAAAACTTGTAAGGCTAATAGCATTGATATAGAGATTGATATGTCAAAATATGAAACTGTATCAAAACAAACTAAAACAGTTGTCTATGAAGCTTTTAAACATATTTTATCAACAATTGAAAGTAACAGCACAAATAACAAACAACAAGCTTTACAATTAGAGAAAGAAAAACTATCAATCATAGAGGAAAGAACAGCTTTTCAAAAACAAATAGAAGATCTGAAAGCGAAATATAACCAAGATATACTAGATATGCAGAAAAAATATGATGAAGAAATTAATGCCGAAAAACAGAAAGTGACAGATTTAGAAAGCTTACTAAAAGAAAAAACAGCTGGATATACAGAGTACATGGAGAAAAAAGAAAAAGAAATAACATCATTAAAGCAAGAGCTAGAACAAGTCCAATCGATAGCAATTCAAACAAAAACAGTTATGACTGAAAATAAAGACCTCAGAGAAGCCACACAAGAGCTTAAAAAAAATCATGAATACAAACTGTCGACATTAGAAAAAAAATGTGCTGAGGAGCTTAAAGAAGCCAATAAGAAAATAAAAGAATTAGAACAAGACAAATTTAAGATTAATTTCGAGAATGAGCAATTACATCAACAACTTCAAAAAACACAAGATTTAGAAGCAAAGATGCAAAATTTGGAGAAAGAAAATATTATTCTAATAACTAAGTTAGAAATGAAAAGTGAATTACCAACCGCTAAACAAGTTTAGACAATTAAGCTCCTTGCTTCATAGTGTCGTGATTTCTAACAAGTGTAAGAAACTTTATGACACTTCACAAGCTTATATTCCGATAGTTCTTATCATATTCTTTAATTGTCGCATAAACTCACTCCAAGCTACATCAGCTCTTCTTTCTTTCTATCAAACTCCTCTTGATCAATAATTCCATCTTTCAAAAGCCCATGCCAATAACGAATATCTGTCTTATCAACAGAACCCTCATCACTAATCCCAAGATTCTTTTTAGCACGATATTCACGAGCAACTTCTGCTTCAGCAAGCATATCAGGAGTTACAGCTTTGTAAATTGGTAACCCATATTTTCTTCTTTCTCTTCTTATCATATATTCTGACAAGATTGGTAAAATGGAAACATACATAATAATAAAAAGTGTAGCAATAATACCACCAAAATTATTTGATATATCTTTTATCCATAAAAAATTGTCATCAAATGAAAGCCAGACAATTATACCAAATAACATAAAAAGTCCTTGTGTTAAGAATAATGTTATAATTCTCAATATAAAATTTGTTCTATGTACAAAAGCTGTTGACTTGTTCATATTCTTATGTTCTAAATAACTCATTTCAAATCCTTTCTTTAGTATCACTATTTTAACAAAATTATTATTATCTGAAGCTTTCTATCATAAATAGTTGAGATTAAATTTTATTATGTAAAATCAGAATACAGTATTTATATAATTACTAGAACGATAGTGATGTTTTAAAAAGAAAAATTGCTCTATGGTTGGAAATAGGTTGGAAAATGATTTTTTTTGAAAGCTTAAAATTTCAAATTTTAG
>WGCS01000152.1 GCA_015493685.1 Bacteroidales bacterium
CTATTGGCTCATTTCCATTAAAACCTGCGTAAGAAAAGAGATACGATTTCCCTTTAAAATTTATATTTTCAATAGTCTCTTTCCATATAGAGCCTGGAACTGTAAATCCTGGAAAATATAAAATTGGCTTTCCTTTCCCAATTGTCTCAACCCTAAAAGCTGCCTGTTCTATATTTTTAGATTGATTTATTGTTGTTCTTATTGAAGAGCAACTTAATATGCTCGTTGCCATAACGAACAAAATGATTAATTTAAGTGATTTTAACATAATACTATTTTTAATTGTTTGCCTCTTTGATTAAAAAAAATAGTATTTGTTACACTATAAAATATTTTTTAGTTGTTACTTATTCTTATTGTTTTTTCTAATGAATGCAACTTCTCAATGGAAGCCAAAGAAATATAACGTTATTATAGTTTAGCTCTTCCAAAAGCGATAATAATTAAACCACTGATAAGGATATGCTTTCATTAACTCTTTCAAATTAGTGGTATAAGCCTGCATAATAACTTTTATCTGCGCATCTCGTTGTTTTGGCTTACCAAAGTTCTTGTATCTTTTGGGTTCAGTAGCAAAAAAATGATAATGTTTATCAGACTCTTTAACGGCTGAGACGAACGTAATAGGGACGCCAAACTTCATTGCCATATAAAAAGGTCCGGTAGGGAAGTCAGCCATTCTATCGAAAAAGTTACAGCTAAAATGCTTAGCATTTCCCAAAAACCTATCGCCATGCATAGCCACGAACTCTTTATTATCAAAGGCTTCTTTTATTAACAACAAATGCGACATATCTGATTTGATGGGAATAATATTCAAACTCCGGTGGCTCATGGTTTTATTCAACATAGCCTTAATTTTTTCATGTTCGGCATCAAGCATTAGAATATGCACTTTTACATTGATACGCTGAAGCAATTGCCCTGCGATTTCCCAATTACCAAAATGTGCCCCAACAAGAATAGCTCCTTCTCCTTGCTCGGCCAATTGATGTAAATAATTCTCTCCATCAAAATCGTAAGTAAAATCAGTTTTTACACCCGACATTAGGGCTACCTTGTCTAAAATCACCTGGCCAAAAACATAGTAGTTACGAACAAGACCGGCAATCGATTTCCAGAAACTAAAATACTGAACATCATGCAGATAATAGTATTGAGCCCTGCTAGCTTTAGGAGCAAACAGAACGAAATAAATAACTACAAACCGTAAAAAGAAATAAGCAAAGCCAAGACCAAAGTTTTTAAGAAGAACAATAAAAAACCAATAGCCGAAATTTCCACCACGCGTCTTACCTTTCCATTGTTTTTTCGAGGGCATGCTCTGTTATTAAAATTAAATTTTTCTTTTATAATGGGGTTAAAACACAAATAGGTAGCTACTGAAAACTACCCATTAAAACCATTTATTAGAAAACTAAAGAAAAAAAGGATTATTTCTCATCAACCTTTTTTTGTACATAAGCATACAAATCGCCCAAAGTTCTAATATTTACCATTTCTTCATTGACAACTTTAAAGCCGAATTCTTTTTCAACAATAACAGCAATATCAACAAAGTCAAGACTTTCAATGTCCAAATCATCTTTAAGCATTGCTGTTTCTTTTAGCTGATCAGCCTCCAATTCGAACTCATCAATCAAGAAATTATTGATGGTTTCTACTATATTATTTCTTACTTCCATAAATCAATTTGTTTATGCCGACAAAAGTATAAAAATAAGTTTTTCAAATATCATTTTTATTTGTCGTTAAATAATAAAAAAACGTACTTTTGTTGCCCTCAAATCAGAATAGTTATTTTAATCAAACAATATAAAAGTTCTTTATATGCTAAATAGAAGACAACTCAGAATCAAAGCATTACAAACAATATATGCTCACTTTCAATCCGAAAGCGATAATCTAAGTAAAACTCAAAATCAACTAATCTCCAACTTAGATCGTCTTTACGACCTTTACATTTACCAATTATCATTTCTTACTGCCATACAGCATTTTGCAGAAGAATCCTTGGAAACATCCAAAAACAAGTATATTCCAACAGCGGAAGATCTTAATCCAAACCACCGTTTTGTGGACAATAAATTTATCCAACAAATCGACAACAACACTGATTTCCGTAGAAAAGAAGAAGCTTTAAAGATCAATTGGGCAGACGCCCAAGAGATAATACGTAAGATAGTTCACGAGTTTAGGTCGAGTAAAGAATACCTAAACTATATGAATAAAGAGACGAATAATTATGATGCTGACAAAGCCATTATTCTTACTCTCGTTCGGAATCATATTATTAATAATGATGTATTACGTTCCTATTTTGAAGAAATTAATTCCATGTGGAGCGAAGATTTCTATATGTCCATTGCCATGGTAAATATCACTATTCATGGTTTTAATATTAACCGCGATAGCTCAAGCCCCTTGCCCCCGCTTTTTAAAGGAGAAAACAGCTATGGGCGTTCAGAAGACAAAACTTTTATTCTGGATTTGGTAAAATACACCATCCTCAACAAAGACAAATACGATGCCATCATAGACCAAAAGGCTACCAACTGGGAATTTGACCGTATAGCAGTTATGGACCTTATACTCATGAGAATGGGCATGGCAGAGATTTTTGAATTTCCAACAATCCCCTTAAAAGTAACCCTCAACGAAATGATAGAGCTCGCCAAACATTTTAGCTCTCCACGCAGCAGCGTTTTTATCAATGGTCTTCTCGACAGAACCATTGCTGAAGGGCTAAAAGAGAAAACCATTATTAAAGAGGGCCGAGGTTTGATTGGACAATAGTTTCCAAGCATGAGACATTTTAATATTCCCCTATTTATACCGGAAAAAGCTTGTCCTTTTCAATGTATATTTTGCGATCAGCGTAAGATTACAGGAGTAGAAGATAGTTTACAAATCAAGGAATTTGAGACTCAAATTATCAACTATTTATCCACTATACCTACTGAAAATTCCAGCGTTCTGCTGGCTTTTTTTGGAGGTACTTTTACGGGCATTTCATTAAAAGAGCAAGAAGAATACCTTCAAATGGCAAAACCTTTTATTGATTCGGGACAAATTGCAGGCATACGAATTTCCACCCGACCAGATTATATCAATCAAGAGAACTTAGACCTCCTCAAACGCTATCATGTAAGTAATATTGAGCTTGGAGCTCAATCACTAAATAATGAAGTCCTTAGACAAAGTTATCGAGGACACACATACCAACAAGTAGCGGAAGCCTCTAAGCTCATTCTTAACAATGGCTTTGAACTGGGTTTGCAAATGATGCTTGGGCTACCGGGTGACACAAAAAAAACGGCACTGCAAACAGCAGAACATATTATTGCTTTGGGAGCAACAGAAACACGAATTTATCCAACAATGGTAATACGTGGAACCGCATTGGAACAACTATGGAGAAAGGGGAAATACAATCCCATAAGTACTGAGAAAGCCATAGAACAAAGCGTTGAGCTATTTCAACTTTTTGAAGAAAACAAGGTGAGAGTACTTCGAATGGGGCTTTATCCTTCGGAAGATTTTCTCAATAACGAAGTGGTAGCAGGGCCGGAGATACATCATTTCAAAGAAAAAGTAATGAGTCGTATTTGGGGTCAAAAGTTTATGCCTTTGATACAAAAAGCATCCATCGATAGCTCCATCATTATTTATGTTTCACCACTACAGCTCAACTTTGCCATTGGCTACAAAGCAAGCAATAAACTTATGCTCAACAGCTATTACAAAAAGGTAAAAATTAAAAGCGACACCAAACTACAAAACTATAATTATCGTGTTGATTATTATTGACAAACGTATCCCTGAAGAAGCCAAAAGTGAATTAAAGCAACTAGGTATTCTTGCAGAAGTAGAGTGTACAAATAGTGTATATCCGTCAATATCAGGGCATCCTGATATTTTTATTTTTCAACATCAGCATCAACTCATTATCAGTCCTCAACTCAATAAAGAAGTAGTAGAAGCGCTGGATGATAATTCCATTAACTATAGTGTTGGTGAAAGCATAATAGGAAAAAGCTACCCATCAACAACAGCGTACAACATATCGGCTAATGCAGGACTTTTTATCGGTTGTGCAAAATATGCCGATCCAAAGATCATTCGAGAAGCCCAAGGAAAGAAATGGATAGAAAGTCCACAAGCTTATGCCCGATGCAACAGCCTTATTCTCAATCAAGATAATATAATAACTTCTGAGATTACGGTACATAAATCACATTATAATAGCCTCTATATCAATACGAAAGAAATAGTACTTCCCGGCCATAAGTATGGTTTTATAGGAGGATGTATGGGAATAAACAATCGCTGTCTTTATGTATTAGGAAATTTAGACCGGCATTCACAAGGCAATGAAATACGCAGCTATTGCAAAAAAAGCGGTTATACTATCAAGGAGCTTTATAATGGTCCATTATTAGATGCCGGAGGAATTTTTTTTGTAGAATAAAAAAAACTGCTTACATCTCTTGAAGCAAACGTTCTGCAATAATTAAATCGATGGGTCGAGTAATTTTAATATTCTTATTATTACCCAAAACAAGCTCTACTTTATTGCCTAACCCTTCGTAAACACTAGCGTCATCGGTAAACGATTTTTTATATTTTTGTTGGTAAGCCAATTTAATATCTTGTGAGATAAAGGCCTGGGGAGTTTGAATAATTTTAAATTGTTCTCTTTTTACCGCTTTACTTTTGTCTTTACCAACTTTGCGAATCGACTCATTAATATCAACAAAAGGAATGGCATTACCCTTTTCGATGGCTTTTTGCCTCACCCTGTCGATACTTCTATGACTTACCAATGGCCTAACTCCATCGTGAATCATCACCAAACAATTATCGGGAATAATATCGAGTGCATTTTTCACAGAATGAAATCGTTCTTTGCCTCCTCTGATAATGGTATGTTCAATTTCAAAACGAAACTCATTGCATAATTCTTTCCACAGATCCACATGTTCCTCAGGTAAGACAACGATTATCTCCAATTTAGAATCAAACTTTCTAAAATTAGAGATAGTATGCATAATCACGGGTTTCCCTGCCAAGGGAATAAACTGTTTTGGAATTTCGCTTTCCATTCTAAGCCCAATTCCACCGGCTAAAATTACTGCAAAAGTTCTCATAGTAAAATATTTATAAGAAATAAGTCTTCAATATCTGTTGGGGCAAATAGAAGTAAAGAAAAAGCCATAAGTTAAGAATAGTTCATGTTCGATCAATCATCAACCGAGGGACAGAAATTTCATAAACTTATGGCTATTGTATTATTAATACTTCTAAAAAAATTAAATAATCAGCATTGCATCACCATAGGTAAAGAACTGATAGTTTTCTTTAATAGCAACTCTATAAGCCTCTTTAAGAAGATCATAACCGCAAAACGCTGCGGAAAGCATCATCATAGGTGATTTTGGCAAATGAAAATTAGTAACCATCGCATTGGCAATATTAAATTCATAAGGAGGAAAAATAAATTTATTTGTCCAACCATGAAACGGCTTTAGCTCTTGTGAAATAGTTACTGAAGCTTCCATTGCTTTCATTACAGTAGTACCGATAGCAACCACATTTTTATGATTTGCCTTAGCCATATTTACCGCATTTACAGTATCTTGTGTGATATTAACTTGTTCCGAATCCATTTTATGTTTAGACAGGTCCTCCACCTCAATATGGCGGAAGTTACCCAAACCGGTATGCAAAGTTAGCTCTTTAAAATCAATTCCTTTAAGTTCAAAACGCTTTATCAGCTCTCGACTAAAATGCATACCTGCTGTTGGTGCTGCCACGCCACCTTCCTCGCGTGCATAGATAGTTTGATAACGTTCTTTATCAACAGGTTCCACTTTTCTTGTCAAAGGAAGTGGGGTTTCCCCGAGGATTTCAATAGTCTTCTTAAACTCATCGTAAGAACCATCGAACAAGAATCTAAGCGTACGGCCACGGGAAGTGGTATTGTCAATCACCTCAGCAACAAGCTCATCGTCCTCACCAAAATACAGTTTATTCCCAATTCTTATCTTTCGGGCAGGATTAACCAAAACATCCCATAGGCGGGTATCTTTGTTTAATTCTCTTAATAAAAACACTTCGATTTGCGCTCCGGTTTTTTCTTTAAAACCATATAAACGCGCAGGAAAGACTTTAGTATTATTGGTTACAAACACATCTCCATCATCGAAGAAGTTAATTAGCTCTTTAAACTGGTGATGTGTTATTTCACCAGTCTTACGGTTTACCACCATAAGGCGGCTATCATCACGATTCTCTTTGGGATGGCTGGCAATTAATTCTGAGGGTAAATCAAATTTAAACTGTGATAGTTTCATTGAGATTTCTATTGGTTATACAAATAATTAATACCTAAAAATATGGTAAAAAAAGGCTTGCAAAGATACTACATTAGTACCCCCTATGTCAAGCCTTTTGGCGTTTTTTTTATTTCGTTGAGTTTAAGTGGATTTTCTGGCTATGAATAAGCTCTTTTATTGCATTAACATTAAGGGCATTATCCACTGAAAAATTACCAATATGTGTTCTTCGTAAACCTCCCAAATAGGCACCACTATTGAGCGCGTGACCAAAATCTCTTGCCAGCGAGCGGATATAAGTTCCCTTGGAACATTTTACCTCAAAGAAGACTTTAGGCATTTCAATATTAGTGATTTTAAAATAAAATATATGTACTTTTCTTGATTTTATAGCCACCTCTTCTTGCTTACGGGCATATTCATAAGCCCTTCTTCCGTTGATTTTGATTGCAGAATACACGGGCGGAGTCTGATCTATTTCTCCCTCAAAGGAGCTTGCTACAGTTCTAATTAAATCATCATTGATATGGTCAATGGGGTAGTGTTTGTCCTCCTCTGTCTCTTTATCAAAGCTGGGAGTTGTTGCCCCCAGGATAATGCTTCCTGTATAAATTTTCTCCTGAGCTTGAAGCGAGTCAATGGTTTTAGTTGCTTTGCCGGTACAAATCAGTAGCAAGCCTGTTGCCAACGGATCTAATGTACCTGCATGCCCTACTTTAAACCTTTTCAACTGATGGGTTTTTTGCAAACTACCACGAATGCTTTTAACCACATCAAAGGAAGTCCACCCAGCTTCTTTATCCACAAGAAGTACTTCTCCTTTTACAAAATCAAAACTCATTAGCTAATACTTAAATTTACGCCAAAATAATACAACACAATAATTACTACTCCCACCAGAATTCGATAATAACCAAAAATAGCGAATCCATGTTTTGTAAGAAAAGAGATAAACGATTTAATGGCGACTAAGGCTACCAAAAAAGCAATTACATTACCAAAGATTAAAATACTAATATTATCGCTATTAATAGCATGATAGTTTTTAAGCAATTTGTATGCTGAAGCGGCAAACATAGTTGGCACTGCGAGGAAAAAAGAGAATTCAGCAGCTTGCTTCTTTGAATACTTCTGAGTCATACCACCAATAATAGTAGCTGCCGAACGCGAGACACCAGGAATCATAGCAATTACTTGAAAGAATCCTATCTTTAAGGCATCAAGGTAGCTCATTTCTCTTTCGGGAACATTTTCGGTATCCTTAAACCAACGGTCTATAAAAACCAAGACGATACCTCCCAGCACAAGCATAATTGCAACAACGTAAACACTTTCCAAAAGACTATCGATGTAATCGTTAAGCAGTAAACCAAATACAGCGGCCGGTAAGAAGGCTACAAAAAGTTTATAATAAAATTTAAAGGATTGGAAAAAACGTTTCCAATAGAGTACCACTACTGAGAGTATTGCTCCAAACTGAATGTTAATAAGAAACGCTTGAGTAAAATCATTACTCTTCATTCCCAATATACCCTCAGTAATAATCATGTGCCCTGTGGACGAAACAGGAAGAAATTCAGTAATTCCTTCAACTATGGCAATAATTAAAGCATGAATCCAACTCACTATTTTCTCTTTTTATCCTGATACATAATTGCAAATACTTCCAGAAAAAAGCCTGAGAGCATCACCAAAGGAGCTACAACAAGACGTCTGGCGTCAAAAATATCAGGATTAAATACATTGGGGTCTTGGGATCCTCCACCACTTAAAAGTACCAAACCCAAAATAATTAGTAATACTCCTATAATCATATAGATATAGTTTTTCTTACTGAAAGGAAAGTCTAAATGTTCTTCGCTATTTGTATTCGACATTTGAATAATTTTTTAAGATAAATATAAATTGTCAATTTTCATTCTTAAATATCTGCGTACTGATAAACTACTCGACCACCATGAAATAATAATTCCCAGAAAAAGAATAGCTGCAAACAGAAGCAGGTAAAGGTCTATGTTATTAAAGCTTACCAAATCGGGATAATACTGATTTAGCTTGTATAGCAAACTTATTAATAGTGCAATGCTAATAATAGCACTAATTATTCCCTGAACAATACCTCGCCAGATAAAAGGTCGACGGATAAATCGTTGTGAGGCACCAATAAGCTGCATACTTCGAATAATAAATCGGTTAGCATATACCGACAAACGGATGGTATTATTAATAAGTACAATGGATATTAGGAGCAACAGCCCACTAATAATCATAAAGAAGATGGTTATTCTTGCAATATTTCGATTTATCTTCTCCACATAATCTTCATAGAATCGTACATCTTCCACAATATCACGTTGCTGAATTTTGGAAGCAAGTTTTTTGAGGTTAGCTACATTGGCATAAGTAGCGTTAAGATGAATTTCGATACTTGCATGCAATGGATTATTTCCATCGAGGAATTGAACAAAATCTTCTCCTATTTCCTTTTTGTAGATATCTTTGGCCTTCTCTGCTGAAATATAATGAGTGTATTTCACCCCATCAGTGGCATCTAATTCCTTCTGCAACCTTAAAATCTCAGCTTCTTTAGCATTTTTCTTCATAAAAACATCCACCTGAATATTTTCTTTTACGTGCTTACTTATCATATTGGATTGCAATACAATAAGCCCAAAGAAACCAAGCACAAAGAGCACCAGAGTAATGCTTATTACCGAACTAATATAGGATGCCCCCAATCGACGTTTTGTAAATTTATCCTCCTGCTTAGCCATAGTATTTTATTAAAAACACGCACAAAAAAATGCGTTGGCTAAAATAATAAAAATGACACTCCCATTGTGCTAAAATTTGTTAATCCAACTAAGTATTTATTTAACTGCAACAAAATATCCGAAATAAATATCATTAGTATTATCTATTTGCTTGTTTAATTTCATTACATAAGCCGATATTTTTCTCTTATTCTACATTTATCAGCACTATTGTCCTATAAATAGGAGGATATATTTTATTCTTGCATCGTACTTACGTTTATTCACTATGCCATACTCCCTTTTTAGGCTTTCGACACTACTACAAAATGTTCCAATAAAAAAATAAGGCTGCCATGAACAGGCAGCCTCATCAGTAAATAAATATCGATAACAGCTATAGCTCATCTGCCATATCATCGATTCTATTTCTTCCACCGGCTTTTATATGCCCTATTGCTGTGGCAAGACCCAGAACAACAGACAGAATAGATAACCAATAAATATTAATATCATAATAACCATAATAGTCTATCAAGAAAAACATGGCTAAATATAAAATAGTATATAGGAAGAATAGCAAAATTCCTCTCTTAAAAGATCCCTTAGTATTGTTTTTATTTGTGCTCATAAAATATATTGTTTTTTAAAAAAATTTCTATTTAATAATCCAATCCCAAGCATTGGCGATATCATCCACATCGAAGTATTTCTCTTCGAATTTTGTAAATATATTATCCAACTTTACCAAGGCATCCAATTGTTTTTTATCAGAAAGATAGGCGATTTTATGAATATTATTCCAATTTTTCATCCCCAACTTAAGCTCTTCTGCCAAAGCAGAGAAACTCTGTCCTGAAATATTAATACAGAGCATTAAATTTACCTTATCAAATTCCTTTACAGTAAATTCAATTCCTTCACCAATAATATCAACATCCTCTTTGGTAATTTCCCCATCAAGTTCATATAGCAATGTATCTTTATATTCTGAATCGAGTTGTTTAATCATAACAAAAGAGTATTAATTGTTTAACTTCTTGATAATAAAGGAAAATACAACAGTAAATACACCCAAAAGAATTAGTGATAAGGCAGTCCAAATAACAATATTCAATGCGCCAAAAACAGGATTAAATATCACCAGCAAGCCGAATAATACGATAAATACACCACCAAAGATAGGCCAACCCCAATTTTTAAGATGAGCTTCTTTGAGTAGTATGCCTCGTCCAAACTGAGATGATCCTCTAAAAATCAGCCAAATGCCAAAAATAAAAGGAAGTATCTCCATGGTAATATTTTCGTAAGTCATCAATATAGACCCTATCAACACATCGAAAAATCCAGAAGTAAGCATCCAGCCCCAGCCTTTGATTGTTTGACTATTAGTGATCGCAAAGGTGATTTCAAAAATACCAACAATCAGTATAATAACACTGAACAAAACACTCAGGGTAACATAGTTTTCTACCGGATTACTGTAAACCCAGAAGCCTAATAGGGTAAGTAATGTTCCGGTGATGGTGAGTAGCCACCAATTTTTAGCAATTTTCATAAGATTTTAAATTTTAAGTAAGTAAAAAATACCCATTTGAAGAGTCTTAAATCCTCAAATGGGAATAGGTTTAAACTAGTTTTACTGTTTTAAGCATTAATTTTCCAAGTACCAAATAATGGAGCATAATTGATATTAGTAAAATCTGCAAAATCCTCATAATTAGGGAATACATAAAAATTAGAAGTATCAATCACATAATCAACCACTTTACTTTGCTCCAAAATATCAAATAATTTTTTGGCATGAACTCTATTAATAGAATAGGTGTCTTCCAAAAATCCTATAATTTTATTCCAGCCCATTTCGTAGGTGGTTTCTGAATTAAATTCATCTTTAAAATGTTCCTTCAATTTCAGACCAACTTCATCAATTGTTTCCCCTTTAGTGTATTCTTTACATAATTGATCTCTCACATCCATAAGGAAAGCATTGGTTTTAGCAATAATACCATTGATATGCTTATTATCCATATTTAAGCGATCACGCTCTTGAATTAGCTTTGACTTTTCTGTTCTTAAGAATTCCATATCGTCAACCGAAAGCTCATCATATTTTTTACTATGGTATTTCTCAAAAGCAATCTTTAAATCATTGATACGTTCTGTCGAACTACTATCAATATCACCATCACCCAATGGTACTGCTTCGATATTATGCTTATCGATCAAACCCAATAGATAATTTATCTCTCTTAGCTGATCTTTAATAACTCTATGCTGATCTTCTAAATCAACAAGTACTTTTTCTATATTTCTATATTCTTTTTTGGCATAAGACTCTCTGAGTTTCTTGTCTTTTCCTTGAATTAGTTTAATAATACTTTTCATAATTTCTAGAATTAAGGGATTGAAAAAATTGTTTATTTATCAATTACTTAAAAAGAACTATTATTATACTGCAATACCTTTCTCTTCAACAAAAACTTACTAATCCCCAAAAAACAGATTAGTATAGCACAAAAAAAAAGGCTATTACTTTTAAAAATAGACATTCAAGTAACCACTTAAAGTAACGAATTCTTATTACTTTCAATTTAATATGGTAAAAATAATATTTTTATCGATATAAACTAACATAAAAATATTAAGTTTAGTTAAAGGAGACAGCCTACTTATAATAAAGATTA
>WGCS01000153.1 GCA_015493685.1 Bacteroidales bacterium
ATATATTGTTGCGTCACATTTTTTAAAAGATTATATTTCCAATGAATTAAATAAACAAGCAAAAATATTAGTATTACCAAATGCAATGGATCCATCTATTTTTAAGTTGAAGGGTATTAAGCCTTTTAGGCCTGGTAAATTAACAATTGGATATGTTGGAACTCCAACAAGAAAAGATGGCGCCAAAGACTTAATAAATAGTTTTAGCGAGTTGAATAAAAAACATGATAATCTTCATTTATTAATTATTGGAGATATTACCAATGGACAAACATTAATCCCGGAACTTAAAAAATTAGCAAAAGAGAATGGTTCAATTAGAAATATAACATTTACGGGATTAGTATCATTTAGTGAAATTCCATCATTTTTAAATGCATGCCAAATACTCGCATTAACAAGACCGAATGGTCGTTTTGCAGAAGCTGGATTCCCAACAAAACTAGGAGAATATTTTGCTTGTAAAAAACCTGTTGTCGTGACGAATGTGGGGGATATTCCTAAATATTTTAAGAATAAGGAACATGTAGTGCTCGTCGAGCCTGAAAATATTGCTGATATTGTAAGTGGTTTTGAGGCTTTAATCTTGGATAAAAATCTGGGTACAGAAATAGCCAAAAATGCTTATATATGGATGGATAACCATCTCAATTATCGGAATATTTCAAAGAACCTGGATGAATTTGTAAATAATGTTTAAAAGTGTTTTATCCAGAAATATTCCTATGCGTAGAATATTAGTTACTATTGACTTTAATAATAACGAATATTAATATAGGTTTCTAAAGAATGGAATTCAATTTTAAGAAATACTATTGGTAAAATCTTGCCGAATTCTTTGTTAAAGGCCCCCAAAAAAGGATTTGGTATTTCGTTAAGGGAATGGTTTAAAGATGAATCATTTAATTCTAAATTAGAAATGAATTTATCTAAAGTTAAACAAATACTTGATAATTCTGCAATAGAGAATATTCTAAAGGAGAATAATAGCGGAGCAAAGGATAATGGAAATTTTATTTGGGGGCTAATTATGCTTGATAAATCATTGAAGTTATAATGAAAGTTTTATTTGTAAGTAGTGGAAATTCAAAGGTTGGCATATCTCCAATAGTTAAAAATCAAGGAGAGTCTTTAATAAATAAGAATATTGATTTAACTTTTTTTACCATTAAAGGGAAAGGATTTAAAGGTTATTTAAAAAACATTATACCATTAAGGAAACTTATTAAAAAGAAAAAGTTTGATATTGTTCATGCACATTATTCTATGTCTGCTTTTGTTGCAATATTAGCAGGCGCAAAAAATTTAGTTATCTCTTTTATGGGGGATGACTTGCTCGGGAGTCAAAAGCATGATAGTACTTATACTATTAAAGGTAAACTTCAAGTAATTTTATCATACTTAATATCAAAAATAGCGACTTATAATATAGTAAAGTCAATAGAAATGAGTAAAAAACTCAATAAATTTGAAATTATTCCTAATGGTGTTAATTTTAATAAATTCAGACCAATTTTAAAAGATAAAGCAATAGATAAGTTAGGCTTTGATAATTCTATTAATTATGTTCTCTTCCCAGCAAATAAAAACAGGCCGGAGAAAAACTACTCACTATTTATAAAAGCTAAAGATTTATTGAATCAGCCCAATATTGAAATTTTATCATTTGATAATACGTCAAACGAAATAGTGCCTTTTTACTTCAACGCATCAACTCTTATTGTCCTGACTTCTTATCATGAAGGTTCTCCCAATGTTATTAAAGAAGCAATGGCCTGCAATATTCCAATAGTTTCAACTGATGTGGGGGATGTAGAAGAGGTGATAGGCAATACGGAAGGATGTTATATAACTACTTTTGAACCGGAAGATGTAGCGGACAAAATTAAAATGGCATTGGAGTTTGCCAAAACAAAAGGACGAACCAAAGGTAGGGAAAGGTTGGTAGAATTGGGCTTAGATTCTGAAACTGTTGCTAAAAAAATTATTAGTATTTACGAAAAAGTTTTGAAAAACTAATGTGCGGAATATCAGGAATAATAAATTTTCACGGCAAACCGGTTGAGGAACAATCAATCAGGTTAATGATGCAAAAGATGAAGCATCGCGGGCCTGATGATGAAGGTGTATTTATCAGAGATAATGTTGGTCTGGGTTTTGTCCGGCTTAGCATATTGGATCTGAGTTCTGCCGGCCATCAACCCATGATAAGCGATGACAACCGCTTTGTTATCATTTTTAACGGAGAAGTATATAATTACGTCGAAATTAAGGAAGAATTAAAACATAAATATAGTTTCCTGACTGGTACAGATACCGAGGTTGTTTTAAATGCTTATCGGGAATGGGGTAAAGATTGTCTAGATAAATTCAATGGTATGTTTGCTTTTGTAATCTATGATAACTTAACCAAAGAACTTTTTGGTGCAAGAGACCGTTACGGAATAAAACCTTTTTATTATTATAAAGATAAAGATCAATTTATTTTTGCTTCTGAGATTAAGTCAATCCTTCCTTTGGTAAAAAGAGAAGCAAACGATAAAATCATTTATGATTATTTACTCTATAACAGAACAGACCATACCGAAGAGACTTTTTTTAAAGATATTAAAAAACTACAACATGGTTATTATTTTACCATTTCTTCAACGAATGAAGTAAAGTTCAGTCGCTGGTATGATTTAAAATCTAGAATAAGCACCTCAACCAAAGTAATAAGTCCGGAAGAATATCGTGAACTTTTTAAAGAGTCGTTGAAGTTAAGATTACGGGCTGATGTTCCTGTGGGGGTATCTCTAAGTGGTGGGATAGATTCTTCTTCTATTGTGTCTTCTTTAATTAAAGATTTTGGCTTGTTAGAGTTAAATACATTCTCAGCGGTGTATGGTAAGGGTGAGCCCTCAGATGAAAGTGGCTTTATTGATGAATTCGAAAGTATGGTTAAAAACATGCATTATATTTATCCCGATGCAATTACTTTTTATAATGATTTCGAGAAATTTATTTATGCGCACAATGAACCTGTTCCTGATATTGGTCCCTACGCCCAGTACAAGGTGATGGAACTTGCCTCTAAACATGTTACAGTTACATTGGATGGTCAGGGCGCTGATGAACAACTGGCAGGTTATCATTATTTTTTCGGCAGTTATTATTTGGAGTTATTAAAAAATCTTAAGTGGGGTAAACTTATGTCAGAAAATATAGAATATATCAAAAAGCATAAGAGTATTAATTCCATCAAGTATGCTGTTTACTATGCCTTACCAGCATCAATACAGGTAAAAGTAAACGCTAATCTTTTTCCTTCAGTATCCAAAGCTTTTGCTCGAAGTCAAAAAGGAAATTTTGGCATCAATAAAATGTTGTATAATCCAAAGAATTTAAATGATTTATTATACCGTCATTTTGAATATAAACTGGAGCACTTGCTCCGTTGGGAAGATTTGAACGCCATGCATTTTTCTATAGAGTCCAGGGTGCCTTTTTTAGATTACAGATTGGTGGAAGCAACATTAAACACGCCTTCCCATCAAAAAATACATAAAGGTGAAACCAAGCACATTTTAAGAGAAGCAGTAAAAGATATTTTACCCCCAAAAATCACAAACAGAAAAGATAAAAAAGGATTCTCCAATCCCAGGGATAAATGGTTTCGTTCTCCGGAATTTGAAAAATACATAAAGGAACTATTAAATTCTGATAGTTTTAGAGGCAGAGGATATTTCGATGCAGCTATTGCATTAAAACAATATAAAAAACATCTTTCTGGCGAGATGGATTTATCAAAAGAGATCTGGAAATGGATAAATTTAGAGCTTTGGTTTAGAAAATTTATTGATAAATGACATTTATATGAAAATTTTAATAGATATATACCATATACCACAATATAACCTTTTTAAAAATGTGATAAAAAGTTTTAACCCTAATGATGTTGATTTATGTTGTGTAAACAGAGGGAAATTAGTTTCTATCATTAAAAAGGAGTGCCCCGAATATAATTTATATATTTTCGGTGACTATAAAAAGAATCATGGCCGATTATCCTTGGCTTTTAGAATTGTTTTGCCCAGACTATATCAATTATTCAGGCTTCTAAAGAAAAAGAATTATCAAGTGGTTGCTACGGCATCTTATCAGGCAAATTTTATTGCAAGAATCTTGGGAATTCCAAACTTTTCGGTCATGGATGATCCCAGAGGGTTTGTTGTTAAAATTCTCAACTTTTCAACAAAAGACTTTTATTTGCCTTTGTTTAATAAAAAATATGGTAAAGCAAAAAATTTTAAAGCTTTAAAAGAATGGGCTTATCTTTCACCAAAGTATTTTTCTCCATCAAAGAAAGTATTACAAGAATATGGCCTAGAAAGGAAGAAATATATTTTTATACGTGAGGTTGTCACAAATACAAGTAATTATATTGGACAGGAAAGGAATCTGGCATTATCTCTTATTAAACAGTTAGATAAAAACATTAAAATAGTTGTTTCTCTTGAGGATAAAGCTATTAAAGATTTATTTCCTGACAACTGTATTATTTTAGAAGAGCCTGTATCTGATATTCATTCAATAATGTATTATTCAAAATTGGTTGTTTCAAGTGGTGATAGTATGGCGAGGGAAGGAGGAATGTTGGGTGTTCCTTCAATTTACTTAGGAAACAGGGATATGCCTGCTAATAATATATTAATTGACAAAAAAATATTATTTAAAATGGACATAAATGAGAGTTTAAATTTTATTAAGAAGTTAGATTATTTTAAATTGGATCAGGAAGAATTCAGAATACAACTAAAGAATGAATGGGAAGATGTGTCAGAATTAATTTTACAATTAATAAATAAATATAAATAAGTATAAATATGGAAATTTCGATTTTTGGATTAGGTTATGTAGGATGTGTTAGCTTGGGTTGTTTGGCTAACAATGGTCATCGTGTTGTTGGTGTTGATGTTGTTGATATCAAAGTTGATTTAATCAATAGTGGTAAGCCTACTATTATTGAAAAAGATATTGATGCCATTATTGAGAAAAGCTTCAATGAAGGAAAAATTAATGCAACAAAAGATTTTCGTAAAGCTGTTGAAAGTACGGATGTATCAATAATATGCGTTGGGACGCCTTCTTCGGCAGAAGGTCATCTTGATTTAACATATATTTTTAACACAGCTGCTCAAATAGGAGAAGTCTTAAAAAACAAAAAAGGATTTCATACTATCGCAATCAGATCTACTGTAATGCCGGGTACTAATGAAAAATATGGGAAAATAGTTGAAGAAATATCCGGCAAAAAAAGAAACGAAGATTTTGCAGTAGTTTCAAATCCTGAATTTCTCAGAGAAGGAACCGCAGTTAAGGATTATTACAACCCTCCTGTAACTGTTTTAGGTAGCGATAGCGAAAAAGGCTTGGATATGATGGAGTCTTTGTATAAAGAGTTAAATGGTCCAATAGAAAAAGTGGGTATTAAAGTTGCTGAAATGATTAAATATGTTAATAATTCATTTCATGCTTTGAAAATTACATTTGCCAATGAAGTAGGTAATATCTGTAAAAAACTCAATATTGACTCCCATGAAGTGATGAGGTTGTTCGGTATGGATAAGCAACTTAATATCTCTACTTACTATTTTAAGCCAGGATTTGCTTACGGAGGATCGTGTCTCCCAAAAGATTTAAAAGCATTACAAACACTTTCCCATGATTATTATTTGGATACGCCGGTTTTAAACTCAATTGATAAGAGTAATTCTTTCCAAAAAGAATTAGCATTGAACCTAATTGAAAGTAAAAACAAGAAAAGAATTTTAATATTGGGTATTAGTTTTAAACCGGGCACAGATGATTTGAGATATAGTCCAATTATTGATGTGATTCAATCTTTATCTGGAAAAGGTTATGATGTTAAAATAATTGATAAGAATGTACATCTTTCAAAATTAGTAGGCAAAAATAAAAGTTTTATTATGGAGAAACTTCCTCATATAGCCAAGTTGTTAACTACAGATATTCAGCAAGCTTTATCATGGGCGGAAATAATCGTTTTTACTAATAAAGAAAAAGAATTTTCAAAGTTAAATATTGATGATGAAAAAATTATTATCGATCTTGCCCATATTGAGGAATATATGAATCATCAAAAATATAATGGGCTTAATTGGTAGCCTTTTACAAATATTGTAGTGATTAAATTTCTCTTTTTGAATTAGATGGGTTTGAAAATAGATAGCGCTGGATGTTTATATGCAATATAAAAACAATTATCATTATTTTAGCAAAGTAAATTGATTATATAAATGAGGTTAATACTCGCTTTTATTTTTTCTTTTTTTTTTGGAGTTCTCAATGCCCAAACATTTGGTATTGTATATCCCAAAAACAACCAAATTATTTCCGATACAGCCATTTGTATCCTATGGGATGAAAACCCATCAGCCTCTTCGTATCAACTTCAAATTGCTACAGATAGTTTATTTCAAAATATTATCCTAGATTCTTTACAAATAGAAATCAGCAGATTAAATGTTAGTTTATCTTATGGCTCTTATTATACAAGAGTAAAACCGTTCCCTCTCTCTTCCTCTCCCTCTCTTCCTTTCTCTTCTTCTTCAAAATTCACCATTTTTTCTCCTAAATCTCTTGACAGTTTGGTTTTATGGCTAGCAGCTGATACAGGGATTACAAAAGATGCGTTTGGTAAGGTATCACTTTGGAATGATTTAAGTGGTAATAATTATAATGCAGGCCAAAGTGCGAGCATTAAGCAACCTATTTTTAGGGATTCCATTATTGGCAGTTATTCAGCAGTTAGCTTTCTTTCTGGTAATTATATTCTTACAGGTCAATACTCTTTGTGTAAACCTGATAATAAGAACAGGAGCTTATTTCTATTGTTAGATAATCAATATCAAAGTGGATATAATAATGCTTTTGTTAACTTTGATTTAGGCCAATATTCATACAAGTTTTTAGAATTTTCATATTATAATACAAGGATTAGATATTGGGTAGGAAATGGATTGTCTTATACCTTAAAAAACCTATCTGGTAGTTATGGCGGTATAAAGATATCTAGTATTATTATTAATAATTCTTTGGCAATGGCATATAGCAATGCTAATTTATCAAGTCAGGCTTTAGCGCCTTTATATATTGATTCCATATCTCATTATGCCATCGGTGGTCGCACATCAAACGGCACAAACATTTCCCAACCCTTCAACGGCCAAGTCTTCGAAATAATAGACTATGCCAAACCCCTAGACTCCGCTGAAATCCAACTCGTTAACAAATACCTTCTAGACAAATACACCCCCCCCGTAAACCTAGGTCAAAATATCCTACGCCGCTACGGTTTCTGTGATACCACGCTTAGCACTACGGATATGTACGAAAGTTACAACTGGTCCACAGGAGATACCACACGGAGCATAAGTATTACCAAAGAAGACACCGGCTGGTATTGGTGTGAGGTCCCTAATTTGTATGGAGATATTATGCGGGATTCGGTTTATGTGTATGATTTGGTGGGGCGGCCTAATTTAAGAGATACGGTGGTTTGTTTAGGAGAATTATCAAATGTGGAAGTAAACCTAACTTCTAAACCTCTAAACTTCCTAAGCTTTAACTGGCGTAACTCCCAAGGACAAACTATCTCAACAGACAGTGTTCTTCAAACGAGTCTTCAAGACACTTATAGTCTGAAAATATCGGATACCCTTGGCTGCTTTATAACAGATAGCGTTCAGGTGTTGGTAGATAGCTTTGAGGTTCAAGCCACCCTCGGCCCCAACAAATCCCTCTGCTCCGGAGATAAAATCGGTCTGGAGGTCGGTGCCAACGAGGCAGATTCCTTCCTTTGGAATACCGGCTCTACCGATAGCCTATTGCAAATAAATACCGCCGGCACATACTCACTTATTGTTAAAGATACCCTCAGCTGCATCGCAAAAGATACCATTAATGTGAGCATCCACGGCATTACGCCCTATGTGGCCTTCTCTGCCGATACCGTTTGCTTCCTCGACAGCACGCTATTTATAGATTCATCCCAGTCCCTCGACCAATCCAATCTTATCAATTGGGAATGGTCTTTTGGTGATACATCCCAACCTCTAAACCTCCAAACTTCCCAACCTGTTAACCACCTCTACCCCGATAGTGGTCAATATACCGCCAAACTAACCGTTTCTACGGATTCAAACTGCGCCAACTACGCTTATCGTAATGTATATGTGCGTCCATTGCCTGAGCCTGATTTCTATCCCCTCACTGGCTGTCAGAATTTGGAGATTACTTTTGATAATCTAACACAGCATACGGATTCATTAACTTCATTCTACTGGAATTTTGGTAATGGTGATACGGCTCAACAAACAACAAACAACAAACAACAAACATATATCTACAATCAAGCCGGAAATTATAACACAGTTCTTAGAGTTACGGATGTATTTTCATGCACCGACTCAATATCACATCAAGTCAATATAAAATCTAGTCCTTTGGCTGATTTTATTAATTCAGAAGTTTGTGAAGGAACAGCAACTAGCTTTGCAGATAATTCATCCACCCTTCCTTATAATCCCATACAATCATGGCTATGGACTTTCTCAACCTCATCCTCAACCTCAACCTCAACCTCTCATCTCTTCCCTTCTTCAGGCTTTTATCCCACTAAATTACAAGTTACCGCCATCAACGGCTGCTGGGATACCATTACCAAATTAGTTCAGGTGCATGAATTTCCTGTTCCTGCCTTTACTTATGATACAATATGTGTTGATGTTAATTCTATGTTTTACGACAATAGTAGCATATCCAATGATAGTATAATTGGCTGGCATTGGACAGAGCAGACAAATAGTCCATCGTCAATAATTCAATCTCCTTTTCAAAAGAGTTCGCAAATAGTATTTGCCGATACATTCTTACATAATATTAATCTAAAAGTAATTTCTAGCGCCGGCTGTGAATCAACTATATCAAAGGAAGTTAAGTCTCACCCAAGACCTATTGCTGCTTTCACCACTGACAAAGAATATGGATTGCCACCCCTTGAGGTGCAGTTCATCAACAAATCAACAAATCAACAACAAACACAAAACACACTGTCATACCTCTGGGATTTCGACGACAACAATCAATCAATCATCCAATCACCTATTCATACTTACATTGATTCAGCAATTTACCACCCATTACTAACTACCACCAATGAGTTCGGCTGTTGGGATGCGGTTTCTCACCCTATTTATGCAATTTATGCAGCAATAGATGTGGCGATGACTGACGTAGTGGCTCAAATAAACAATGGTTATATTTCCTATTCTTGCATTATTAGCAATTATGGCAAGCAAAATCTAAAAGAATTGCTAATCAAAGCCAAGTATAATTCAGGAATGGAGATTGCTGAAACATGGAAAGGAAATCTATTATCCGGACAATCTATGAGTTATACATTTTCTTCTAGTGCAAAATTTCCAAGTAAGCAGCAGCTAAAATTTTTCTGTATTGCCGTTGATTTACCCCAAAATGCACCCCAGGCTGATGAAAATCCTTCAAATAATAGTCGCTGTAAAGACATCAACAATCAATTTTGGATAGGAACTCCCTACCCGAATCCTGCCCAAGATATTGTTATTTTGGATGTAATCCTACCCTATGCTCAAGCACTTGAGTTTAGCATCATGGATATCAATGGCCGCATACTTAAAACCTATAAATATAATGCAATCAATGGTTTAAATCAAATTTCTATTTCCATTTTCGACCTCAATCAAGGCAGCTATTCAATTAGCATCCGTTCAAAAGATAAATCAGTAGTAAGGAGGTTTGTGAAGTAGTCACGCTTCGATACATTTCCCTTGTCAGACTGAGTGATTCTGCAGTCAGCAACTGAATCAAACCGCAGGCGCCAACAAAAAACCTCATCGCAGAATCGTATCGAAGCATGACAAAGACAAAACGTTCCCCTTGTCAGACTGAGTGATTCTGCAGCCATAAATTATATCAAGCCGCAGGCGCCAACAGGAAACTACATCGCAGAATCGTATCGAAGCATGACAAAAACAAAACGTTCTCCCTTGTCAGACTGAGTGATTCTGCAGCCATCAACTGAATCAAGCCGCAGGTGTCAGGAGACATTAAAATGCAGAATCGTATCGAAGCATGACAAAAACAAAAGGTTTCCCTTGTCAGACTGAGTGATTCTGCGGTCATCAACTGAATCAAGCCGCAGGCGCCAATAGGAAACCACATCGCAGAATCGTATCGAAGCATGACAACGACAAAAGGTTCCCCCTTGTCAGACTGAGTGATTCTGCGGTCATCAACAGAATCAAGCCGCAGGCGCCAATAGGAAACTTTATCACAGAATCGTATCGAAGCATGACAACAACAAAAGGTTCCCCTTGTCAGACTGAGTGATTCTGCGGTCATCAACTGAATCAAGCCGCAGGCGCCAACAAAAAACCACATCACAGAATCGTATCGAAGCATGACAACAACAAAAGGTTCCTTTGTCAGACTGAGTGATTCTGCGGTCATCAACAGAATCAAGCCGCAGGCGCCAGGAGATATTTAAATACAGAATCGTATCGAAGCATGACAATGACAAAACGTTCCCC
>WGCS01000154.1 GCA_015493685.1 Bacteroidales bacterium
CTCTTAATTTATACAAAAAAACAGAAATATATTTAATCTATAACAATTTATTTTTAGGATAAGACAAAATAATAATCCAATTCATAAATAAATATGATATTTCCCCAAAAAATCACTTTTTTTATTGTTTTAAACAAATCAATATCATAAAAATAGAATTAAAACCGTACTTTTGGGTCTCAATTTATTTAATATAAACCAATAAATCATTTCATCAGATGAAGAAAATAATATTAGCATTGATGGTAATCAGCCTATTGCCTACAATACAAATTTTTGGACAATCCAAAGACAAAGCAACTTTTAAGGAGTATAAGCCGGGCTATTATCAGAATTTTATCTTAAAGGATGTACGGCATATTGCCAAGGAGAAGAAAGCGCAAAAGAAAGAGAAGTATTTCGAGATGGATCAGTCGGGAATGAGTTTTCCAAACAAAATTAGTGATTATAAAAAACATACCTATTGGCATCAACCAACGACCTCTCAGGGGAACACAGGCACTTGCTGGGATTTTTCCACAACTTCTTTCTTTGAGTCAGAAGTATATCGCCTACACAAGAAAAAAGTAAAGCTCTCTGAAATGTTCACTGCCTATTGGGAATATGTAGAGAAAGCCAAAGGTTTTGTAAAATCCAGAGGCACATCTGTATTTAGCGAAGGTTCTGAAAGTAATGCTGTTACACGTATTTACAAGGATTATGGCATTATGCCTCGTTCAGTTTTTGATGGTTTTAAAGATGGCAGAAAATTTTACTCTCATGCTGCTATGGCCAAGGAAATGACAGATTATTTACAAAATGTTAAAAAAACCAACGCATGGAACGAAAAGGTAGTGGTTGCCACAATAAAAGCTATAATGGATCATTATATGGGCACACCTCCAACCTCATTTACTTTTGAAGGAACAAAATATACCCCTAAAACATTCCTCAAAAACTACCTTCAATTGAATATGGATGATTATATCGACGTGGTATCCTATATGCAACAACCTTTTTGGCAGCAAGTTGAATATGAAGTACCTGACAATTGGTGGCACAACAAGGACTATTATAACGTTCCATTGAAAGAATATATGAAAGTACTAAACTACGCTATTGAAAACGGATATACTATGGCCATTGGTGGCGATGTATCTGAAGCCGGTTTTTCAAGAATAACTAATGTTGCTCTAATTCCTGATTTTGATATCCCAGGACCTTATATCAATGATGAAGCGCGTCAGTTTAGATTTTCAAATCACTCTACCACCGACGATCATGGAATGCATATGGTTGGATATACCAAAGACAAAGATGGGAATATGTGGTATTTAATCAAAGATTCCAGCTCTGGATCAAGAAATATCGATCCCAAAAGCCCTGAATTTGGTTACTATTTTTTCAGCGAGAATTATGTAAAACTTAAAATGATGGATTTCCTTGTTAACAAGGATGTTTTTAAAAATTATATGAAGAAATTTAAATAAAGTAATTTCTTTTTAGGAAATAATAAAAGGCGGTATTCCCGCCTTTTATTATTTCCATTCAACAATAGACCCTCGCGATTTATCGAGCAAGGATGCCGGTACTGCTTCAGCAATAGTTTTGCTTAGCAACTCAATAACCTTAGCTTTTGCATATTGCCTGCTATAAACCAAACTCACCTCGCGAAGAGGCACTAAATTATTAAAATGTCTTAAATGGTCCGACTTTGTTTCTTTAATTTCCAATCCCGTCAACTCAGGAATAAGTGTAAAGCCTCCTTCCCTATCGATAATCTTCATCATAGTTTCCAACGATCCCCCTTCAAATTCAAAGGGCAATGCTTCACTCTCTAAATGATGCAAATCGCATAAATTTATTACTTGATGACGAAAGCAGTGTCCATCACTCAACAACCAAATATCCGGTGTAGCTATGTCTTTAATCTCAATAATTGGTTTTGAACCCAATTGATGATTTGGATTAAGATAAATCATCATTTCTTCGTAGTATAAGGGTAGCTCAAAAATTTTGTTATTATGTAAAGGAGTAACCAGAATGCCCACATCAAGCAGGTCTTTTTCAAGCATATCTTCTATTTGTGCTGTTACTACCTCCTGTATCTTTAAATGTACATCCGGATATCTTCTTTTAAACTCACCGGCAAATAAAGGCAATAAATAAGGCGCAATAGTTGGAATCACACCAATTCGCAATTCCCCACTAATCTGCCCTTTAAGCTCTTTGGCTATAATACCAATTCTTTTGGACTCTTGCAGCACAAGCCTCGACTGCTCTATTATTAATCTGCCTGCCTCAGTGGGAATAACCGGCTGCCTACTTCTATCAAATAAGATTATCCCCAATTCATCTTCCATTTTCTTAAGTTGCATACTTAAGGTGGGCTGCGAAACAAAACATTTCTCTGCTGCTGTAGCAAAATGACGATAAGTATCAACAGCCACTGCATACTCTAATTGTATTAATGATATCATTTGGCAAATATAGATATTTTCTATCATATAATAGAAACAATTGATTTGACTTATATATCATATTCCTCTACTTTTGCCGCAGATTAATAAACAAAGATCTAAGAATAAATTTAAATTTAATATTAACATATAAAACAAGACAATCATGGAAGAAAACTTAAATGTAATACCAAGAATTGGAGATCAAGCTCCAGACTTTACTGCAGTAACAACAAAAGGCACCATCAAATTTTCAGATTATGCCAAAGACAAGTGGATGGTATTATTTTCACATCCTGCTGATTTCACTCCGGTATGTACCACCGAAATGAGTGGATTTGCCGAGCGAAAAGGCGAATTTGACGCATTAAATACCGAACTTATGGGCCTAAGTATCGACAGCATTCACGCTCATTTGGCCTGGGTTAATAATGTACGAAAAAACACCGGCGTATATTTCGACTTCCCAATTATAGCAGATATCGACATGAAAGTTTCGAAACTCTACGGTATGTTGCAACCAAACGAGAGTGAAACAGCAGCAGTAAGAGCTGTATTCTTTATCGACCCGAGCAAAAAAATTAGATTAATAATGTATTATCCTTTAAATGTGGGTAGAAATATGGATGAAATATTGCGCGTATTGGAAGGATTACAGATTTCTGATGCCAACAAAGTAGCTCTCCCTCTCAATTGGACTAAGGGTGACCGCGTTATCGTTCCCCCTCCAAGTAATCTTGAAGAAATGCAAGAACGAATCGATGGTGAGTATGCCGAAAAAGTTGATTTTTATCTGGTAAAGAAAGACCTATAGACCTAACTAGAATCACTATTCCTCCCTTGTAATTATTTATTACAAACCCTAATTTTCAGATAGCCCATTCCTTTGGGCTATCTGCATTTACAGACAAACCAACTAATTTTAAACATTATTCTTACTTATTCTAAATAAGAATAATAAAATTACTTACTTTTGCCAAATGAATTGGTATGGATTACTATTAGGAGCACTCTCATTTTTAATCATCGGATTATGTCATCCTTTGGTAGCCAAACTTGAATATTACCAAGGAAAGAAAAGCTGGTGGATATTATTTAGTGGTGGGAGTGTATTTCTACTTATTTCTTTTTTTACGAATGATATATTTTCGATTATTAGTGGAATAATCGCATTCTCCCTTTATTGGAGTACCATCGAAATCTTTAAACAGCACGACCGCGTATTAAAAGGACAGGCCAAACGAAACCCCAAAAGAGACTATAAATAATGACAATAGAACTATTTAGCACAAGCATTAATTTATCTGGACTTATCATTGGTATTTCTGTATTTATTATTATTATCTTTGCGCGTTGGTTGTGTATTTGGGGAGAATACCACTTTACAAAAATCTTTTGGGTATTCTTTCTTATTTCAGGTATTATCGCCCTTGCATTTGCTATTCTAAGCTCTAACTTACTCATTTCTGCCATCTTATCGGCAACAGGTTTTATCTTTTTATGGGGAATACAAGAGACTATTGAACAAGAAGAACGTGTTAAAAAAGGTTGGTTTAAGAAAAAGCAGAAATAATAAACTTGATAAACTATAAATCACATAAGGCCAAGAAGATTATAAATAATATTCTATTATTTATTTTCATTATTTTCTCGCTAAGCGATTTAATAGAGATGCACATTCGGCTTATCTATAAAGTTGATTTAAGTGCCACACATTTTTTTGTTGTCAAATCGGGAGGCTCAACAAAGGTTAAACCCAGCAAAAAGAAAAATACTGCCTCCTTAAAAAGCCCAAACTTACAATTTAGCTTACCAACACAAATTGTAAAAACTTCCTGCTTTCGTTTAGAAAAAAAGATTATTAAGCTTAACTATTTAGTTTATAAAAGTCAACGACATAGTAGCATTATTATCCCCAGAGGCCCTCCAATATCTATAGTATAGTCTATAATTTCTTATTGTTTTATCAATTTTCGACCGGGAAGATTAGTCTTCACAATTGGCCGTGTTTTGGCTTACTCCATACACTTTTTGTAGCCAGCAAAAACTACCGTATAAAACAATTATTCTCAGAAATAAAAATCACTAGAAACAAGCGCCGGCAAACACTTACTTTGTCAACCAGAGCGCCATCTGCTGATTTTAAGTAAATTACAGCAATAAGCCATTGTAACAAACCTTATTTATTGTATAAAACATCACCTCTTTTATCCAAATCATCTACACGGATAAGTTGCGGTGAGTAGTTGTGGTATTTTTAATATCATGCTCCGGAACAAGTTGGAGCTACAAAAATTAAAAAATACTGCTACCAAAACTTAGGCAAAATAGTGGTTCGTGCATTGGTCTCAATAATATTTATAGATTTTTTTTACAATAAGTAATTCTAATTTAATTAGTAGTCAAATTTTTATATAAATAGTGCTGCTTTATATGAATGTATTGTCTCCGCTTTGCATTGATGATACTACTAAATAAGCATGCAAATAAAACAAACCTATTTAAATCATGATACAGAAATATATTTTTTTAGCCCTTATACTCTTTGCTCAACTACACACTCAAGCCCAAGAGCAACAAGATACTGTAAAACTAGATGGTGTAATTATTAAATCGACCAAAACAAATAACACACAGCAAAAGGCACCCTCTTCAATCTCCTTAATCAACAAAAAGACACTAAATGATTTTGCCATTGGAAGTATCGAAGACCTTAATGCCAGAGTACCGAACCTATTTATTCCGGAGCATGGCTCCAAGCTTACCAGCCCCATTTACATCCGTGGTATTGGCTCACGAATCAATAGTCAGGCCGTGGGTTTATATTATGATGGAATCCCTTATTTTGAAATGGGAACATTCAATTTTGAATTGTACGATATCAGTAAAATAGAAGTTCTACGCGGTCCCCAAGGAACATTATATGGTAGAAATACTATGGGTGGATTAATAAATATTTTCTCCGCGCCACTTGTCAAGGAACGCTTTAGCAGTATTAGAACTGATTATGGTAATTACAATCGTCTAAAAACTGTTATACATCATAACCAACCCTTGAGTAAGAACTTAATTATGGCATTAGATGCTGCCTATTCTCATTCTGACGGCTACTTCAAGAATATTTATTTAAATAATTCTGCCGATTCGTATGACACCTATTCCGGCCGACTAAAATTAAAATATACTCCCACTAAAAAGCTTAAAATCAATTTCGTAATGAATTACGAAAAAAATCTGGAGAATGGTTATCCTTATGCCATTTATGACACCACTACTCAAAAAGCATCCGATGTAAATTACAACCAATTGAGTTCATACCATCGCGACTTATTATCAACGGGTTTATTAATTTCCTATACCGGCAATAAGTATATTTTAAAGAGTGCTAGCAGCTATCAATATTTAAAAGATAAACAAACAATAGATCAGGACTTTACTCCCAAGGACTTATTTTATGTAAAACAAAACAGGCAACATAATACGTTGGTACAAGAATTTACCATTAAATCAAAGGCTACGGCAAAGATACAGTGGCTTGGTGGTTTATTTGGATTTAGCCAATTGAAGAATAAGGATGTAAATGTGTATTATGGAAAAGATGCAGTAGCAGCCTATCATTTACCCGGCCCATTAACTAAGTACAAGCACTATAAGCAACCCACCGAAGGTGCTGCAGCCTATTTTCAAGCATCCTTGCCAATACAAAAATTTATAATAACGGCAGGCATTAGAGCCGACTATGAAAAAGACATTCTACATTATAGCTACGACAAGGAGCTAAAGGCGAAACTCACTCATGTACAAGATGTTGATACTTTCAATACCTATTATCAAATACTTCCTAAATTAAGTATATCCTATCAAGTGAACCCTAATATAACTACCTATTTTAGTTTATCAAAAGGCTATAAAGCCGGCGGGTTCAACTCTACCTTTGAGCGCAATGAAGATATTAGCTTTAATCCTGAAAGCAGTATTAATTACGAAATTGGGTTTAAATCTCTATTTCTTGACAATAAAGTATCGGCAAATATGTCATTATTCTACATCGACTGGCGCAATCAGCAAGTATATCAGCCCGTACCCAGTGGACGTGGTGCTATGTTAAAAAATGCAGGAAAAACTATCAGTCAAGGGGTTGAACTAAGCTTGCGAGCCATTCCAAGTTCGCAACTACAGTTTTGGTTGAACACCGGTTTTAATGAGGTAAAATTTGCCCGTTACATCAAGGATGAAAAGACCAACTATAGCGGTAATAATCTTCCATATATCCCACAATATACTGCAAACCTTGGACTGAGTTACTCAATAAATTTAAGGAATAAAATCTTCAGAATAGCCAACATATCTACTGATTATCAATATATTGGTAAGTTTTATTGGAATGATGCAAATACTGCCTATCAAAAATCATACGGGCTGTTAAATGCCACTTTAACAATAAATACCGGCAAGCATTTTAAGCTAGGTGTTTATGGCAAAAACCTATTTAATACGCAATACAATTCCTATTATTTTGAAGCCTTACGCAAGTCCTATGTACAATTGGGAAATCCAATGGCTATAAGTGCCTTTATAAAGTTTTATTTCTAGAAAACTATTTATATCCTATGGCAACCTTTGGTTGTCGTAGGATAAATCTCAAAAGCATACTAAATACATATAGAACCACTTACGATGACAAAAGCCAAATCATATAAATTTTTTACCCTCTTTAGTCTGTACATTGCGCAGTCGGTACCCATGACATTTTTCTCTACGGTAATGCCTGTAATAATGCGGCAGCAAGATTATTCATTAACTGAGATTGGGCTTCTTCAATTGGTAAAATTACCCTGGATACTAAAATTTATTTGGGCTCCATTGGTAGATGCTAAAAGCAAAGGAACAAGTGATTTTAAGAAATGGATTTTCTCTTCTGAACTAATTTACGCACTTTTTATTACAGCAATAGCCTATTTGAATTTAGCTATCAACTTTGAATTAATAATCATATTCTTAGTTTTTGCTTTTGCGGCCTCTGCGACTCAAGATATTGCAACTGATGCATTAGCCATTATTATTCTCAAAAAAGACGAACGTAGCATTGGCAATTCAATGCAATCGGGAGGGAGTTTTCTGGGTACCGTTATTGGCAGTGGTGTTTTATTGATAATTTATTCGATTTATGGCTGGAAAATGTTAATGTTTGGGCTTGCCGCTTTTGTTGTTATCGCACTTATCCCATTGCTATTTTATAAAAACGATACGCTAAAGGTGCATACAAATGCTAAAAAAGTAAGCATAAAAGACCTTTATTATTTCTTTGAACAAAATGGGATATTGAAACATATTATTCTTCTTTTCTTTTTCTATTCAGGCATAATCGGTACTTTAACAATGCTCAAACCATGGCTTGTTGATTTGGGATACAATATAGTACAAATAGGAATATATTCAGGAATCTATGGTGCTTCAGCAGGTTTTGTTTCTGCCCTATTGGCCGGTTGGATTATTAAAAAAGCCGGACGTAGAAAAGGAATTCAATTCTTTCTGTTTTATGGCATTATTGTAAGTCTCTACTTTGTTGCCATCAGCTATCTACAGCTTAGCACCTACTTGGTGATTCCTGCCTTATTACTTATTTGGAGTGTTTATGGGGTCAATTCTGTATCAATTTATACCATTGCCATGGACGCCGTTCGACAAGGAAGAGAAGGAACCGATTTTACCATTCAAATAGTTTTTACTCATTTGGGAAGTTTGCTTTTGGCAGTATTAAGTGGTGCAATAGCACACAAACTTGGATACCAAGGTCTATTTATACTCGAAAGCCTTTTCGCTACTTCTTTATTTATTTTATTTCCAAAATTATATTCATTTAAAACAATTCAAGATGTTAATTAACAAGATATTACTTGATAAATACAATGTACCAACACCACGATACACCAGCTATCCTCCCGCTAATTTCTTCAGTGAGGATTTCACCTACGCGCAAAGTCTGGAGGCTCTGGACATTTCAAATAAGGAACAACCTGAGAATATTTCATTTTATATTCATATTCCTTTCTGTTCTCAACTGTGCTATTATTGTGGTTGCAACACTCATATCACCAATGACAAAAAGAGTATGCAACACTATGTTGATACCATAAAGAAAGAAATTCTACTTTATAAAAACCACTTGTCCTCGCATCGAAAGATATCACAGATACATTGGGGTGGTGGCACTCCTGATTATTTAAGCAGCGAACAAATTGCTGATATAATGGCTGTATTTTTTGAAAATTTTAATTTTATCGACGGGGCCGAAATTGCTATGGAATGTCATCCTGCTCATCTCGATTTTGAATATATTGATAAACTAATAGCCCTTCGTTTCAATAGGATAAGTATTGGTGTTCAAGATTTTAACAAAGATGTCCTTAAGGCTGTAAATAGAGCCACACCACTTATTCCCATAAATGAACTCGTTAAATATCTACAGAAACAAAATATATCGGTAAACTTGGATTTTGTTTACGGACTTCCACTTCAACGATTAGACGAATTTACCAAAACTATTCAAAAGGCGGTAGAGATTGCCCCCGACAGAATTGCGCTTTTCTCTTATGCTCATGTACCTTGGGTAAAACCTCACCAAAAAATACTTGAACGTTACGATCTTCCTGATGCTTCGCTTAAAACAGAAATGTTTGAAGCAGCCTATACCATATTTCAGGAAAATAATTATATCTCCATTGGCCTTGATCATTTTGCCAAACCGACAGACGAACTATCTATTGCATTAAGCAATAAAGTATTAAGTCGTAACTTTCAAGGGTATTGCACCAAAACAACCACGGGACAAGTTTATGCACTAGGCGTTAGCGGCATCAGTCAACTTAGCAATTCGTTTTTACAAAACACAAAAAACATAACTACCTATACTCAAAATATCGACAAGGGAGAATTTGCTTTTGAGAAAGCCTATTTTCTTAATAGGGAGGAGAAAATTATCAGTTATATTCTCACTGAGATTATGTCGAATAGATATCTCTCATTTAAAGAGGTATCACAACGTTATGATATTAGCTATGAGGAGATTATAAAAATTACCAAAGTAGATTTAGGCAAATTGCAACAATTTGAAGACGAAGGTTTACTTCAATTAAGTAAGGAAGAAATCAAAATAAACCATCAAGGTTTGTTTTTCTTACGCAATATTGCCTCTACTTTTGATCCTTTGATGCAGAAAACAGACAAACAATTTTCAAAAGCACTTTAGTTATGAAACCGACATGATTAAAATAATCGTTAAACACACACGTGTATGCAGAAGCACTTTGCTGCTAAGGCATAAGGCAATGATTATTTTAATCATCAAAGGTTTCATCTGACCATAGTGTTAAAAATAAAATATTATCAGATGAAAAAGAAAATAGCCATAATAGGTGCAGGGATAAGCGGGCTAAGCCTTGCTTATTATCTTAAAAAAGCCGCTGTTGATTTCACACTATTTGAACAATCAAGTCATATTGGTGGCGTTATTAAATCGCATAAGAACAAAGGGTTTATTTATGAATCAGGGCCCAATACAGGAACGCTATCGAATATAGAAACAGTAGAACTTTTTGAGGACTTATCCAAGGACTTTCAGCTTGTACTTGCTGATGAGGCGGCTAAAAAACGACTTATACTAAGGGATAATCATTGGCATGCTTTACCCTCCGGCCCCATTAGCGGAATAAAAACACCATTATTCAGCTTGAGAGACAAACTTAAATTATTGACGGAACCCTTTATAAAAAAAGGGGATAACCCCATGGAGAGTATTGCCGATATGGTAAAGCGAAGGATGGGAGAATCCTTTCTTGACTACGCCATCGATCCATTTATCTCCGGTATTTATGCCGGCGATCCCAATACTTTAGTAACAAAATATGCCCTTCCTAAGCTCTATCAACTGGAACAAAATTATGGCAGTTTTATTGGTGGAGCAATAAAAAAGTCGAAAGAACCCAAATCGGAAAGAGAAAAGAAAGTCAGCAAGAAAATATTCTCAGCACAAAACGGACTCTCCGATATTGTTAATGCCCTTGTTACAAACATTGGAATAGAACACATTAAACTTAACAGTACTATTAAGGTAAAAAGAAACCCCAATGGAGAATATCACCTTGGAGAAACGAATTATACGCATATCATTAGCACGGTAAACGCCAAAGAACTTCCCGCTATATTCCCTTTTTTAAAATCAACTCAGTTGGCTAAAATAGAAAATCTTAACTATGCAAAGGTAGCTGAAATAGCCTTGGGTTTTGACAAATGGGAAGGCATGGACATCAATGCTTTTGGTGGATTAATTCCATCCAAAGAGAATAAACATATTTTGGGAATACTTTTTATGTCAAGTTTATTTAAGGGTAGAGCTCCAAAGAATGGCGCCTTAATAAGCTGTTTTGTGGGAGGCACTAAAAACAAAGACCTTGTTGATATCGGTAAAGACGAGCTTATGGAAATAGTAAAACCTGAGCTTGAATTATTATTGGGGATTAAACAATTCAACCCTAGTATAACAGAAGTATTCTATCATAATAATGCCATTGCTCAATACGAATCATCTACAGAAGACCGATTGTTAAACATTAGTACTTTAGAGAAAGAATATCCGAATATATATATGGCGGGAAGCATACGAGACGGCGTGGGAATGGCTGATAGGATAAAGCAAGCTAAGGATATTGCAGAAACTATTATTGAAGTCTAATTTAGGCTAAATATCATTGTCCACGTTCGCAAAATAAGTATGGATAGCATCGGCAAAACCATCAAATGAACTGAAGTCATTACCCACAAGCAAAGGGGAAATATTATGTTTGAAAGCAGACTGCGCTGTATATGGGCCAAAACAAACTATTCGTAATGATTGAAAATCCACGCTAGAGCCCAGAAGAGACTTCAGTGCTTCTATTTCGCCTCCACTAGTTACCGCAATTATATTATAATTATCATCAATAATACGCTTGGTAATTTGCTTATCAATAGTTTCGCTGGGACGGGTAATATAGGCTTCGATTTTATGTACCTGGCCTATGGAACGCAAGTCATTGAGAAAATCGGGAATAATATCAGGCTCATCAATACCTTCAACTTTAGGTACTAGTACGGCCATCTTTTTTATCTTGGCATACTTTTTTAAAGCATTAAAAATTCCCTCAGTACTTGGCTCCGTCGAATCTAAATAATTTGTCAACCCAAATTTCAAAAGATAATCGGCATCCTTACCTATGGTAACAAATCTTACTTGCTGCAACAATTCCAATTCAATGGTATACTTTTTCGATTGCTCAATAAAAGCCTCAATAGCATTTCTACTGGGTAATATTATAAAGTCATAAGTCAATAAAGTATCAAAGAGTAAATGAAAATGTGGGCTATCCACAAAAATATTTTCAATAACAGAATGCTGAACCAAATTTGAGAATCCCTTTTCTTGTAATGCAGATACTAATCTAGCAGCATAAACCATAGGAGTAGTAATAATAATTGCTTTATTCTTCATGAGCCCATTTTTGTACTGCAAAAGTATTAAAATATTGATTACCAATTATTACTATTTTCTCTAAATATTATATGGTAGATATTTATAAGTTCAATTAATAAATAGAACTTATAAAGAAATAATAGTATACCAGTTTAACTATTAAATGGCACAAGAAATTTAATAGTATAACAGGAGTATTTATAAGATGGAATGAAAAAATGCGATATTTAATACACAAAATAGGTATAACTTTGATGAAGCCCACCACGCAGCATAAAAATTGAAACTACCAATGTATAAAACCTAAAAAATAGTTACCCCCTCGAAAGTGTTTTACCGAAAAAACCACACTAAAAAAAGAGGGCATAAATAAATTATGCCCTCTTTTTAATTTAATATTAGCCAATCTTACAATTAGCTTATTTCAATCATTTTCTTAACAACAGCATCCTCTTTTTTGGGAACATTAATATGCAAAATACCATTTTTATATTTGGCGGCAATTTTACTACTATCCACTATATTACTTAATTGGAAGTTCCTTTCGATGGATTTAGAGATATATTCCTCGTGAATAATTTGTCCTTTTTTATCTTTCTCCTCTTTCTTATCTTCAACTTTTGCACTTACTTTAAGTGTATTATCCTCCACTTCAATGGCGAAATCTTTCTTGTCGAAACCGGGAACTTGCATCTCAATTTCATAGGACTTCTCATTCTCCTTAATATTTGCTTTCGGACGCAATACATTAAATCCGTCTTCCATACGATTTGCTAATTCATTATTAAAGAATTGACTTACAAAATCGCTAATTGTTGGCTCTTGATTTCTTTTCATTAATAACATAACTTAAATCTCCTATATTTTAGTTAAACAATAATTAATTTTAAACTCTGAACACTGCTTTTCAAAATATATGCCATTGGTAAATAGCAGCCCAAATCATCAAATTTGCCCAATCAAAGCATGCCATAAAGTCATTACTGGAAATTATTTCACGTCATAATGTCGCTAACAAATACGATTCCATAATATATGAACACCATAGAAAGCTATTCATCAAGGCTTTACATCGCATTCCTAAAAAAGGCTATAAAGAAGGTATAAATAGGTATTTATTCTTGGAACTTAAGTAATATGTTTTTTACACCCAATAAGTAAATCGCATTATTGAAGGGCATAGGCCGATAGAGTAAAGGATTTGCGCAGCTTGTTACATTAAAGACTTTTCGCCATTTCCAATTTCCATTAATAGCTAATTTTACAATAGCTGTTTGTCCTCGTCCTCCAAGATAATATGAATTGTACTTATTCACATTAAAAGCAAACAGAAAGCCTTTGGGATTAAAGGAATAAGAATAGGATAGATAAGGAGAATAAAGCCCTTTTTGCTTTTTAACAATAAGCTGTTCCCAGTGATTTGCTCCCAACAGATTAACTATCAATATATCTCCATATTCAAAAACCGAACCCTCTTTATCGCTATCGTAAAGCGAGCCGGAGAAATGCTCTCTTTTAAATTGATTAAGGCCCTTGATAAGCTCTCCAAGCAAATACACACGCCCTTGTGCATCTTCCTCAATTCTCTGGGCTCTAAATTTATACATTTCACCGGATACTTGCTTGAAAAATGAAAGGTCAAAAGCATATCGCTTACGTAAGCTCTTTGAAAACACATACTTATTGCGCAACTCTAATCCATTATTGTCGAAAGAAAAAATGTAGGACCCATCCATAGATGCGTAACCCACATTAGAAAAATAACCGGCAATCCATAATCCACCATCCGATTTCGAACTAATTACAGCATCAGTAATATACTTATCCTCTAAACTAAGCTTGATAAGCCTTGGCGATTGTGTTGTTCTATTGAAATGGATAAGTCTGAATTTTTTTCTATAAACATAAACTGAATTAGCCCTATTAATGCCATAGTTAATCACCACTTTAAGATAAACATCGCCGGAATTACTTATCTCCAATTGCTCTACAAATTTTTGAAAACTCCTTTCAATATAAAGATAATTACGCTGATAGATTACGGCATTGTTTTTATCAAAAACCCAGATATCGACCTTGATAGGTCCGCTATCCACCAGATTAAATTTTTTGTAATAAACGGCGTACTTAGTCCCATCGTTACTCCTTTTAATGAAAAAAGTCTTTTCTTCGGGCTCAATATATTGATTACTCCCACATAAAAAATGCCACCCACCGATGGAGTCTCCCAACCTATTAACATGGCACACAAATAAAAAATTCTTTTTCTTCTTTTTATTCCAAAAACTTGCAAACAGCATTCGTTGTCCTCCTAAAATAAAAGAACTTACATAGGACAGCTGATGTTTCTTATAGCTCAAAGGAAAAACACTTTGATGTTTTATTATCAAATTAGTATCCGTTACAATTAATCCGGTTTTTTTCTTATTAATGGCAATAAAATTAATTATAGAATCATTTTGCTCTTGATAAATTATGCGCTTCCATTTATTATTTAAAGGCACAGAACTAATATATTGCTGGGCTTGCAACGGAACAAAAGCGATACAAAGAAAAAAGAAAAGAATCTGTCGCATATTAAATGACTTTATCATAAATTAAACCCAATTATTATCCCTAAACCAACATTTACATCCATTATTTGCTGTGAGGCAGGACCATTCATCTGTTGCAGTACATCCCCATGAAGCTCCACTGCCATATAAAAATCTTTTACACTAATAAATTTATATCCCCCACCAACGGATAAAATTATGCCCTTATAAAATTTATGAGCCTCTGCATTCTGCATAATCACAAATCGCACCTTACCTTTAAAATAAAAATGCTTATCTGTTCTAGCCTTATATAATATCACCCCCAAGCCTACGCCATAGGCATTTGTGGTATGCAACCATCCGGCTGTAGAATTCAATTGAGTAGAATCTACAAATAATGGCAAAGAGATATTATTATATCCAAAGCTGTTTTGTTGCATCGAGTAATCCAAAGTCAGGGAAAATCTTTTGCTGATAAATCGTTCGTAAGCAAGGTAAATATTATTGTCTAATAATTGAGCAATATCAAAATAGAACGACTGATTTTGAGTAGAATATCCGCCATCATCGAAATATTTATCAATGGAATCGGACTGAGAGAATCCCTCCATAGGAATATTCAACATTACCACCAGAAAAAAAGAAAATAGTATTGAGCACTTCATTTAATAAGTTTTAATGGCACTAAAGTACTTTCTTATGTGAGATTTTAACCATCACGTTCTTCAGCTATTTAGCCACATATAATATAAATAGTCAAATGTACCAATTTATCTACTAGAAAATACAAAAACCTAAATTATTCATAAATACAATCCATACTACTCAGGTTTTTTTCTAACTCTTTTTAAGCTCAACAGATTCATCGAATTTATTCCCAAGCCACTAATTTTATTGGAAACAAAACGGAGTACCTGATCATAATAAAGCACTACTACAGGAGAATCGTCTATAATCATTTGATCCATTTTCCTATACAGGCCAAGGCGCACACTATCGGTAGTTTCGGCCCGTGCCATCTCATAAAGATGATCATACTGTCGGGAGGTAAACTGGGTATAATTAGCACCTGCAGGAGAATGATTTGGAGAATAAAACAAGGCCAGATAATTTTCAGGATCGGCATAATCGGCAATCCATGAGCCCCGGAAGAATGGTATTCGTGCATAAGCAACCATTTGTCGAAGCGAAGCCGGTTGATTAACATCTATCTTCAGGTTCACGCCTAGCTTACCAAGTTCTTGTTGAATATATTTACAAATATCAAGATAGGCTGAAGTGGTCGCCAATGTTATAACGGGCAAGCCTTTTGCATGTGGATAGCCCGCTTGTGCCAACAAACTTAACACCGAATCAGGAGAATAAAAATACCCTTTGGTTTCACCATTTTCAAAGCCGGGCATACCCACAGGAACAAATCCATTATTACCTGCTATACCGATATTATTACGCAAGTAACGCATCATCTTTTTACGGTTAAAGCCATAATTTATCGCCTTTCTAATTCGCTTATCCAGCAATATACTGTCCTTATTATTCTTCATCAAGAAACCTAGATATTCGGTATTCAAATAAGGCTTAGTAAGAAGATAAATCTTATTCCTATATTTAGGATTTAGTTCCCCATTTGGCAATAGGAGTTCATCTTTGTAACTAGGGTCCATACCGGACATAAAATCCATATTCCCCTTTATAAACTCAAGAAAAACTGACTGTTTATCAATGATAAAACTAATGGCTACAGCATCAACAAAAGGCATACGTTGTTTTCCCTCAAACTCAAAATAGTGTTCGTTTTTAAGAAGCACCAATTTCACACCTTCTTTCCACATTTTAAAATAAAACGGACCTGTTCCCACAGGATGACGACCAAAGTCAGCACCATAAGCCTCCACAGCCTCATGCGGCACAACAGAAAAATATGGCATACTTAACCTCCCTAGAAAAGGGGAAAAAGCTTTGTTTAATCGTATCTGTAATACGCTATCATTCAATGCATTTATAGCATAATTATCCAAACTGTCTTTTTCTACTATATTCTGCAGCCACACTGCCCCGGGACTATGCAGCTTAGTATTAAGAATTCGTTTTAAACTATATTCCGTATCAAAAGCAGTCATTCTGCGCCCCTTTCCACCATCAAAAACAGGGCTATCATGAAAATAAACATCCTTACGGAGGACAAACAAATAAGTCCTGCCACTATCCAATAGTTTCCATCGTTTAGCCAAGGAAGCCTCAATGTGTAAGTTAGAATCGAGCTGCACTAAACCATTATAAAGTTGATTATCAGCCCAAATATTAGCCTGATCTCGCGCAAAGGCAGGGTCCAAAGAACTAATTCCTGCTGATTCGTTATAACGAAACACCTGCTTTCCCTTAGGAGGTTTCATAGCAGTCTGGCAAGAGGTAACACCACTTATTATCAACACTATAGCTATGCGCAATAAAATATTTTTCATCTCTCAAAAGTACACAAAAAACGATTTAAAATAAAGTTTATCAAATAATTGTATTTCCTATCAATTAAGTATTACCTTTGCAGCTCAAATTTATTATTTATTATTATATTACAATGAAAACAGGTAAAGTAAAATTCTTCAACGAATCCAAAGGTTTTGGATTCATCACAGAAGACGAGTCAAATCAAGAGTACTTCGTACACGTAACAGGATTAGTAGATGAAATTCACGAAGGTGATTCAGTACAATTCGATCTAAAAGAAGGTAGAAAAGGATTAAATGCAGTTGACGTAAAAGTTATCTAAGGATAATTTATAAACTTTTTTTATGGAAAAAGCTTGTCATTTTAATGGCAAGCTTTTCTTTTTTATATCAAATGGGTATTCTCCTTGCAATATACATCTCCCTTTAATAATAGTAGATAATAGCAAGGCGGTATTAAAGCACCCGATATAGTCCAACATATTTTATTTACAACCTTCACTATTTTAAGAATAACTTTCTCTGATCTAGATTACATTATCAGTTAATTCGAAAATAATTAAATTTATAAGCTAATTCCGCTTGGCATAATCCCTATTTTCTTTTCCATATATTATCTTCAGGAAAAGCATCTGCCGTAGTTTTACAATCCAAACCAGCCTGCTGTAATTTCCCTTTGGGCAAGGGTATCCATACACTTCTTCTATTATTCTTCCATACATTTGCCTTGCGCTCAAACTTATACCACTTTCCATCAACGAGCACCCTCAAATGAATTCCCACGGGCAAATCACCTTTTTTTACTATCTCTATTTTATTTGAATCAATGCTGCCAATGGATAAATCAGCATAAGCCATATCAAAAAACCAAGGCTTCCAAAACCAAGCTAAATCTTCTCTGGCCACCTTATTAAAAGTAAAGAAAAAGTCGTAAGGTCCAGGATGTTTATGCTCCCAATTTTTGGCAAACAAACGCAATGCTTTATTGAATTTCTCTTTTCCCAAATACCTATACAAAGTAAAAAAAGCAACCGAAGAGCGATTGTAAGCCTGATAGCGATAGGCAAAACCCGTATTCGTTGACGGAACCATCAAGGGGATTTCCATGAATGTGCCGGCTCTTTTATTATATAATGCCACAATAGATTCAACAGAACTCTTAGTACTATCATTGGCATATTTATCCACAAACATACGTGGTAACAATGTAATCATTCCCTCATCCATCCAAGCATACGACTGCTCATTGAGCCCTGTATTAAAAGGGAAATACGAATGCCCTATCTCATGGGAAGTAACATATAAAGTAGTTTTGATATCCTTAAAATTTCCATCATTCACCATGCCTGGAAATTCCATTCCTCCATCACCGTTAAAGAGTGTAATTTGCGGATACGGATAAGGAATCTTAGGCGCTTCTAAACTATAATATTTTATGGCATTGCGGGCTATTGAAGCAACCTTGCTAAACTCATTATTATCAGGATTATACACTGCATTTACACTTACTCTTTGTATCCCATTATTTACGCTTACTGCATCCCAAATGTATTGGTTGCTAATGGCAAAAGCAAAATCCGGTGTATTGGCAGCCTTAAACTTCCACACATGATTTGTTGCCGGCTTTAAAATCCTGTTTTCTCTCCTTTCTTTCGCATTAACAATGCTTATCACACTATCCAATTGATGCGACTTCTCTATTCTCCTCAAATATTTTTTGCGAAACAACTCCTCGGCATTTTGCAAAACTCCCGTACTCCAAACAATAAAATGATCAGGCTCAGTAATTTCAACATTATAATTCCCAAATTCGTGATAGAACTCGCAATTTCCGGTATGAGGTATTTTAGCCCACCCAGAAACATCATCATACACCGCAATTTTAGGATACCAATATGCAACCATATAGTTGGTGCTGTCGTAACGTCCCATTCGAATAGTTACTTTGGAAGGAAAGAGGAAAGACCAATCAACTTCAATACTATGTTCTGTATGCGGATAAAAAAACTTCCTTAAACTCAGACGCATTTTAGTTGAATTATGAGATATTCTCTTGGCATTTAAATCAATATTCTCTCCGTCAACTATTAACTTCTTTATACGAATGCCATTGTGCAAATCTACCTGACCAATATCCCAATCACGTGCAACGCCTTTCTTGAAAATATCTTGTATTAAGTTGAAATACACAGCTCTTAAAGTATCAGGACTATTATTAAAATACTTTATATTCTCTGAGCCGGTAAGTATTCTTGTGAAAGGATTCAGATTTGCTTTAATGGAATAATCGGCTCTGTTCTGCCAATAATTAGCTCCGGGAACACCTAAATAAGTTCGTGTACTCTCTTTAAGTGCATGTTTTAATTCTTTGGTAATAAATAGGTTTTCTGTGGATTGAGAAAACCCAAAAAGAGGAAACTGCAAACCCAAAGCAATTAGTATAAACGCAAAATTATTCTTCATCTTCAATACAAATTAATAAACATCAAAAATACAAAAACTAAACTAATAACAAGCCCCTTGGTTCTTTTATGGCATCTAATTTAAACAGCCAAGTTCCAATTATTATTACAGCATTTTGTTTAAAAAGTTCACAAAGACTATAAGCGCTATTCTTGTCATCGTTTTTCTGTCATCTAATTAAACGGATTATTTGTTTTCCACCAATGGAAAACTATTAGTGTAATTGGTATAATTCGATGAGAAGTTTTTTTTAATTAAAATAGTTGCTGACTTATTTAGAATATAGCCATATAAACAATAGCATATAGAAGACATAAACGTCTTTATGTTAAATAACTACATCTTTATTTTTATCAAAAACAACAACAGTATTCTTCAGCATATCTTTATTATAGATGCTTTTACAGAATGAATCTCTGAATCAACAAACA
>WGCS01000155.1 GCA_015493685.1 Bacteroidales bacterium
CAATAAGAGAGGTCCAAATAAACATCTTGCTATCAATAATTTCACCATAGGTAATGGATTGAGTATAGTGAAACCAAAGTAGATTGACGATGATAATATCAACTATAATATATATTGTTATCAATAACATGGTTTTTATATACCTCTTTGTGGAATTCTCCATCCATTGGCGTCCTTTATACATTTTTTTGGAGATTGCACCTGCCCCAAAAGCAAGGCTTAACCCAATGAGGATTCCATAACCCAAATTGGACAGTAGGTATTGCCATGATGAATTAAAGCCTGCAAATAATAAAGAGATTACGATACTTACTCCGATGGCAATGGAGAGGTTGATTAATAGTTTTCTGGATTTTGTTTTTTCTGCTTTCATGATTATTACATTTTTGTAAAATTAGTTTAAAAATTTTAATATCTGATTAATAATGAGCAAAAGTAATTTGGAACATATTGTAATAAAAATTATCCTTACCCAACTGTGGAATTGGAAGGATGAACTGTATGGAAAGCTTGTTTTATCAATTGATGCATAGTGAGATTTGAAATAGATAATGTGATACTCCATGCCTAAATTGATATAATAAGAGAAATTATTTTTACTAATTTAGCTTGTGGAAATTAATTGAAAATAGAAGTATTAAAGCGGGTATGGAGCGTTGTAGCACACTAAAAGAGAATGGAACAAAGAGATTTATTAAAAGACCAAATTGAGCAGTTAGGAAGAGCTCTGGGGAAAATTTTATCTGATTTTCTCGGATTTAAATCAAAGGGCAATGTTGAGCAAGGGCTTGAAATTTCAAATGAACGTTTACAAAGTGAACTTGACATAGATATTGAAAAATTAATATCACTTGATGAGAGTGATTTAATAGAATATATATTCACTCGTGATTTAACAGAGACTCATTTGGAAATTTTATCTGAATACCTTTTTGAAATCGGAAAAACTCAGGCGAGTAAATCTGATTTTGAACTTTATCTTATGAAAGCAATTAAGCTATTAGATATTGCTGATAAAACTTCTAGAACATTGTCCTTTGAGCGTATTAATAAGAAAAGTAAAATTAATAACGTGCTACAACATAGGTTGTAGCAATAGAATTAATATTATGTAAAGGGGCTAAGTTTTTTCTGGCGTATTCTGGAAGTGAGGTAAAATAGAAAGTCCATTAAGCTGGTTATAATTTCAGCTTAATGGACTTTGTCAATTCAGGGTAATTTATAGCTATCGCAGGATATTCACTTCAGAGGTGATTTTGCTTCAGTGTCTGCAATATATTGGATGCTTATTAGAAATCAGCAATAATAGATTTTATTTTAGTTACCTTATCTTCTAAAAGCTCCTCAGAACGGGCTTCCACAATGAGGCGTAAATAGGGTTCCGTATTAGAAGGGCGAATATTAAACCACCAATCGGCAAACTCCAGTCGATATCCATCGAAATCCATTAACTTATCTACTTTTTCAGTATTCTCAAAATAGGTTTTTACGGCTTCCATTGCACCTGCTTTGTCTTCAATGCGGAAATTTATCTCGCCCGAATTAGCATAGGCTTTAATCTCTTTAATTAGTTGAGAACTACTAATGCCTTTGGCTTTCATGTTGGCAATTACTGTTACTAATATTAACATGGCAAGTATTCCCGAATCAGAATAATAAAAGTCTTTGAAATAATAATGGCCTGCAAGCTCGCCGCCAAATGTAGCGTCTAACTCGGCAAGCTTTAATGCAGCAAAGGCTCTCCCCACTTTCCATGTATGCATTTCTACATTACCGATTTTTTGAAGATATTCGCCCACTGCTTTGGAGCTCCTGATATCTTGGAGTACTCTTACTTTTTCAGTGTTGTTTTTAAGAAAATAATTTCCCATTGCGGCAATCATTAAGTCGGGAGAAATAAATTTTCCTGCATTATCAATAAACATTACTCTATCGGCATCACCATCGAAAATTATTCCCAAATCACTCTTGTTCTTGATTACTGCTTTTTGAATATCAATAATATTTTCGGGAATCAATGGGTTGGCCTCGTGGTTAGGAAAAGTACCGTCAAGAGTATCGAATATATAATGATGGTTGCTGCCAATAATATCTTTTATTAATAATGCTGCCATACCATTGGAGCAGTCAATGCTTAGATTTAAAGTGTCAATATTATCAGGGAGATACTTTTTCTGAAAGGCAATATAATCAGCTTTTTTATCAAAAGAAATTATCTTTCCTTTGTGTGATGATACAGTAATAGTGCCTTTCATCATTTCTTCCAGTTCCCCAAGACCGGTAGTGTAGCCCACAGGTTTTGCTTTTGCTCGCGATACCTTTAATCCGTTATATTCTTTTGAATTATGTGAGGCTGTTATCATTACTGAAGCCATAAAATCATATTTGGCTGTTACCCAATATACCATTGGTGTTGTACTTAGCCCTATATCATATACATCAGCTCCGGCATCTGTAATGCCCCGGCTTAGATATTCAAAGATCTCCGGTGAGCTCACTCGTACATCTCGCCCAACTAAGATTTTATTGGTCTTTAATAATTTAGGTAGAAAAAAACCTACCTTATAAACGTCTTCTTTATTGAAATCCTCATTGTAAACTCCTCGGATATCATAAGCGTGAAATGCTTTCATAGTTTTTGAATTTTTGGTTCTTATTACTTGGGAGATAAATAAGTAAAATACTTGCTTTACCCATAAGCTCTTATAATTCTTATTTATTGCTTTGTTTTTTAGCTGGGAAATGCTGTCCCTAAATTTTGTATTGATCTACTCCTTATTTACAGATATTTTTTGGTATTAGTATAAAATTAATTTCTTACAAAAAGAGTTATGATCGTTTTTGTATTGAACAAAGTAGATGCCACGGGCCCAACTGCTTGTGTTGATATTTAGTGTGCTCTCTGTTTCTATCTTTCGATAATAGACCTGTTGTCCTTGCGTATTGATAATCTCAATACTAGTATTTTGAGTTCTATTTAAGATGATTTTTAAATGGTCTTTTGTCGGATTGGGAAACATCAACAGTGGAGGTGCCTGATCTTTGCTCGATTCTGTTAGACCAACAAATTGACGGATAGAGTCCATATAACTAATTTGTACTTGTCCAATAAGTGATTGAGGAACTGTAACTTGCATTATTGGAAAGTTCATATTTTTCGCAAACCAAGTGTATTCGATATACTTTTGCGGTAGTTTATATCCTACTCCTGAGTTGGACAAATAAAGCGTATCTTCTTGTTGAACTACAGATTTTAATCGAATACAACTGAAACTCCCATAAGGAGTGATAATAGTCCCCCATCCATCAACACTATTTACCCGATGTAATGTCTCTGCCAGATAACCCGTATTGGGGACGTTTATAGCCCAATCTGAATTGCAGGAGTCAGTATTACCATAACTCATAGGGAAAGTATAGAGGATGTCAGGATTGTTGAAAATAATGGGAATAGGTGTGCCATTATTCTTTCCTCCATAGCCCACTCTGCGGAAATTAGAATTGCTTTTCTTAAAAAAATTATAGACATCTGTAATCAGTACTCCGGCCATGCCCATATCGTTGCGTGGACTAACAAGATTTGCTTTGCCAAAAAAAGCTATTTTGTAAATAGTGCTCGTAGAGTTTAAATTGTCATATCGATCGGTATATTGTGAACTGGGAGTTAGTTGACTAAAATCCCATCTGTAAGCGGTATCTGTGGCAATGTAATCCTGCGCAACAAAACTTGTAGTATAGCTATATCGAACCGTGTCATTGGCACTCCCAATGTCTGATTTGACAATCGATATCTGAGCATTTCCAATCTGGAAAATTGAAAATATCAATAGGGTGAGAAGTTTACTTGTTTTCATCTGTTTATAATTTATTAATTTGGTGATTTGATACACATAACATTAGCAAATTAGAACCTTAATTTACCGCAGCCTTGTCAATATGCGATTAATAGTTTTTATAGCCTATGCCGAACCATCGTTATCCGTTTCATTATAGTATCAGTAGATTGTAGTAATTAAAGTGTAAAACTAATAATAAATAGCATAGAAGATAAATTTATTGATGTTTTTTTTAAACAGCGGGGCTTCTGTATTTTTTAAATTTTTAGCAGGCAATATAATTATTCTAGAAAATTGACAGATTTGGTATTCTAATGCGTATGAATCTCAATAGATATAAGTTATATTAAGTCTTTATCACTTTATGCTTGACAAGATTAGAGTTCTTCAATATATTTTAAGAATAGCTTTAGCCCTTCTTCTTTTTCCTTATCTAA
>WGCS01000156.1 GCA_015493685.1 Bacteroidales bacterium
ATGCCTGGTACTGTCCCTATATTAAAGCTATAAAAGATGCACATCTCACAACAGGTTATTCAGATGGAACATACAAACCTAATAGATACGTTACAAGGGCTGAAATGGCAGTGTTTTTGGAAAGGGGATTTCTTAAATGAATTTAGAATTTGAAAATAGGAGGAGAAAATGAGAGTAGGAAATTTGTATGTAAAATTTACATTTATCGTATTTTTTCTTTTGTGTATAGGTTCTAATGTGATATTTGGGAAAACGTTGGAAAGAAAATTAATATACTTGTCACGTTGTATTAGTACGTCTCAGCAGAGCATTGCGGTTGATTCAACAGGAAATATCCATATAGCTTATGGTGGAGACCACTTATACTATGCCACACTTACTGATGGAAAACTTAGAAAACAAGTTGTTGATAATGATAATTTTACAGGGTCCAACCCCATTCTTTTGATTGACTCGCACAACAACCCTCACATACTTTATTTCGATAAATTACATAGCATTCTAAAATATGCATATAATAATGGTAAGGTATGGAAGATAAATGTTATAGGAACTTGTGGTATAAAAAGTCCAAAATCACTTTCAATAGACTCACACAACAACCCTCACGTAGCTTATTACTACAATAAAGAAATAAATTATATTTATTATAATGGAAAAACATGGATAAAGGGGAAAGTAGAGCCAAACAAAGAATTATCTCATGCCTACTATGTTGCTTTGTATATTAACGAGAAAAATCAGTTGTTTGTGGCTTACGTTATTGCAGAGGATGAGAATGATACAGATTTAAAGTATGATTTCTATGATGGAACAAAGTGGAATTTAAAGATATTGGATAGAGGCGAGATAAGGGCTAATTTATCTTTAGTGGTAGATTCTAAAAGTGTCCCCCATATAGCATACGTAAATGGAAGCAGTAATATTAATTATGCCTATCTTAATGATAACCAATGGAAAATAGAAAATGGTCCGAATATATCTGATGGTTTGGAAGGTGGAACGGTTGCTCTGGCTATAGATAAAAATGGAAATCCAAGTTTAGCATATACTCAACCTTTTGGCTATTCTATGGGAATTTTAAAGTATGCACATAAATTTAATGGGAATTGGAATATAGAGATAGTAAAAGAGAAGGAATCAACAATATATTACCCATCCTCTCTGTTTTTAGACAAAAATGGAGTACCTTATATTTTAAGCAGAGTTTATACAGGACATGATATAGACTTCTTATATGTGCTAAATGGTAAAAATAGTTGGAGTGAAAGCTTAATAGATGAAAATAGTTTGATTGATTTTGGTTATCCATTTGCTATGGACTCCAAAGGATACCCTCATTTTATTTTTTGGCAATATGATGGTACCTACAAATTGATATATTCTTATTATGATGGCAGAGTTTGGCATTTTATTGAAGTTCCAAACAGTCAAAATACAAAAAGAAGTGAGTCATATGCATCTTTAAATTTAGATTCATTGGATATGCCTCATATCGCTTTTTTTGATTACTATAAAGGTTTGTGTTATGCTCATTTCGACGGAAACAATTGGGATGTGAGCATCGTTGATGGAAGTGTTAGCGGTTCAAGTAATTGGGGAAATTATGCAAAAATAATTCTTAACTCTAACGGAATTCCTTGCATTGTATATTATAATACTTTATTAAAAAATATTAATTACGCCTGTTATAATGGCAATGCCTGGAGAAAAGTTACCGTTGATAATTATGGTCATACACGCGCAGAGAATAACTATCCATATGCTCGTTTAGACGATTCCGGAGCTCTCATTATTTCCTACTTTTCTTATCTGAATAGTAAATTATCAGTTAAAGTTGCTAAATGTAAAAGTTACAATTGCAATATCAATAATTTCGATTATGGCAAATACAATAATCAAAGCTACACTTCTATATCTCTTGATAAATATAATATCCCTCATTTCTTGTTTTACGATGATGCAGATACAACCTTAAAATATGCTGTTCTCAATAACTTAAAATGGAAAATTACGAAGGTTGACAATATAAAAGGTGGCAGTAACGGATATTTAATAGCTTTTTTAAGATTAAACCAAAGAGGCAACCCCTATATTGTTTATATAACAAATACTAATCTAAAGTATGCCTATTCTAACAATAGCAAATGGGATATTTACGATATTTCAAATTCAACGTATGACTTTAATATGATTCTTGATAAAAATGGTTCACCATACATCATTTATCGAGAAAATGGAGCTTTGTACTATACATATAAAGAAACCAATGCCGGAATAATCTTTTCAGATATTTCTCCCGATGATTGGTATTACGATTCCGTTATTAGTATAGCCAATGCTGGTATCACCACCGGCTACCCAGATGGCACATTCAAACCAGGTAACAATGTAACAAGAGCCCAGATGGCTGCTTTCATTGCAAGGGCAATGAAACTGAATGTGTATAATAAATGTATTAATCCTCCATTTAATGATGTTCTCATAAATAAGTGGTACTGCCCCTATGTAGAAG
>WGCS01000157.1 GCA_015493685.1 Bacteroidales bacterium
GTTTGATTACAATCAGGATATTTATCTGCATTACAATGACCTATCATTAATTTATTAGTTAAAGGGTTCTTTGCAATACTTTTATCCCATGCGCTTGTAGGTAAATTTGCTTGAGCATCAAAATTATGAGATGAACTATTATAAGGAACATCACTGAAAATTTCATACCAATAATCTCCTCCGCTACTAGAAAATCTTATTTGCCACCATTGTTTAAACCAATATTTACTTCTATTTTCTTCCTTTGCAGAAGTATCTAATGGAAAAGGTTGATATTTATCATCTTTTAAAGCCAAACTCTGAGTAAATCTTATATTTTTGACAAGATTATCTGCGGCAAGTTGAAGTTTACCATTTGGAATTGAAATAGAAATTGCTGAAGCTAAAATTCCTATTATTATTATGACTATTACAAGTTCTAAAAGTGTAAAAGAAGGTCTTAAAACCTTCTTATTTAATCTCTTGTGCTTTTTCAACTTGGTATAAAATATCATCCCATGGGTGTCGATACATTGGCATTCCAAGTCTTTTTTCATCAAGGATATGACCGATAAATCCGATACTTCTTCCAAGTATAAAGAATGCATTTAAAGTCCCACTTTCTATAAATTCATTAATTTCTTTCTCAGTATAGCCTAATGCTCTCCACATGTCAACCATTAATATACCGATTGTCCCATCAACATTTAAAATTAAATTTTCTTTTTTAGAAGTTGTTTCTTTTTCAACTTCTAATGCATATTCAAGCAGTGGTGTTGCAGGGAAAAATTCTGCTGCATATTTTTTAAGTCCTTCAACTCTTTTATCTGGGTTTCTAACTGATTTAATTCTATGTCCAATACCTGGGATTGGAATACCTTGTTTTTTCATATATGCCAAAAATTCTTTTGGGCTCAATCCATTATCATATGCATATTTGAAATATTTTGCAGCACCATCAATTGCACCACCAAATCTAGGACCTATTGTCAAAAGACCTGTAACTAAGCTTTCCACCACGCTTTTTCCTGCTCTTGCAGTAACTTTTGCATTATGAGCCCCGCTTACTGCCGGTCCATGATCGGCTACTGTTTTAATTACTGTTTCAATAAAATCTGTTGCCCATTTAGGATATCTTTTTTTGAACCAAAGTAAACTAATAACATCACCTATACTGTATCCTGTATTAGGAGTTGCGACTTGGCTAATTGGAATACCAGCATAAACAGCTTCTTCTCCCCTATCATCAGAAATTGTGCAAACAAAATTTCTTGGTTTTCTAATTTTACCAGCTGCTAAAGCTTTATTATAATCTTCTGGAATTGGAGGAACTACTGGTTCTTCAATTTCTTTAATAATTCCTTCACCTCTTAATTCCTCATAAACGCCTTTAATTACATGAGGTAAATCATTAAAGTTATTTGGAACATGAATTCCAGCCTCTTTCATTGCTCTATTTTTAGCTTCTGCTGTTTCAGCCTCAGCATTTGCACTTGCACCTGCATGACCGAATTGAACACCGCTAGAGAAATGTTTAGCAATTGTTCCTATACACCATCCAATTACAGGTTTTGTAATTTTACCTTCTTTAATAGCCTCAATAACTTTATACTCTTCTCTTCCACCAACTTCACCTAATAATATCATATATTTGATTTTCGGATTTTTTTCCATTCTTAACATATGGTCAATAAACACACTACCAACAAATCTATCACCACCGATTGCAACGCCTTCGGCAATTCCATCAGCATTTAGAGCAATAATATTAGAAAGTTCATTAAATAAACCACCACTTCTTGTAACAAGTCCTGCACTTCCTGGTCTATGAAGTTTTGATTTTACAATATTTTCAATTGTTCCACCTATATTTGCTACTTTAAATGCCCCTGGTGCGATAGCACCAACAGTAGCAGGACCTATAATTGTTACACCTTTTTGACGAGCTTTTTTATTCATAAGTCTTGCAAGTCTCTCAGGTATTCCTTCAGCTGTAATCATAATTACTCTGAACTGATTCATATCAAGTGCTTCGTTTGTAACATCATAGGCCGTTCTAAATGATCCGAAGTTAAGTAAAACATCAGCATTAGGATGGTTTTTTACAGCATCAGCAGTGCTTCTATAAATTGGAATCATAACCTCATCAGTTCCGTAAAAAAATTTTTCAAATTTATTATTGCTCGTTGGAGCAACAATAGCTGCAACTGATGGTTTTTCTCTTTGAATTACATAATCATAATCAAGCATTCTTTGGATTGCAGATTTATTGTTATTCCAAAATATAGCCTGTGTATCCCTAGTAAATAATTCATTACCCATTATTTCGCTCCTTTTTTATCATCTTCAAGTGCCATTCTAACAATATCTGTGATATGCGTTTCAGGTCCGAATACTTTAATATTTAGTCCTAGTCTCTCAGCTGCTTCTTTAATATCTTTTAAACCTTTTTCATAATTAGGGCCACCACGTCTTACATAAATTCTAACCCCTATATCTTTCATTTTATCTGCATATTTATTAAATGCTTGAATAATTCCTGTAAATGTTTTTGCAACATCTGTAAAGTTTGCAATAGCACCACCAATAATTAAAATTTTATCTCTGCCTTCAGGGTCTTTTTCTCTAGTCATCAAATCAAGCACTGTTTCAGTATAAAATCTTGTTTCATCTGTTGTAGGCCCTCCAGAATATTCTCCATAATTTGCAAGTTCTTCTACTCCGCCTGCTAAATCTGCAATAGTATCTGCATATACTACTGAAGCTCCTCCACCTGCAACAAGTGTCCAAATTCTACCTTTTGGATTAAGAATAGTAAGTTTTAATGAAGCTCCACTTTTTGAATCAGCCTCAGCAATAGCTTTTTCTTCTGGTGATTTTTCCGGCATACCAAATGGAGTTGGAAATTCTATATCACCCCATTTGTCTTTCATTAAAAATCCGGCAGTATCATCAAGCCTTGCAACCAAATCAAGTAGATATACATTTTTATCAACAATTACAACAGGGTTTATTTCTAAATAAGCAAAATTTAAATCTCTGAAAAATTTATAGAAATTAATTGCAAAATTTGCATAAACCTTTTTTTTATCTTCAGGAATATCTGCTGGAATATTTTCTTTTATTAATTTTTCAATTTCCTTATCACTTGCATCAATTGGAATTTTAACTTCTGTTACTTTATCCCAGTTTTCTTCAACTTCCATACCCCCATGTGCACTCATATATAA
>WGCS01000158.1 GCA_015493685.1 Bacteroidales bacterium
CGATTTCATCCACACTGCGATTGTGCCCCAAATGAATGACCTCGGCGCCGGTGCGCTGGATGATGCGGCGCATAATATTGATGGCGGCATCGTGCCCGTCAAACAAGGAAGCGGCGGTTACAATTCGAACTTTATTTTTGGGTTGGTAGGGGATCGTATTTATTTGCATTAAGACCTCATTTTTTTGAATAAGGGCAAGTTACAAAAAAGAGATGAAAATAAAAATGAGAATAAACTATATTTACCTTCCAAAAAGTTACTTTTACTAGTTGAACTTGATCAATATTGAATTACTATTAGTTTGTATAAACTTGGTGATAGCTTTTAAATACTCTAACTTTTATTTACTACAAAACTTGGCTCAAAGTTTGAAACTTTGAGCCAAATATAAAAGGTTTTAATATATATTTTTATTACGGACTTTTCTTTATTATTTTTGAAACCGTAATATTTCCATCAATGTCCCTCACTTTAATAAAATATATACCATCCTTTAAATTAGAAACATCAATTTTATTAGTATTCATTTTTTTCATAATTTGTTTTCCCAAAAAATTAAAAATTGAAACTGCTGCAATAGACGATGAATTGCCAATTTTGATAGAAATATATTTAGAAACTGGGTTAGGATAAATTTCCAAATTATTTTTTAAGGTAAATGCAGGAACTGATACGCTGGCATTTGTTATATCAATTAAACCAAATATATCTGATGAAAGATTGAGGAAATTTATGGCATTATCTCCTTGATAATAAGAATATAAACCATTTACACTATTTCCGATTAATCTGTTATCATCCATCATATAAGATTTTTTATATATCTGCCTGCCAAAACCTTCCATATCTGCAATGTTTCTAAATGAACCGGTGTTGGTATTTACTTCTGTTAATAAATTTCTCGTAGACCAAGAACCTGATGACGTCCCAAATGTAATAATGTAAAGATTATTTCCTATACTGGTTATATAGTCCGGATTAAAACCGGTTGAAGGAATATTAGCATTATCAAACTGGTAGTAAACAGAAAAATTATCATTAGTGTCAATTTTAAAAATAGAACCATCTACCCCATGAGAATATTGCAATATACCATAAACATTACCATTATCTGTTTGCGTTAGATATGATTCTCCGGCTTGATTCAAGCTTTCAATAATATTAAAGGAATTAGAATGTATATCAAACGAAAAAATATAACCTTCATTATTATTGCCACCAACTGTTGTAATACCGTAAAACTTATTATTAGGATGAGTTGAGAATATAGAATTCACATTCTCAAGATCAGCAGATTCATATAAAATACTATAGGTATGCGTTACTGTGTCAAAAGAAAAAATGGTTCCGTTATGCAACGTACTTCCACCGCCTCGTTTTTTATAGCCATAAATAACATTATTTTCCTCTACTAAATAAATCGGATCATTTGTATAACTAGTTCCATCATATTCACTACTAAAACTATGGACAACAGCGTGGGTGTTATTATAGGGATTGTATTCAATAATTTTTCCTTCTCCTGCAAAACCACTGGTGTAACCCGTTGTTACATAAATTAACCCATTACTCGATTCAATTATATTGTTAGGTTGCTCACCATAATCTTCAATAGAAAAATTAATAAGCATTCGATATTCTCCGGTTTCATAATTATAACTAAACAACCGACTGCCATAGTCACTTGTTAATGGACCGGAGTTTGTAATACCATAGACTAATCCATTATTTGATGATATAATCATTTTTACCGGATTTACGCCCTTGGTGCCATATTCGATGCCGTTTAATCTATTTATAATATTTGACGTTGTATCAAATTCATATAAAGCTCCGCATGTATCAAAGAGATCCTCTTCTGTAGCAAAAAAAAATCTTTCATCTTGTGTTTTAACTAATGGTAAAGTTTGATAATTTGTATAAATGGTATAGTCATTAAACACATCATTAGATATATCATAACTAAATAACATGCCCTCGTGAGTAATATCGGTTCTATTTGTACCATAAAGAATATGATTTTTATAAACCAAAGGGAGATAAGAATAACTTCCCTCTAAACCTGTCGAAAAATAATGAAGATTTGTAAACGTATTTGTAGCTATATCGAATTGATAGATTCTCCCGCCACCTCCGGATCGTGGATTGGTAAAACCATATAGTTTATTGGTATCACCTTCAGTTAATGTATATGCTTTATCAGATGATGTTAAGTCATATAATTTTGTAAAAACATTATTACTTGGGTCAAATTCATAAATTATACCTTCGCCATTTGTGCCGCCACCTCTGGTTACACCATATGTTTTGCCATTACTATGTGCCATTATATGAATTGGCCACGTACCCATAGTAGAACCAAATTCGTATTCTAATCTGTAGGTCCCTGAAGTTAAATCATAAGAAAATAAAGTTCCTTCATCATTTGCACCACCGGATTGCGTAATACCATAAAGTTTGTGATTTGGTGCGTAAATAAAATCAAAAAAATTATTAGAATCAATGTTATAATCATCCAAACTAAATAAAGAGGAAACATCTAAAGTAGTGGGATCTATTTCAATAATACTTGCACCACTTAAAAAGTTAACTTTTACTAAATACAGCTTTCCGCCTCCTGCTATTAATTTTGAATATTCATCTCCTCTATCAAAATGCATTAAAACTTCAAACGTTTCATTTGTAAAATCATATTTATACAATATTCTCCCAACACTCGCCCCGAGATTATCAGTGATGCCATAAAGCGTTCCGTTAATTTCTACTAGCCTGTCAAAAGGAATACCATTATCAACGAAATTATAGGAAACTTCGGCATTATTATTATCATCAATAGTTATAATTGAGCCCGGATCTGAAGCGCCACTCTCAATATCAAAAGCCAAGTATTTTGATTGTGAGAAAGCTAAAACAGGTAATAGTACTAAAAGAATAATTTTTTTCATAGTTATTTATTTAAAAAAATGCCTACTCCGGAATTTTATAGTCGGCTTTTCGGCCCGTTCCCGACTGTTGTTGGCACTCTATCGGAATGACACCTCCTGTCATTTCGACCCCGACGGCTGTCGGGGGAGAAATCTGCTGATTATAGCAACAGATTCCTCGTCGCTCCTGCGTCACTCTGTCGGAATGACAATGATGCTCCATAGTCGTTCGTTCGAAATGACAATGATGCTCGTGCCTCGTCCCGACATACGTCGGGATCGGAATGACAATGACTGTCATTTCGATACGCAGTGAGAAATCTGTCTGTATAAACCGTCATTCTACCATTTAACCCATTTACGACTACCGGTTTGCTTGCCTGCTTGTACGCGAACCAAGTATATGCCGGGGCTTAAATCCC
>WGCS01000159.1 GCA_015493685.1 Bacteroidales bacterium
ATATCAGCAAGTAAAATTATAAAAAAAAAGCTATGAATAGTAATCTTTTTGTATTTTTTTTATTTCATTTACAATACCTTGTGTATCATAGCCGCATAGAGCGTATAATTCATTTGGTTTACCGTGTTCGATAAATTTATCGGGAATACCCAGAATATGTATCTTGTTGGTATAATTGTGCTGGTTTTTAAATTCTGTTAGTAAGCTTCCCAGTCCTCCCACAACTGTTCCATCTTCCACGCTTATTATATGCTTATATTGGGTAAATACTTCATGAAGCATTGTCTCATCAAAGGGTTTGATAAATCGCATATCATAAAGTCCTATATTGTTGTTGTTTTCGGACAGAGTGTCGATTGCTTGCATGGCAAAATTGCCCACATGGCCAATGCTTACTATGGCAATATCTTTGCCTTCTCGTAATCGACGCCCTTTGGCTATTGGCATTATTTCAAAATCATTTTTCCAATCTACATTAAAGCCTCTACCTCGTGGATAGCGAATGGAAGCCGGACCAATATTTTTCGATTGGCATGTGTAGAGCATATTACGCAACTCCATTTCGTTCATGGGGGCCATAATTGTCATATTGGGTATCAGGCGCAGATACGCAAGATCAAAGCTACCATGATGGGTTGGACCATCTTCTCCAACAAGGCCACCGCGGTCGATACAAAAGGTAACATTAATATTTTGCAAAGCAATATCGTGAATCACCTGATCATAAGCTCGTTGCAGGAAGGTGCTATAAATATTACAAAATACATTCATACCTTGAAGTGCCATTCCTCCGCTAAAAGTTACCGCGTGCTGCTCTGCTATTCCCACATCAAACACTCTTGTGGGCATTTCTTTTTGCATAATCGTCAAGGAGCTACCGCTAAGCATGGCTGGGGTTACTGCGACAATGTTTTTGTTTTTGCGGGCTAATTCTAATATCGATTCTCCAAATACATCCTGATATTTTGGAGGCATATTAGAGGTGTCTGTTTTCTGAATAGCTCCGGTTGTTTTATTAAATTTTCCCGGCGCATGAAAAGTAGTTTGGTTTATTTCAGCTTGTTGAAATCCCTTCCCTTTTTTTGTTATCACATGGAGCAATTTAGGTCCGGGAATATCTTTTAATAGTTTAAGAACGCGCGTTAAACGCACCACATCATGGCCGTCGATGGGCCCAAAATAGCGCATATTCAATGATTCCATCAAATCGGACCTCTTGAGGAAAGTATTTTTAACGGCTTGTCCCATTTTTTGGAGTATTCTTCTTGGAGTCGGTCCATTGGTACCAAAAACCCCTAATGCTGTCCACGTTTTGTCCTTTACTCTATTATATGTTTTGGAAGTTGTTACATCCAAAAGAAATTCTTTAAGTGTTCCCACTCCTTTGTCAATGGAGATTCCATTGTCATTGAGGATAACGAGTATATTTGATTTTTCAACGCCGGCATTATTGAGGCCCTCGAAGGCTTCTCCTCCGGTTAATGCTCCATCGCCAATAATAGCAATATGTTGACGGTCACTTTCTCCCTTGAGCTCTGAGGCCACAGCCATTCCTAAGGTGGCTGATATGGCGGTGGAGGAATGACCTACACCAAAAGCATCAAATTCACTCTCTGTAATTTTAGGAAAGCCACTGAGTCCCCCCAATTGTCTGTTCGTATGAAAAAGGTTCTTACGACCCGTAATTATCTTATGAGGATAGGCTTGATGGCCCACATCCCATACTATTTTGTCGTAGGGTGAATTGTATATATAATGCAATGCCACAGTTAGCTCTACAACCCCTAAACTTGCACCAAAATGACCTGGATTTTGTGCTAAGGAGTCAATAAGAAATTCGCGAATATCTGTACATAATAAAGGTAAATCCGATGCTGCCAGTTTTTTTAGGTCTAGCGGATTATTTACCTTGTCAAGATAGGTATATTTAGTATTATCAGTAGTGTCCATTAATCCAAAAATGATTTGCTGTAAAAGTACAACCTTATATCAAATGTCGAACGATAAAAATAGGAATTTAGTTTAATATATGTTTCCAAATATCGTTTCCAATAACAAAAACCATCAATGCGAGTAAAATAACCATTCCAACTGTCTGTGCTCGTTCCATAAATTTGTCGGATAATTTACGTCGTGTAATGGCTTCGTAGGTAAGAAAAACAACGTGTCCACCATCTAAGGCAGGGACAGGAAGCAGGTTCATAAATGCCAATACCAATGAAATCATGGCTGTCAGGAACCAAAATCGGCGCCAATTCCAAACGCTGCCATAGATAGTAGCTATACCAATGGGCCCTTGAAGAGAATCGGTGGCTTTTTCTTTTCCTGATAATATTTTACCAAAACCTTTTGCATTGGCAACAAGAATATCAATACCATCATTCCATCCATACTTAAGCCCCATGGCTATACTGTAATCTTTAAAGTGATAGGGAGGTGTATTGGCAGCAATACCAATAATTCCGGTGCTATCTACTGCAATATCAAGAAGGAGCGTATCGCTTTGTCGGATTATCTGCATATCTAATGTTTTCCCTTTGTTATTGGAAATGGTATTTCTAAAATCACCAAAGCTGGAAATTTTATTGTCATTAATTCGGATAACAGAATCACCTTTCTTCAATCCACCTTTATCAGCGCTACTATTTGCTACCACACTATCAATGGCAAAAGAGAAATTATCGGCAGTAATAAATAGAGGACGTGAACCTTTTTTAACAAACTTTTTGTAAAAGTCATTGGGGATTTCAACGATTTCCTTTTTACCATTACGCATTACGGTAACATCGGCACCGCTCATCAGATTGCTTTGTGACATAAGGTCATCAAAACGATTGATTTTTTTGCCATTAACAGCGATAATTTTATCGCCGGTTTTAAAACCTATTTTTTGGGCTAATTCATAAGCATAGATTCCATTATCAATGGAGTCGAGCGGGAGATAATGTTTTTCGTAATGTACGGTAACAAAGGCAAGGATAACAATGCCAAGGATAAAGTTCATAATAACACCACCAAGCATTACTATCAAACGTTGCCATGCGGGTTTAGAGCGGAATTCGTACTCTTTGGGCGGAAGTTTTAGCGCTTCTTTATCCATTGATTCGTCAATCATTCCAGCTATTTTAACATAACCACCAAGGGGTAGCCAGCCAATACCATATTCGGTATCGCCTTTTTTAAAGCTAAAGAGTTTAACTCCCCAGGCGTCAAAAAACAAAAAGAATTTCTCTACTCTAATGCCAAAGGCTCTTGCGGCAATAAAGTGGCCGAATTCGTGTAGTGTAACTATAATTGAAAGGGCTAATATCAGTTGGCCCGCCATTACTAATGCATCCATAAATTGGTCTATTTAATCAAATTTCTAAAATAAGAACGAGTTTCCAAATCCGATTCCACCAGTTGTAAGTAGCTGGGTGATTGGATAAAGGGAATTTGCTGAATGCAGCTGTCTATTAATTCCGACATTTGCAGAAAGCCAATTTTTTCTTTTAAAAAGGCTTCCACAGCCATTTCGTTAGCGGCATTAAGAATGCCGGGACTATTTCCACCTCTTTCTAAGGTTTCAAAAGCGAGTGCAAGATTACGAAAATTTTGGACATCAGCTTGTTCAAAAGTAAGCTTGCTTAATTTGGTGAAATCAAGCCTCGGAAAGTTATTGCTAAGTCGATGGGGATAAGATAAAGCATACTGAATGGGTAATTTCATATCCGGTAATCCCAGTTGGGCTTTTATGCTGCCATCAGCAAATTGAACCATGGAATGAATAATGCTTTCCGGATGGACTACCACTTCAATTTGATTTGCGTTAAGACCGAACAGCCAAAATGCTTCTATTACTTCCAAGCCCTTATTCATCAAACTTGCTGAGTCTATTGTTATTTTAGCTCCCATTTCCCAATTGGGATGTTTGAGGGCTTGTTGTGGACTTACTGTGCGTAAGAAATCAAGATCTTTGCCCCTAAAGGGACCTCCTGAGGCAGTGAGAATAATTTTCTCCACAGGATTATGAAACTCCCCTGCCAGGCATTGAAATATAGCGGAATGTTCTGAGTCAACAGGGTATATATTTACTCCTTTTTCCTTGGCTTTGCGAGTAACGATTTCACCTGCTACAACAAAAGTTTCTTTGTTGGCAATGGCAATGGGTTTGGCGGCTTCAATGGCATTGAGGGTTGGCGACAGGGCAGCAAAGCCGACAATGGCAATTACCACCATATCAATACTTCCCATTTCCACCACTTGGTCTATGGCTTCTTTGCCTGCATAAACTTGTATGGGCTCCTCTTTAAGTGCTTCTGATAGAGTGGCATAATGCGCTTTGTTTTCAATAATTACCACATTGGGTTTAAATACTTTTGCTTGCTTGATAAGTAAGTTTACATTATTACCGGCAGTAAGTACCTCTACTTTGAAGTGCTGAGGATGTGTTGAAATTACTTCTAGCGTTTGTGTGCCTATGGAGCCGGTAGAGCCTAATATCGCAATGTTTTTAGGTTTGTTTTCTTCCTGTGTTATTTTCTTCATTCTATTTTATACTTAGTCAAAATTGATAAAATCTGCCGGATTTACTGCTTTGCGGTGATACCACAATTCGAAATGCAGATGAGGCCCTGAGGTGAATTTTCCCGTATTACCGATTATGGCTATGGGCTCTCCGGCTTTTACCATATCTCCCTCTGATTTTAATAGGGTAGAATTATGTTTATAGACGCTGATAAGATCATCGTCATGTTGTATGCTGATAACATAGCCGTTCTCATAGGTCCAGCCGGTAAAAATAACGGTGCCGTCTAAAGTAGCTAAAATAGGACTGTCTTTTGCCCCAATAATATCAACAGCATAATGTCGATTCTTGGCGTCAAAACCATTGGTGACAGTCCCGTGAAGAGGAGTGAAAAATACAAATTTGGTGATGCCACTATTGGAATGTTTTTTAGGATAATAAATTAGCGTATAGTCTTCTTTCTCTTCCCATTCTTTACGTAATAGCGAATCTTGTTCCGATTTTTTATCAGGAATATTATTGTAGTCAATATCCTTATTAACTTTATTGTTGGCAGAATCGTTTTCTTCCAAATTCTCTCCCAATAAAATCCTTTTATTAAAGTTTTCGATATACAAATTCCGTTGTCGTATCTCAGTTTCCAGTGAATCAGCTTTCATTTCATTGATATAGACTTGCTTTACTTGATCTACACTGGCATAACCCGGGATATATTCTTTTAAGGGTGATATCCAGATAATAACTATAGTAAATGCTACTGAGAACAGAGATAATAAAACGTAAATAATAAGAACATTCATTCTAGAAAGACGTACCGACCACTTTTCTTCAAAAGTCGACTCATTCATTACCACTAATTTGTATTTATAGTGGAGATTTCGAAAGATTCTTTTAAATATACTTTCTTTTGGTTCTTCTAATTCCATGGTTTAATATAATATTTGGCAAAGATATAAAAAGGCTTAATGCCCATGTACTTTATGTAATTAAAAATGATTAAATTAATTTTGGAGTAAATAATTTTGAAAATAGTAGGTTTGTTAAGCATTTATTTAGATATTTGCCTAAATATTAAAATAATAATTATGAATAATGTATTTAAAGCTTTAAATGATGAAACCAGAAGGAAGATAGTGGAGCTATTGAAGGAAAAAGAATTGAATGCAGGAGAAATTTCCAAGGAGTTTGCTATTTCAAAACCTAGTATTTCACATCATTTGGATTTACTAAGGAGAGCCGGGCTGATAAGTAGTGAAAAAAGAGGCCAATATATTTATTATAGTTTGAATACTAGTATAGTAGAAGATTTAATCAGCTGGCTGTTATCATTAAAGAAATGAATTATTCAATAATAAAACAAAATGCTTTATGAAAATTAGTAAAAAAGAATTACCATTGATAGCGGTCGTATTATTACCGTTTTTGTATTTGGCTTATTATTGGAACAGATTACCTTCCCGTGTACCAATACACTGGAATTTTCAAGGCCAAATAGATCGTTATGGCAGTAAAATGGAGCTGTTGTTAATTCCAATTTTATTGCCGTTGTTAATATATCTTATTTTTTTAGTTATCCCTCTTATAGATCCCAAGCAAAAGCTTAAAAGCATGGGTAACAAATATCAAAGGATAAAATCATTGGTTACTATATTTATGTCATTATTAGCGCTAGTTATTATTTATTCAGCGAAAAATAAATCACTAGCAAACCCAAATTATATAATTTTATCGATAGGCATCTTATTTTTAGTAATGGGTAATTATTTTAAGACGATAAAAACTAATTATTTTCTAGGTATTAGAACACCATGGACATTAGAAGATGAATACGTTTGGAAAGAAACTCACAAAGTAGCAGGTAAATTTTGGTTTGCCGGAGGATTGATAATTATTGTTTCCAGTTTAATATTAGATAAGGCAGCAAATTTTGCTCTGTTTCTTAGCATTGCTGTTATTATCACTCTAATTCCAATAATTTACTCTTATGTGTTATATCAGAAAAGCCATAAATAATCTGTATTGGTTTATTCTTTTTCCATTATTATTTGATGATAGAGTTTAGTAATCTGATCATTAATATTGGTCATTTCCATATCTTGAACCAGAGGTCTTAGTTCTTCTCTTCTTGAAGTTAAGCTTTTGAATAAGGCTTCGGCCAATACATTTGCTCTAGGTTCGCATACAAAGCATGAATTTGTTTTATTCGCTATGGCTTTAAGATCGCTAACATCGGTAGCTACAAAGGGGATATTTGCAGCCAGGCCTTCTTTGATAATGTTTGGCCAACCTTCGTGAGTGGAAGTTAGAATAATTACATCGGAATTATTAATATAATCATTTACCTCAGTATGAGGTATTTGAGTCATCTGAACTATTTCCACATCATTTATTTGTTGTTTTAAAATATCCACTGCCTCTTTGGCTAAATAGTATCTCTTTAGAATATTAGTTTTATCAACTGTAGAAAATAGCACACGATGTTTTTTCGGTTCATTAATAGTGTTTTTAGGATAAAATTCATTTAGGTTAATTCCGTCAGGGATAATGGAAATGGGTAATTGGGCTTCGCTAAAGCTAATATCCTTTTGCATCCTTTCCGACATCACAATAATTCTGTTGAACTGTCGAAGCGAAAGGCGAGTAAGCCAATTTCCTAAACTAATGTGAATATTTTCTTTGAGTGAATTACTGGGTGTCTTATACCAATCAGAACCTCTTAAACTTAATATTTTTTTACCACCTAAGAGGGCAACAAGAAAGCCTGTTGCCGAACCATATTGCGCATGAATTAAATCGTAATCCTTACTCTTTTTTCGTAGTTCAAGATAGGTCTTTAGAAAGTTTATTGGATTTAATAAATTAGGAACACCATATAAATCAATCTCATCGGAATTGAAAGAGTCGTATAAATCATACATAAAAACCCCTGAGTTTTTATCTCTTTCTATAAAATTATGCACCCACAATACTTTCATAATTATCTTTGTTTTTTTTGTTTCCAATGCATTAGCTATTTTTATTTGTTCCTATTATTCACAAGAGAGTATATTTTAGCATCTAGTTTGTAAATATCGAAAATAACAGCAAAAATTAAAAATGGAATAATATATCTGATATAGGATGACGTACTTATAAAAAAGCCGCGATGAATAATAAGTAAATGATAGAAAATCCATGCCGAAAAGATAGCCGCTCCCAATTTGGTATTGTATTTAAAAATCCATAAAGTTAAACGTTGGAGGAGTCCTATTAAAGTGCCAATAAGAAAATAAAATAGTAATGCTCCCCAGAAACCAAATGCATTTATTGCTTCTGCCATAAGGCTATACCCAAAGCCTCTGCCCGGTGCATAGCGGTTTTTCATCTTTTTCTTAGCATAAATAATGGCTGGATTTATTGGTCTTCCTGGCCACAGACTTCGCGGTATTGTATAGGCAAAAGATTGAATAAATGAATAGCCATAGTTATAGTTATAATTTTCTTGTAATTGCTGTTGAATAGCATCGTTGAGAACTAGAAAAGGACCATAAGAGTCTATTCTGGAATAATAGCCTTTTTCATATTTAAAGAGGTTGTCATATTTTTTTGTCCCTCTAAATTCAGAGAATGTGAGAGCAAGAATTGGAATTATAATAAATAAAAATATTGTTGTAAGTACATGATATACAGTAGGTTTATTTTTCATAAAAGAAGCATAATAAATGCCATAAGGAATAATAGCCATTATCATGGGGTCTTTGTCGCTGGTTAATATTCCAAATAGCAATAGGGGAATAGCGAGTAATATCGACCAATACAATTTGGGTTTTTTACGAAGTAAAATATAAAAAATAAATGCAGAATAGGCGTTGGCAAAAACCTCTTTGGTATAGTTATATGCCGGATGAAGGGCACTGGCTGTTACATTACCACTATAGCTTAATGATTGTTTCAACTCCTTGAAAAAATAGAATAGTAAAAATAAAGATACTGATAGGAGTAAATAATATAAACTAGTATCTTTTCTGGTGTTGCTATTTTGTTGGATATCAAGTAGGCTGTACTTTTTTATGAAAAGGAGATAACCTCCGGTGAAACCAATTAAAGACAGTATTGCCAATTGAATAGCTTCCATACTTACATAAGTTGGTATGGTGATTCCTTGAATACTTATTGGAAAATAGTAGGTTTCTATAGGAATGAATACGTTATATATCGTATTGAAAATAAAAAAGATATAAATTGGCGAGAAAGCTGATTCTCTTTCTTTAAAATAGAAAAGTAATGCAAATAGGAGTAAAAAATAGAGAATAATATAAAGAATCATTGTTTGAAAATTTTAAGTATTCTACTTAACTGAAAACCCACCAAAAAATATACGCCCACAATAAAGGCATAGATAATATTCTCTACCTTGGGATTGAGCAGGTGTAATAGTGTAAATACGATAATAAAGATAAGCATAGCAATATAGGAATATCTGGAGTTGTAGGCTTTATGATATACAGCATCAATGGTGCCTCGCAAGGTGGTGAAAAGAACAAAACCTGGAACGGAAAATAACATTAATTTAACTAAATAGATCATCTCAGTATAGGCTTTGCCAAGATACCATCGAATAAAATCTTCAATAAAAAGCTCTCCGATAACTACAAAAATAATGGAGTAAGTAACCATTAATAGGGAAAGAAAGAGCAACTCTTTTTTGAGCTTTTCTTTTTCAGAATGAAAAAGTTTTACATTACGCGACAAAGAAATAAAAGCAACCGGTTGGGCAGGCATTTGTGATAATGAAATCAGCGTACCGCTAAAGGCAATTATTCCTGCGGCTTCGATACCGTATAAGCGAGCACTGATAAAACTAGGGAGTAATAGGAAGAGGTATAGCACAATATCTCCGGGAAGTCGTCTTATGCCAAAATCGAACATTTCGTTTGTCTCCTTTTTAACAAAGCGAAATGAGTGAGAGAATTTGAAAATGAAAAGCAACACAATGAAATCGGAGAGGTAAACAAAAAATGTATTTAGTTGGTAATAGTTTACTAAGGTATTGCTATAATAA
>WGCS01000160.1 GCA_015493685.1 Bacteroidales bacterium
GGGTGAGCGTTATGAGTTTGATATGACGGATAGTTTACCCATAAATGGAGAATTGGATTTATTAAAAGGAATATATAATCATATTGTAAAGCATTATTCGCATCGAGCCTTATCTTTTGAGTTGACAACCAGAGTGGATGCCCCTCCCGGTTCAGGATTGGGAACCTCATCAACTTTGGTGGTAGCTATATTGGGTGCCTTTGCCGAATGGCTTAATTTACCTTTTGGTGAATATGACTTTGCTCGTATTGCTTATACTATTGAGCGCAAAGATTTGGCTATGGCCGGAGGAAAGCAGGATCAATATGCAGCTACTTTTGGGGGAGTCAATTTTATGGAATTTTATGCTGATGATAAGGTAATAGTTAATCCATTGAGGATTCGTAGTAAATATCTTAATGAGCTGGCTTATAACCTTATACTATATTATACCGAAACTTCTCGTTTAAGTTCTAAAATTATCGAAACCCAATCGGAGAATGTTAATAAGAAGGATGAAAAGTCCATTGATGCCATGCATAATTTGAAGGATCAAGCACGGTTAATGAAAGAAACTTTACTCAAGGGAAATATTGATGATATAGGCAAAATATTGGATTTTGGCTGGCAACAAAAGAAGAAAATGGCCAAGGGAATTTCAACGCCATTAATTGATGACATATATAGTGCTGCCATTGAAGCAGGCGCCAGCGGAGGCAAAATATCAGGCGCCGGAGGAGGTGGATTTATGATTTTTTATTGTCCCAACAATAGTAGAGATAAGGTGATCAGAGCATTGAGACAATTTGGTGGCGATACAAAACGATATGAATTTACAAATGTGGGCTTAAGTACCTGGTCGATTTAATTTTTTTTATTCTAGATATATTTTGATATACCCAACAAATTTTGAAGAAAAGATAGCTTTTGTTAGTATTCGCCAGATGCTTCATGCTAATTGTTTAAGCGCTGCCGGCGAGTATTTTGTTGATAAAATGCGTTTTATTACGCGTTTTGAAACAGTGGAAAAGAGGCTTACTCAAACGAATGAATTTCGTCAGTTGCTGATGATGGAAACAGGTTTTCCTGCTTCTAATTTTATGGACCTGAGGGATGTTTTGGAGTTCCTGAAGATGGAAGGAAGTATTATTGCTCAAGAAGATCTTTTTGATTTGATGCTTTCCCTTTCAGCCATTGTAAAGGTTAAGACTTATCTTAATCATCATCGCGAAAAATATCCTTCATTGGCTCAACTTGATTATTTGCTTGTTTTTGATGGCACTCTGATAAAGGTAATGGAGTCAATAATGGATTCTAAGGGTCAAATTAAAGACAATGCAAGCCTTAAATTAAATGAAATACGCCAGCATATTCACCGCTTAAATGCTTTTATGCGTAATAAGATTCAGCAAAATCTGCAGAGGGCAAAGAGCAGTGGTTGGACTCGCGATGATGCCGAAATAACAATTCGTAATGGCCGCGCTGTTATTCCGATGCTTGCCGCCGATAAAAGAAAAATAAAGGGCTTTGTACACGATGAGAGTAAGACAGGGCAATTGGTATATCTTGAGCCTTTGGAACTTTTTGAGTCGAATAATGAATTGCGAGAACTCGATATTCAGGAACAACAAGAGATAAATCGAATTTTATTGGAATTTACCAATACCATTAAACCTCACATTGATGATTTAAAGCAGGCATATCATTATTTAGGAATGGTAGATTTTATCAGAGCAAAAGCTAAATTAGCGCTGGAGTTGGAAGCCATTAAACCCATATTAAATAAAACAGAAGATTTCCAGTGGCGCGAGGCACGCCATCCGCTATTATTTTTAGCGCATAAGAAGAAACACAAAAAAGTTGTTCCTTTGGATATCTCTCTTAATGAGAATCACCGGATATTAATAATTTCAGGTCCCAATGCCGGTGGAAAATCGGTTTGTCTTAAAACGGTTGGTATATTGCAATATATGTTGCAGTGTGGTTTGTTGGTGAGTATGCGCGAAAATTCTGAGATGCGTCTTTTTCAGAGTCTATTTATTGATATTGGCGATGAGCAATCCATCGAAAATGACATGAGTACTTATAGCTCGCATTTGCTGAATATTAAAAATTTTATTCAAAAGGCAGCATATAATTCTTTATTTCTAATTGATGAATTTGGGACAGGAACAGAGCCTGCCATTGGTGGGGCAATAGCAGAGGCAGCATTGGAACAGCTTAATGCCAAAAAGGCTTTTGGCGTGGTAACAACACACTATAGCAATCTTAAAGCAATGGCTAAAGAAGGCAATGGAATTGTAAATGGAGCTATGCTTTTTGATACCAGAGAACTCTTGCCGCTCTATAAACTTAAGATTGGTAGTCCTGGAAGTTCGTTTGCTTTTGAGATTGCTCGTAAAATTGGTATTAATGAAAATTTATTGCAAAGAGCCAGACAGAAATCGGGGAGGAGAGAAATTGATTTTGACCAGCGATTGCAAGAAGTTGAATTGGAGAAAGATAGGATAGAAGAGAAACAGCGGGAGCTTGAGTTTACCGATAATGCCTTAAAAGAGTTGGTAGATAAATACGAAGCGATGAATTCTAAACTTCAAGCCGAAAAGCAAGAGATAATTCATAAAGCTAAGCAACAGGCTAAAGAGGTGCTGCGTAATGCAAATAAGTTGATAGAAAGAAGTGTTCGCGAGATTAAGGAGAGCCAGGCAGATAAAGAGAAAGTGATGGCTTTGCGCAAGGAAGTGGAACTAACTAAGAAAGAACTCGATGAGAGTTTAAAAAAACAAGCACAGAGACCTAAGGCAAGGCTTATTACGACTAAAGAGAAAAAGCTTCAGGGTGATATTAAAGTCTTGGGTGGAGTTCCGGTAGTGGGCGACCAGGTGCGTATTATCGGGCAGGATAGTGTGGGAATTTTAGAACAGATTAAAGCTAAGAATGCGGTGGTGAGTTACGAGAGTATTAAGTTTACCGTGGCCCTGAACAAATTGGAGAAGGTGAAAATGAAACGAAGTACGAGAAATCGTAATGGCTCCAATACACGCTATACCAGTATAATGAAGAATATTAGTGAGCGATCTGTTAACTTTAAACCCTATCTCGATGTTAGAGGACTGCGGGCAGAGGAAGCGCTTAGCGTTGTGCGTGAATGGCTTGATGAGGCTGTGCTTATTAGCTATCACGATTTGGAAATTTTGCATGGTACAGGAGGTGGTATTTTACGTAACCTGATTCGTGAATATCTGAGTTCTATGTCCGAAGTGATTTCTTATGGTGATGCACATATTGACTTTGGAGGAAGTGGTAAAACATTAATTAAACTGCGTTGAAACAATGATTAAAATAAAAAAGAGTGGAGCTAACTATTCCCAAATTAGTGCCATAGGCGAGAAAATTAGAAAACTGGAGAAAAGTACAGGAGAAGAATATCTGTATCTTAATCAGGGAGTTAATGCAGTTGTTCCTATCGATTTGTCTAAGGTGATTCCTTTAATAGATTTCAATACCAGAGAAATTCAAGTGTATGCACCTCAAAAAGGACGACTACAACTTAAGCATGCTATTAATAAAATTTACTTTCAGGGAACCACAAGTGTTGATAATATTTTAATCGATAATGGAGGTATGTCGGGCTTGGATTTGGTATTTCAAACAGCAGTTTTTAATAAGGTATTCTTACCTTCATTCTATTGGGGTAGCTACGTTAATATACTTAAAATTAGGAATAAATCTTTTGACTTCTATGACGATTTTTGGCAGCTGGAAGAGAATATAGAAGCCCTAAAAGGAAATGCTGTATTGATATGCGATCCAAATAATCCATTGGGAAATAAATATAGTGATAAGGAATTGATTAAATTAATCAGTCTTCTGAACGACAATCAAATTACAGTAATAATAGATAGCCCATACCGTGGTGTTTTTTATTCTAACGATAGTTTTTATGCCCAAATTGGGAATTTGGCTAATGTTATTATAGTGGAGAGTTTTAGTAAGTCCATCGGCCTCAGTGGACAGCGGATAGGTTTTGTGCATAGCAATAGTAATGAATTGATGAATGAACTTGGCATACGATTGATGTATGCCAGCAATGGGGTGAATGCGTTTGCGCAGTTATTAGTGGAAAAACTATTGACAACTAAAGAAGGAAAAGAGGCTACAAAAGCATTTAAGGATAAAACAACAAAAGATATTCTGTTAAATATTAATTATCTGAGAGTAAAGGGTTTTCTTGCCGAAGAATTCTATCAGGATTCTCATCCCAAAGGAATTTTTGTAGTAGTGAATTTGTCAGCAGATAGTCTTTTGAAATATCATATTGCTGCCATTGATTTGGATTTTTTCACTCAAAAGTATAAAGATAAGGCAGTGGGTAGATCTAGAATTTGTGTTTCAGTTCCCCATGAGCGTTTAAAATATTATTTTGATAAAATAGGGCAATAATCTAATGGATTACCACGAAACTATCGATTTTCTATATTCCCAATTGCCGATGTTTCAGCGGCAAGGAGCTGCTGCCTACAAGGCAGATCTACAGAATACACTTGCGCTATGTTCTTTATTGGGAAATCCGGAGTTAACTTTTCCCAGTATTCATATTGCTGGAACCAATGGTAAAGGAAGCACTGCTAATATGATTGCTTCTACTTTTCAGCAGGCCGGTTATAAAACAGGTCTCTATACTTCTCCTCATTTAACTGATTTTAGAGAGCGGATACGTATTAATGGACAAATGATTACCCAAAGCACAGTAGTCGATTTTGTTGAGAAATATGGGCCTTCATTTGCGAAAATAGCTCCGAGCTTCTTCGAAATTACTTTTGCCATGGCGATGTATTATTTTCGTCAGCAGAAAGTTGATATTGCCGTTGTTGAAACAGGAATGGGAGGACGATTAGATTCCACCAATGTTATTAAGTCTATACTTAGTATTGTTACTAATATAGGGTTGGATCATACTCAGTATTTGGGAGATACCTTAGAGAAAATCGCTTTTGAAAAGGCCGGGATAATAAAGAAGAATATTCCGGTGCTTATTGGTGAACGCCAAAGGGAAACTACCATTGTTTTCAATCAAAAAGCGACTGAGCAAAAAGCGACGATTTCATGGGCAGAAGATAGTGTTGGAGTTGTCCTTGAAAATACTATTTATAAAGTATATGTAGAGGAAGACTTATGGGCAGAAATAGATTTTCCCATTAAATCGACTTATCAAGAGAAAAACTTACAGACGGCTATTGCCGCACTTCTATTGTTACAAAAGGATTGGAACCTTAGTAAGGAAATTATTATTAAAGGATTGCTTAATATTCTTAAAAACACTCATTTTGAAGGTCGTTGGCAGCAGCTTATGTCTAAGCCAAGGGTGATAGTAGATACAGGGCATAATGTGGAAGGTTTGACTTATACAATGTCGCAGTTGAGAAATATGAGTTGCGACAAATTGCATTTCGTTATAGGTATGGTCAATGACAAAGCGATAGATAAAATACTGAGCTTATTGCCTAAACATGCAGAATATTATTTTTGTGAAGCCGATATTCCCAGAGCTTTGAATAAGGATATTCTTAAGGAAGAAGCTGACAAGCAAGCCTTGAAAGGGGAGGTGTATAATTCTGTATATGAAGCTTTTGAAGCAAGTATTAGAAATGCTAAAGCAAATGATATTGTCTTTGTTGGAGGCAGTACATTTATTGTTGCAGAAGTGTTGGCGAGTAAAATAATTAGGCAGTAAAATAAATGTAATTATTCAAGATAACTGCTCCTGATTGATTCTTTAATAGAGGTAGATTCAACTGGCAAATGCAATTTTCCGGTTTATAAAATATCTCAAAAGCGTTATATGTTTTAAATAAATCAAGGTATTCTTTGGAAAATTTGGGGCTACTTTAAGAATCATAAAAAAAGATTATTATTTCTTAAATTTTAGCAGTATCTTTGTTCGTTAGCATAATGTTAAATTTGATTGCTAATGCTATAAAGGTGCTGATATTTAGGTTATTAATATAAATATCATGCCGCTTTTTTACAAACTCGATATCTGATAATGCTTGTGTTTATTGGGTGCGAAACTTCAGTTATTATAACTTAAAAATCTACTATTATGAAAAAACTTTTTTTATTAACTCTATTTTTAAATTTTTTTGCAATATATAGTCAAGCTCAAATCTCCCATGATTTAGAGATTTACTCTGAGGACGGGTTGAACTTTACATTAATTGTAAATGGTAAAATAATTAATGAAACACCTCAATCAAATGTAAAGATTACAAATATTGAAAATGATTATGTTCAGATTGTAATTAAATTTGAGGATGGGAAAATAGCTAGTATAAAAAGAAAGAATGTACAGATTGCAGCACCCGGTTCAGGAGGAAACTACCCGGTTTCAACAGTTTATAAAATCATCTTCAAAAGGGGAGTGTATAAATTGAGATTTGTTTCTAGGTCTGAGAAAAAGATTCAAAATAAATATTAATTAATAATACATGTATTAATTATTTTTGGAAGAGATAAACACAATAGATTTGGATATTCCCTTTTTTTATTTGTTGTACTTCTCTTGAGTAAGTTTTGCATTATTTTTATTAACATTAGCTTTGCTTCACCCGTGGCTACTGCACGAAATCGAATATTCGATGACCTTAATCTTTTCGTGGTGTATAAGCGAGGCACAGTATTATATAGAAAACGAAATTAATTGAATTAAAAAATAGGGCAAATACACAATAATATAACGTATTATGATATTGGATAAGCTACCTTAGCTAATCAATAATTTATACCATTTCAGTGCTGCCTTTAATTCTATGTATATTTTTCTTAAGGAGTTTATTAGCAAGATATTTAACCCAAATTGTTTCAATAATTACAGAAATGATTATGGTGATAAGAGTGGATGATAAGATTATCTCTCCCCAGTGTATCAGTATTTTGTCGTGGTATAGCAAGCCAAGACTTAAGGGCAATCCAGCCATTGCTGAAGGAACAACACCTCTCGGTCCTTCAAGGGCAATAAATAGGTATTGCTTAAAGTCCCACTGTTTTAATGGTAATATTATAAGTACGGCGAGAGGCCTAACGATAAAGATTATTGCCAAGGCAATAATAGAGCCCTTCATTAAGGTATTTCCAATTACCTCCAAATTAATGCTTGCTCCAAGCAAGACAAAAATGAATACACTTGCCAATTCTGATAATATCTCACTAAATTTAAGTTCGTCAGAAAGAAATGCATTGAAATTGGGATTGCCTTTTTCCCCTTTAAAAATCAAATCATGATTTCCGAAAACAATGCCAATGGTTGTGGCAACGAGGTAGCCTGAGGTAAGCGCTAACTCACCGATAAAAAAACCTCCAAAAGCCATGATAAGGCCATAAATCTCCGGATAAATGTCGGAATTTATTTTCTTTACAATCCAAAATCCTATTATTCCAAGAACTGCTCCAATCAATAGAGCAGATATAATTTCATATAAGAAGAATAATACAGCGGCAGGATATATTGTGGTATAATGCGATATGGACTCAAGTAAATGGGCTTCCGTTGCCTGAGGTATAATTAATGCAACTGCCAATATGGTTAATACAATGCCTAAAGGGTCGTTAAATATTGATTCTGTGACAATTACTGTTTTGATATCTTCATCGACATGGTGCTGCTTAAATAATGGTATTAAAGTGGCAGGATCAGTAGCGGAAATGATTGCGCCAAATAAGAAACCGGCAGAAAATGGCAGATGAAATATCATGGAGAATAGCCATCCGGCTATAATGGCGGTAATAAGTAATCCTACAGTATCTAATAATACTATGCTTGTAAGATGCTTTTTAATCAATGACCATTTAAGATTTTGACCTTCTGCAAAAAGGATGATAACTAAACCAAAGATTCTTGCATAACTAAAAATATGATGGGAGAGCTCCCGTGGAATTATTTTAAAAATAGGACCAAACAATAAACCCAATATTATTAATATGGGAATGGAAGATATCCTATAGCTTTTACTCATTAAAAAGGCAATAAATCCAAGTGTTGTAACCATCATTATGGTAAAGCTAATTAATTCGGTATATGACATGGCTTAGTATTTGGTGATTCGCAAATTAAAGGATAAAAATAGTAAATATTTTCCAAGGGATTTGAATAATATTTAAAGATATTGAGGATAAATTAGGGTATATATTTTCATGAAAATACAAATTGCTTATGCTGATATCTTATTATGCTAATAAAATAAGTGCAATACAACTATCTGTAAATGAAAGCTGTATGATAATTATAATTCTTCTATTAGTTTAAACTAAAGAAAGACAATAAAAAACAGTTTATAGAATGAAATTGGTAGTAGTAATTTGATTGCCAAAGATAGAATGCTACTCAAACATCATATCGTAATAGCGTTGTATTTGTTCTGCCAGTTGAATGGTAGAAACATATTTACTTGCGCGGATATATTCTTTGCGGTCAAAGAAAACAAGAAGTGTTGGGTTGTCATAAACACCAAAATGAGCAGGAATATCTCTTTTTTCTGAATTGATAAAATGGAGTTCCATTTTAGGAAATTTTTCCTCAATCATTTCAATTACTTTTGGTCGTAAACTCAAACAGGGTGCGCAATTATCGTTATAGAAGTAGGCCAAAGAAGCGGCTTTCTCTGTGATAATATTTTGCAATTCTTCTAAACTATCTATTTCGTTTTGCATTGGAATGGTCTCTAGTTATGTATTAAAAATTAGAAGCCGCAAAAGTAAATAAATTTGTTAATTTCGCTAAATGAATACTATCCGTTTAAAAAGTTTGCTTTTATTGATTTCCGGTTTAGTTTTACTAGCTTTATCATGCAAGAAAAAAGAAGTGGATATTCCTAATGTTCAGTTTATTTTACCAAAAGAGAATAAGATAGTATCAGTTGGTGATACTATTGATATTCAGGTAGAAATACATTCAAAGAGTAAGTTGGGATCGGTAGAATTTAATGTTGTTGACGAAAATCTTAAACCAATATTACGTAATTATTCCTATCCCGTTGATGGAAGTAACAGTATGAATATTCATTATGCCTTGCGGCTTACTGATTATTATATGAAGGGGGGAAGGTATCAGATTTTATGTAAAGTAACCAACAAATCGGAGGTAAAACATAAATATCGTACGCTTATAGTTTCAGCAATAAGTAAGCGTTTGGAAGATGTTGCAGTGGTGACTAAATCGGCATTGTGGGTTCATGTGTACAGCTTAGGCGCTACTCTTAATCATACTGCTCTTAAGTATAAATATCGTGGTGATTATGCTTCTTCAGTATATATTCCTTTTTATCATCGTTTTGCCATTGCCGGTAGTACTCGGGGGAATATGACTGAGTGGAACTATTTTTCCAATGATACGCTTTTGGTATTAAAATCCTTGTCCAATCCGCCATTTCCTTATTTTAGTGTTATTAGTTCTTTTAATAACTATTTGGCAGTAGGTTATTATAGAGATAAAATTAATTTTTATAATTATTTGAATGCACAGAAAATGGTTGTTCATATTGATAACTCATTTTATCCCAATAGGTTAATTGATTTGGGAAATAACTTTATTATCGAACAAAAGCAAATTAATGGAACAAATAATTTAATAAACTTATACCTGGGGCATACAGCCTCCTATCGGTCAAGTTTCTCGGTTCATGGAAGCTTAGTGAATGCGTTTCCCTTTGAAGGAAATGACTTTATGATCTTTTATAATGCAAATGGTCAAGGCCATATTGGGAAATTTGTTTTTGATGATAATGCCACAACAGATCCTATAAATTATCGGGGAGCCGCTTTTAATTCTGTTACCCAGTATAATTCGGATAATTATTTTTTATCCACTGCTACCGATCTGCTTTGGTATCAGTATTCTATTAGTAGCATTACTTCTATCTATAGCGGTGCCAATTTAAGCTTTTTGAAATATGATAAAGTGTCGGGTATGCTTTATGCAGTGGAGGGGAAAAAGGTAGTTGTTTTTTCTGTTCCTCAAGGGATTAAACTTGCTGAAGTATCTGTTGGAGAGGAAATTTTAAATTTACATCTCATTTATAATAAGTAATTATTAAGTGTTACTATTTATTAAAAAGGTCTGTTATAGATTGAAATAGTATCCATTATATCAATTGAAAAGGAATAATGAAATACAGAGAACTGGTGATAACAGAAGATGGGAGTGCGAGTATTTATATACCTGCTTTAAAGGAACATTATCACTCACATTTTGGTGCGAAACAGGAATCGCAGCATATATTTATCAATTCAGCCTTAGCACAGGTGTCAAAAGAATCGATAACTATTTTGGAGTATGGTTTTGGTACCGGACTCAATGCGCTGATGACTTATGATTATGCCAAGGCAAATAATAAGACGATACACTATTATGGACTAGAGAAATATCCGCTGGAAGAGAAGGAGTATTCAGCGTTGAATTATGATGCTAATTCTACGGTTTTTATTGCCCTACATCAATTAGAATGGGAAATTGAAGCCAAAATAGACACTCACTTCTATTTAAAGAAAATTCAAATAGACTTTAGGGAGTTCTCAATACGACCTTTATTTTTTGATATTGTTTATTTTGATGCTTTTGCTCCCGATATTCAACCTCATTTATGGACTAATGCACTATTTGAGAATATTTATGCAAGTATGAAACCGGGAGGTGTTTTTATCACTTATACAGTGAAAGGAATTGTAAGACGTCTTTTGAAGAAAGTTGGTTTTAAGGTAGAAAAAATTGCCGGTCCACCGGGAAAACGAGAAATTACCCGCGCATGGAAAGAATAAAAGAAAAATGACGTTTGGGAAAGCTTATTTAGATCAATTGTACTATATCATTATTAGGCCATAATATAACTAATATATTATGAGAATGAAGAAGGTTATAGCAGAAATAGGAATTTATTTAGTAAAAACTTTTTTAATTTTTTGCATAAAAGTGAGCGGATCTTTATGCACTTTTAATGATTTGAACCCATCAATACCGACAAATTCAGCTTCTTCAACACGAAAAAGATCAATGTGTCTCTTAAGCGGTCCAAACTTAAGATATTGAACATATCCATTTAAGTCTTCCTCATTTCCTTCTGCTTCTAAGTCAACATGGCGGCTGTCTCCATTCTTGTAAACAGCGTGAATATCAAACTTATATGCTCCTGACTGTGAATAAAAATTGAAATCTGCATTATCCAATTTTCCTTCAATATAAATGTTTAGATGTTTCTTCATCTATGATTATTAATTTGTGATTAAACCCCATCCTCTGTAGAGAGATGTACTGCAAATATACTATATATATTTATATCCACAACATTTTATGGTTTAATATTTTGTAAGTTATTAATATAAAATTGTTAATACCTGTTTAGACAAGTAGTATCCGCCAATGGCGCCTAAAAGGCCAAAAATATTGGTGGCAAAGATATAAAAAAGTGCGGTCTTAACATCTTCTGTTCTAAATAAATTAATACTTTCTAGTGCAAAAGAGGAAAAGGTAGTAAAACCACCCAGCATTCCTACCACTAAAAACAGTTTTAAATTAAAGGAACTCATGCTATCTTCAAAATAGGCCCACAATATTCCAATGAGTATCGATCCGATAACATTGACTGAGAAAGTTCCCCAGAGAAATATCTTTCCAATAAATTTAGGAATTGCAGCGGCTAAAAGATAACGGAAACTACTGCCTAATGCGCCTCCCAATGCTACAAGTAATATTTTATTCATTCGTTAATAATTTAAACGGTATATTATTGTCTGTCCAAGTGTGGTGTGTATTGAATCGCCATAACTTATTTGTCCTCCATTTTTCTTTACTACCCATTCCAGATGTATCCATGCGTTACTTTGTACTTTACATTTGTTATCGGCAGTATAATCTGCACCAATACCAATAATGGTTTTATTATTACAACATGAAATTCCATTCACATTCACATTAGTATAGCGATAATCAATTTCGTCATTGGTATTTTGCGGCATAGTATTCTTTACAATTAGTTCAATCCAGGCTTCTCCTGTCATTTCAAAGTTTCTATTGTACGCAGGTTTAGCTTCTATCTCATCAACGCTAACTTCTTTTTCTATATCAAAGTAGTCTGCTTTGCTTAACCTAAAACGATAAGCGGCAGTGTGACCTTGTTCTATCTCAAAACTATAATGTCCTGAGCTATTCGTTTCTGTATTGGCAATAGTTGAAAAACTTGAATTATATACACCATCAACAATTTTTTTTGCATCAAGATAAACATGTACCCCGGAGAGTGCTTTGTAATCGTTGCGAGAACTTACTGTTCCACTTATGGTAAATTTCTGAATCTTTTTATTGCACGACGAAAATCCTAATGATAGGGTTATAATCGTTAAAATAAGGAGTTTATACATCTTGATATGATAAATTATAAGAATGCAAATATAGATAAATTCTTGTATAGTGAATCTTTTTTGCGCTGCTTAAATAGTAAATGATTTAGCCTAAAAAGTTAAGTCAAGGGCGAGAGCTTAGGGGAAATGTTAGTTTTGAACTCATACAATCTTTGGCTATTTTACTGACTTGAGAGTTCTCAATCCTTTTTTATATTCAAAATATCCCATAACAGGAAGAGTCAAATTTACAAGCAACCCAATTAAAGCATGAATGTTAAATACATAGTTCTCAATTAACCCACTGCTAACGGTTTGGCTATGCGTAGTGCGGGTTTCCGAAGCACTTCACTTTCATTTTACTACTAATTTTCTTCCTTGCATAATCTTTTGTTTTACGATAAATCCCGCATTACGTATGAGCCTTTGTTAGGCACTGGCATTCTATGTTTTCAATCATCTTATCTTTCAAATTTGCTACAATCTCCATTTCCTCGGTGCGTTTGTAAGACATACTCTTTTGCAATTTTTGGTTTGTGTGTCGGCTTGTGCGAATTGCAAATGTGTATGGCTGTTGCGTGGGCATTATTGCTTCTTTTTATTTTCTATTCTTTTTATCACTTTATCAAAATCTGATGTTATTTTTTGTGTTTTATTAAACTTTTCATATTCTCTATGAGCTTTTTCTTTTGCTTGAATTGCTGATATTGTTCCTTTTCCCGTGAGAACTTTATATTCGTTAAATGTTAGGAATTTATTTACACTTTCGGCAAATTGTTGCATTGTAAAAGTATTTCTGTTTTCTATAATATTTTCTACATAATCAAAAAATCCTATAATACTTCTTTCCAATTTTTTGATTTCCTTTTCGGTTAAATAATTTTTTGCAATACTTGTATCTGATTTTAAAATGCGACCATCAGGAGAATTTTTCCAAGTTTTCAAACCCATATAATCTTTTTCTGCATCTGCATTTTTGTGTATTATTTCGCTTGCTGTTTGACCTGAAATTGCATAATGAAATTTATTTTGTATGGTTGCGTAAAAATCTTTTGTTAATTGAGAATTTTTATCATAATCGATACTACATTCTGCAAATAGATCAGTAATTTGCTGATATATTCTACGTTCGCTTGCACGAATAGAACGAACACGCTCTAAAAGTTCTCTAAAATAATCTTTACCGAAATATTTACCGTTTTTAAGGCGGTCATCATCCAAAATAAAGCCTTTAATCATAAACTCTCGCAACAAATTGGTTGCCCAAATTCTGAACTGTGTGGCTTGTGTGGAGTTTACTCTATATCCTACTGAAATTATTGTATCTAGATTATAATATTTGGCCGGTTTAGTTTGCGTCTTTCCTTTAATAGCACCGTGTTGAGTGGTATGTTCCAAAATGGAACTAACCATATTTTCTTGTAATTCTCCACTCTCAAATATATTCTTCAAGTGTTTAGTTATGGCTGGGCGTTGAACACCAAACAAATGTGCAATACGTTCTTGCGTTAGCCAAACATTTTCGTTATGAAAAAAAATCTCAACTTTTACATCTCCACTTGGTGCTGTGTAAAGTAAAAATTCGCTAAATTCGTCTTGTAAACTTAATTCTTTCATTATTTTTTATTTATACCATGAAGCATACATTGAATAGCTGTCGGCAATACGATTTATTTCTCCTTCGATAAGGGAAGGATCGATATTCTTTATCTTTTTAGCGGGTGTTCCTGCATAAATACTTCCGCTTTCTACGTAGGTGTTTTTAGTAACGACAGCTCCGGGAGCTATTATGCAGTTGCTTTCAATAATGGCATCATCCATAATAATTGCTCCCATGCCAATGAGTACGTTGTTGTGGATTGTGCAACCATGGATTACAGCATTATGGGCAATGGATACGTTGTCGCCAATGGTTGTAGGACTTTTTTTATAGGTGGCATGTACTGTTGCATTGTCTTGGATATTTACATTATTGCCAATTCTAATTGAATGCACATCTCCTCTTACCACAGCGCCATACCACAAGCTGCAATCGTTACCCATTATTACATCTCCTATTAATACTGCGGTTTCTGCAAAAAAACAATTTTTGCCATACTGCGGTTTGTGCCCCAATAAATCTCTAATTATTGCCATGGTACTCAATTTTTAATATTTGTGTTGTTTCTTCTGTTACTGCAAATCTGTTGTCGATTCGATGTCCAACAATCCAGATGATTTCTTTGCCTTGGCACAATAGAAGTGTTTTTTCTTTTTGGACCTTGGAAAGTTTAATGTCAATAAAAAAATCAGATACTTTTTTCTTTCCTTTCATTCCTAAGGGTTGAAATGTGTCGCCATGTTGCCATGGTCGTAGGCTTAAGGGAAAATGAAGTAATTTATAATCCAAAAATGCAATCTTTTTATTCTTAGTTTTATAGTTACCTGAATAATTATTTTCATAAGATAGTTGATTATCATTCCATGCCTTATCCGAAAGGCTATTAATTGGAATGCTTATGAACGCTTTGTTTTCTTCTTTCGCTAACACGATAGCATTATCTCTATCAAAAATAATTCGGTGAGTGCTACTTTGTATTTCTTTGCCACTTGATGATTCTGAAAGCAAGAAGACAAAGGTGTCAATATGGTCACGTGAAAAATTATATTCTTTTAAAAGCGAATAGAGGAGAATATGTTTATGCTTCTTTAATTTTAATTTTTTTAAACTTATTGCAAGACTATTCTTTTGATGGCTAAGGATAATATCTTTGCACTCTATTTGAATATAGTGATTTGTAAAATCTTCCAACTCTGCTATATACTGTATTGTATTGTCTAATTTACGACTGAAATTAGTTTGGAGATGATAAAAATGAGGAAGGATATTATGTCGAATATAATTTCGTTGGTATTTATCTGAAGCATTGGAAGAGTCTTCTCTGAAAGGGATAGTGTATTTTTGAATTGCAGCTGCAATATCTTTCCGTGTACAAAACATTAAAGGACGAATAATGTTGGCTTTATTTCTCGCCAAACCGTGAAGGCCTGCAATTCCTGTTCCTCTGATAAGGTTAATGAAAAAAGTTTCAGTCTGATCATCCAAGTGGTGGGCTATAGATATTTTTTGAAAGTGATGCTGTTGGGCTAGTTGCTCAAACCATTTATAACGTAAGTCCCGTGCAGCCATTTGTATGCTTATTTTGTTTTCTTTGGAATAGGCAATGGTATTAAAATGCTTGTGGTAGTACGGAATATTATAATGTTCGCAGTAGTCAATTACCAGCTGAGAGTCTTTATCGGCTTCGGTACCTCTAAGATTAAAATTGATATTAGCTACAGTGAATAATAAGTCTGATTGTTGAAAAAGCCAAAGCATCAGCATGGAGTCCATTCCACCACTAACAGCCAATAAATACTTGGTTTCTTGATAATTATCGACTATCCGGCTTAGGTAGTTTTTAAAGGATTTAATCATGGGGCAAAAGTATGAAATAATAAAACTAGAAACCATAAAAAAAGCTGTTTGTCGTTAGACAAACAGCTTTTAAAAGTATAAGTTATAATTGTTTATTCAACAATCATTTTCTTGGTAATAGTAGAATTTCCTGCATTAACAGTATAGAAATAAATGCCACTGGCTAGTTTGTCAGCACTAATAGTAATACTGTGAGTACCTGCAGATTGAGTACCATAATTTTCTTCAAATACTTTCTGTCCTGCAATACTAATAACAGTGATGCTTAGGTTTGAAGATTTCTTCAAGTTAACATCAATTTGAGTAGAGCCATTAAATGGATTTGGACGGTTTTGAGAAACACTTGCCAAATTATCTACTGTAGATTGAAAACCTGTATTATAAACAAAGTCTGATTCGTCAAAAGTAATACCGGTGATATAGTTATGAGTAATAGGATTGATAGGATCAACATCTTTGTCGATTTCAGTCATTGGAACAGTATAGGTTCCGTTATTTGCCAAAATAATGTCTGACATATATTGGAAGAAGCAATCACCATATATGCTGGTACCAATGGTAAAGTTAGTAGCAGGGGCTTGTTTTCCACTTACGATATCCCAACCGGCAACATAAATGTCCGGTAACATATCAAGCATAAGACCTGCAGTTCCGATAGGGGCGATTGTAGTGTCGGTATCTGTCCATGAGGCAAACACTTTAGTGCCGTCAACAGTTCTACCTGCTTGGAGACGTAAATCCCAACCAATACCGTTAAAACCGGATTCAGCAGCAGGTACAGCTACCGTATATACTTGACCTAATTGACGAGCATCCCATCCGTTTGCGGTGGTATAAACATCAAAAATAGGATTAGACATATTTGAAACATTGGCAATATAGTAAGCGTAACCTAGAGAGTCGCCATTATTGGATGAGCAAGCTTTTATCATTGCCATTAAGTGAAGGTCTCCATTGGCATCAACAGTGCCGTCCAAAGCGCTGGAAAATTGAGGACGGCTGGTAGCAGGACTTACACCTTTCATTGGTTGAAGTAAATCAGTAATTACACTAAGAGTAGAAAAGTCAAATACGGGCATTTTAGTCCAGTTAGCTCCGCTATCGGTAGATTTCCATACGATAGGTTGGTATGAACGAGTATCGTTACTTGCATCGCGGCCAATGGTCCAGAAATATCCGATAGTACCATCGGCAGACCAAGCAGTATTGAAGTACCAAACGTAGGCAAATTCGCTACCATCAGAAGAATCTGCAACAAAGGTAGGGTTGAATTTTGTTAATGACCAATCAAAATTATTTTTAGTGCTATTAAAATTTCCTGTTAACAAATAGTTTGTGTCAAGACCATAAACGGGGGATGAGTGGTATGCAGAACCCATGCAATGTACTTTGCCATCGGTAGTAACTTGCTCTCCCATACGAATAAGAGCTCCATAGGATGGAAATAGATTGTTGCTTACATTAGTGCTGTCAAGCATAATGCTTCCTGCGAATGTTTCTACCCAGCCGGCTCCATCAGATACAGGTCCGCAATAAGCAGAATAAGCTAAATTTACATCAGTATTAGCTGTTGGATTGTAAATTTGGCCTGAAGGGTAACGTAGGTTGTGTCCTGATGAATTTGACATGGCCATAAAAGTATTCCATGTTAATCCACCATCAACAGAACGAGAAGTCATCATGTCTCCTGATGATGTGGCTCCATGAACACCTATTTTAGCTCTGTGGAAGAACTGGATAACTCCCAAATCTTGATTGGCAGTTAAGCAACTTTGTTGCTCTACCAGCATAGTGTACACATTATTAGAGTATCCAATAGTTACTGCTGAAACAGTTCCTTTAACTCCTTGATGAGAACTTACAGGTCCGGCTACATCCATAGATTGAGCATCATAATGAATTTGTGCTTCCTTGGGTTGGCTGTTGACCTTGTAATCCTTTTGTGCTAGATTTTGACCATAAACCCATGATCCGAGTCCAAGGGCCAAAATAAAAAGTAATCCTTTTTTCATAATAAAAATGTTTAGTTAAACTTAAATAATATTGTTTCTGTTTGTGATGATTTGTTTAATCAGCCAAAATTACAAAAAAATCAATAATAAATAATGACATTTACCTATGTTTTTTTGTAAAATGGAATTATTTGCTTACTCCTTAATAAATTAATAATATAAAATACTGATAGTAAGAATAATATTGAAAGGTAGAACTTGCATTTATATTTAGGTAGGGAGGACTTATCTTTTAATAAACAAGTTTATTCTTGAATATATATCCGTTTCACCCGGGACGAAATTGAAGTAAGCAACTCATAGGCAATGCTACCAATAGTTGTTGCAAGTTCTTTGATGTCAATATTTTCGCCAAAAATACATACTTCGTCACCAACTTTGACCTTCTGATTTTTTAAATCAATCATGCACATATCCATACATACGTTTCCAATGACAGGGCAGCGTTGTTTATTAACAAGTACATAGCCTTTGCCTTGGCTAAAGCGGCGGTCAAATCCATCGGCATAGCCTATGGGAATAATGGCAATATGCATATCATTAGAAGCAATAAAAGCTCGGGAGTAGCCTACACTTTCTCCTTTTTTGATGGTTTTTATCTGCGATATATTTGTCTTTAGACTACTTACTACCTTTAAGTTGTCTTGAATGGCTGTGTCTGATGCTATGCCATAAAGGCCAATGCCAATTCTTACCATGTCATATTGTGCTGAAGGAAAACGGCTAATGGCGGCTGAATTGGCAATATGTCTTAAAATAGGGTAATTAAATGCAGACCGGATCTTGTTACTATACTCATTAAATAGTTTGAGTTGGTCGTTGGTAAATGTATCAAAGTGTTTGTCATCAGAGGCAGCAAGATGCGAAAATATACTTTTGATAACAATCTTGGGATTACTAATTATACGATTTATTAAGGAGTCCAGTTCGTTGCCCATAAAACCGAGTCGGTGCATTCCGGTATCGAGTTTTATATGGATACTAATGGGCTTATTCTGTGGAAATGCTTGTGACTGAAGCGTTTTTTCTAGTGCATTGAGAATGTCAAAACTGTAGATTTCCGGTTCCAGTTGCTGTACAATAATGGTTTCAAGGGCATCGAGTTCCGGATTCATAACCATAATAGGTAAGGTAATACCGGCTCTACGTAAATCTACACCTTCGTCAGCATAGGCAACAGCAAGGTAATCAGCATTGTGAAATTGCAATAGGTTAGCGACTTCAAAACTTCCACTCCCATAGCTGAAAGCCTTTACCATTATCATGGTTTTTACCTTCGGCTTGATAATGCTTCGGAAATAATTGTAATTATCAAGCATGGCATTTAAGTTTACTTCCAGGCGTGTTAGGTGGGTCTTCTTGCCAAGGGTTTTGTTTATCTTCTCAAATTCAAATTTCCGCGCTCCTTTTAGTAGTATCGTTTCGTTATTAAAAGAGGAAAAAGTAAAATATTGTAGAAAATCGCGGGTAGAATCATAAAAATATGACTCCATGGTGAAAAGTTTTTTATACTCTTTTAAGTTTGGACCTATGCCAATAAAACGATTGATGTTTTTCTCTCGTATTAAATTGGCTACCTGAGCGTAAAGTTCATCATTATTTTTCCCGCTTTGTAAAATATCAGATAAAATAACACTTTGCTTTTTGTGTTGTTGCTGTTGTAATAAGAAGTCAATGGCTATACTTAGGGCGTTAAAATCAGAATTATAGCTATCATTAATAATGGAGCAATTGTTAATCCCTTCCCTCAACTCCATCCTCATGGCAATGGCACTAAGGTTTGCCATGCGGTGCTTAATGATTTCGATATCTATCTTCAAATAAAGCATTAATAAACAAACACTAATGGAATTTTCGATGGAAGCTTCATCGCTAAAGGGAATGGAATAGGAGATGGCTTGATTTTTCCATATTCCTTCAATGGTACTTTTTTGGTTTTGTTGAGTTACTGCTGAAATAAATAAGGCAGCTTCCTTATTTCGCCGGCTCCAATCCAGTAAAAGTTTTGATTTAAAAATATCGACACTAAAAATACGTTCAGCGATATCGCCATAATCACGACCAAATATTAACACCTTAGAATTAACGAAGAGCATCAATTTTTCATTTACCTTTTGACGAATATCAACAAAGTTTTTATTGTGGGCATCACCGATACCGGTAAATATTCCTATCTCCGGTTTAATTATTTGCTCCAATTTTGCCATCTCTTCGGGCTCAGAAACCCCGGCTTCAAATAAGCCCAGATTATTATCGGGACTCAACTGAAAAACAGATAATGGCACGCCTATTTGCGAGTTATAACTTTTGGGACTTCTGCAAATGGAATAATCCGGTGATAAACATTGGTAAGTCCATTCTTTAACAATCGTTTTCCCGTTGCTTCCGGTAATACCTACTACCGGGTGATGAAATTGCCGGCGATGGTAGCTGCTGATTTGTTGGAGTGCTTTTAGGGTATCGTCAACAATAATGAAATTGGCATTAAAGCTACTATAGTTTTCGGGTAAATACTGTACCAGAAAATTATACACTCCTTTTTTTGCAAGTGTTTTGATATATTTATGCCCATCATTACGTAAACTAAGGAGGGCAATGAACAAATTATGATGCGTATTGATAAGCTTTCTGCTATCAATTAGCAAATCGTTTATCAATTGGTGCTCAGGATTTTGAACTACCAATTTTGCCTTGGTAATTTTAGCTAATAGTTCAATATGGTAGCTGTTAGATATCAATATTAGTCTTGTTTTAGTTCTTCTATTGGAGGAAGGTCATCAATGGAGGCATCCTTGCCATTGTCGGCGGTAGAAATTTTAAGTGGATGTTTTGACAACTCATCATTTAATCGTCTTTTTTTAACAATGTCTACAGCCATTAAAATTGCCTTGCGTAAAGATGTGGGATTGGCTAAATTTTTACCAACAATACTGTAAGCGGTACCGTGGTCGGGAGAAGTACGTACGATACTCAGCCCTGCTGTAAAGTTTACTCCCTCATCAAAGACTAATGCTTTGAAGGGGATAAGGCCCTGATCGTGATACATGGCTAGTATTCCATCAAATTTATGGTAGTCGTTGCTACCAAAGAAGCCATCAGAAGGAAATGGACCAAAAGCAAGTATGCCTTGTTCTTTTGCCTCATCAATAGCTGGGATGATAATGTCTTTTTCTTCTGCTCCAAGTAAGCCGTTATCGCCGGCATGAGGATTTAAACCAAGTATGGCAATGCGTGCTTTATCAATGCCAAAATCGAGCTTAAGACTAGCCTCAAAGGTTTTAAGTTTGGAAAGTATAAGCTCTTTGCTGATGCTGTCGGCAACCTCACGTAAAGGAATATGACCTGTTACCACAGCAATCTTCATCTTCTCGCTGGCAAGAATCATTAATTCCTGATTTTTGCCAAATTTAGAGGCTAAATACTCGGTATGACCGGGGAAATTGAATTCTTCCGATTGGATATTGTCCTTATTAATAGGAGCTGTAACAATGGCATCAATACCATAACCTACATCTTGTGTTACCGCTTCCAAGGCTTCAAAGGCCAGTTGACCGGCGAAGGAGGTGGACTTCCCCATTTCTATTTTAGCTTCTTCGTTATATATATTAAGGATATTGAGTTTGTTGTCAATAGCTTGATTTATAGCGTTTATACTCCTGAAACTATAACTTATATTGGGGATGGTTTTTTTATAGAAATTAGCTACCTTTGAGGAGCCATAGACAATAGGAGTACAAAAATCGAACATTCTGCTATCCTGAAATACTTTGATAATAGTTTCGTAACCTATACCGTTGAAGTCTCCATGGCTTATTCCTATTCTAATTTTCTTTGTATGTTGCTCTTTTTTGTTGTTCATTATATTAAGCTTAAATTATTAATGCTGTGTTGTTATTTTATGGGTTCTACCTTTATTGTTGCTCTGCCACAGAAGTGATAAAGTCAAAAAGCAGGCGTGTACCTACACCTGTACCACCAACAGTACGGTAGGCATCATTAGAAGAAACTATTGCCGGTCCGGCAATATCGAGATGAATCCATGGATAGTCGACAAAATGCTCCAGAAATTTACCGGCAGTAATGGCTCCACCTTCTGCACTACCAAGATTTTTGATATCGGCAGTATTGCTTTTTATCAGTTCGTCATACTCTTCCCATAGAGGAAATTCAACCAGGCGTTCATACACATTGAGTGAACTTTGATTGAGGAGCTCGATCTTTGCTTTTGCATTTTTCATGGCAACAATACCATATTTGCCTATGGCCCTGGCAGCTGCACCAGTAAGGGTAGCAAGGTCAATAACCAGAGTAGGAGAGTAGGTTTGGGCATAGCTTAGGGCGTCAGCTAATAGTAAACGGCCTTCGGCATCCGTATTGATAACTTCAACGGTTTTTCCATTGTGCATTGTGATAATATCTCCCGGAGTATAAGCCTCCTGTCCCGGCCTGTTGTCGGTAGCAGGAATTAAAGCAATAACATAAATAGGTAATTTGGCTTTAGCGATGGCATATAAAGCGGTGGCTGCTGCTGCTCCTCCGCCCATATCCATTTGCATATTTGTCATAAAATCACCAGTTTTAATATTAACTCCCCCGGTATCAAAAACTACTCCTTTGCCAACAAAGACATAAGGTTTCTCATTGATGGCATCCTTGGGTTTCCATTCCATAATGGTGAAAGTAGGAGGGATAATACTCCCTTTGTTTACCGTTAGAAGACCACCCATTTTTAAACTCTCTATCTTTCTTTTGTTTAAAACCTCCACCTTGGCTCCGGCTTCCTTACCCATTTTTTCAAATTCTTTAGCCATGCTAAGGGCGTTGAGTGTCGATTGGGGCTCGTTGAGTAAATCTCTACTCCAATAGGTGGCTTCAATACATATATTCATTCGCTCGATGGCCAATGAGCTGATTTTATCATTGTAGATAAAGAGGGTTTTAAGTTCTTTATGTTTCTTCTTCTCTGTTTTGTATTTATCGAAACTATAATTTGCCAAGGCAATACCTTCGGCCAGAAACAGAGCGTAATTAGCTGTGCTATAATCTTCTATTATTAATTCTTCAACGCCTAATACGTTGAGTTTGTTGAGTAACAGTGCTCCTTGTTTTCTGTAAGCTTCCTTGTGAATATGTGCTTCAGGGCTTTCTTTGACAATACAAACAAATAGCTGATGACTATATAAGTTGAAGCTAAATATTGTATTTTCCTGGGTATCGTTTTTTATAAAAGCAAGAGCTTTAGCAGGTATTCTGTCGTTGGGAATAGCCTCTATTGAATCTGCCACGATTAAATGATTTATCTTTTCCGATGGCTGATCTATTTTTAGTAGTGTTGGTCTCATAGAGTTAAAACTTATTAATTAGTTGATAACTATACTTTAATCCATTCCCGGCAGGGATAAAAATAAGATTAAAATAGGGTCTATTAGTTGCATAATGTGATCTAATATAATA
>WGCS01000161.1 GCA_015493685.1 Bacteroidales bacterium
TGTCGGAGCTTATCCTTAAGTTTTGTGCGGCAGCTTATAAGGTAAATAAGTCGGTTCTCCTAAAAACAAATTCCTCTAATGCCTTCCTTTAGGACCGGGGCAGCATTTGAGGTAGTTGTTTTGTCCTTTGGCAAACTCAGCTTATTATTCTCTTTTAGGTTCGTATTATAAACTAAAGGTTTGGTTATAACCTAATCTCCCTTTGGGTTCCCCCTTTTAGCAAAAAGAGGGATTAGGCTTTCGATTGACATTCAGAATATTATCTTATGTTTATTTTACCCTCAAGCCGGGCGGGCTCTTCCTTTTTGTCTTGAAACAAAAAGGAAGCAAAAAGTTCAAGGCTTGATAAGTAATAAAGTCTTCTACTTGTTAAATATCAATTTAACCATCATATGCCGCATAAATTCTTTAGCTTTTTGTTTTTAACCAAATCCAACACGAAAGAATTCGTGCGATATCTAGGTATGCCTGATGTATTCACCACACGAAAGGATTCGTGCGGTATCTAGGGGGCTAATTTGTATCTTTTTTAATATAGCAAAAAAGGATTAAGCCAAAATTAATCATTGTTTTTATCAACTAACAATCAATTAGATTTTAAAGAGTCTTTCTTTCCAACTCTTCTTTTTAGGTTTATCTTCTTCTGCATAATAATTTCCATAACCATAACCGTAGCCATAACCGTAACCGTAACCATAACCGCCACCGTAGCCATAACCGGAATAATAAGAACCGGCCTCCTGCTGCATATCATTGACTATGACGGATAGATTTTTAACTTTTTCAATTTTGCTAACTTCCACTAAAGTATTTAATGCTGCTTTGGTGGTATAATTCTGACGCACTATATATACTGAAACATCGGAACGCTCCATCATAAAAATAGCATCGGTTACCAGTCCTATGGGTGGAGTATCTACAATAATAACATCATATACTTTCTTTAGCTGTTCCAATAAATCGTCCATAATCTCACTCTCAAGTAGTTCGGATGGATTGGGAGGAACAGGTCCGGCAGTAATAATATCAATATTATCATAGGCTGTATGTTGAATAATTTGCTCCATCGTTGATCTACCAATAAGAAAAGTTGTTAATCCTTTGTCATTATTAATTTGAAAATCATCAAAGATTTTAGGTTTACGCAAATCACAGCCCAGTAATACCGTTTTCTTCCCTGAAATGGAGAATATGGAGGCTATATTAATGGAGTTGAAAGTCTTTCCCTCTCCACTAAATGTAGAAGTAACCGATATAACCTTCTTCTCCTTATCGTGAGCCATAAATTGTAAATTTGTTCTAATGGAGCGAAAAGTTTCTGCCAATACTGATTTAGGCTTATCCAAAACAACCGTATTACCAACAGAAGCATAATGACCAACAACGCCAATAATGGGAGTGTTTTTGGTGACTGATTCTATGTCTTTTTTTGATCTGATTTTATCATTAAAAAAATCTTTGATAAAGATAAAACCTATGGGAATAATTAATCCCAATAAAAAAGCAATGGTATAATTAAGCGATTTTTTAGGAAAAACAACACTTGCTCTACGGGCTTTATCTATCACACTATAGTCAGATACATTACCGGCAAGGGTAACTCCACTCTCCACTCTTTTCTCCAACAGCAAGGAATAAATTTGTTCATTAACTTTATACTGCCTGTTGATATCCACCAATTCTCTCTCTTTCTCAGGTAAAGCTTCTATCTGTTTTTGAACTAATGCAATCTGTTGATTTATACTAGCAATTTGTATTTTGGAAGTCTCTTCTATATTTTGAATATTCTCGAATAAAGCTCGTTCTGTATTATGGATTTTCATTTCAATTTGCTTTGCAACGGGATTCCTCATGGTGGTAGAGGCTGCAAATTCATTCCGTTTCATATAGAGGGTATTTAGCTGAGTAACCAAATTAATCAGCATAGGATCCTTTACATCTAATATTGAGGGAGCTACCATGCTTTCCTTATCGCTAAGCCCTTTCTTCATATATTCTTTTAGATAATTATAATACTCAGCCTGTAAATCAGCGGTAGCTTTCTCTTTATCCAACTCATAAATCCTATCAAAAGTTTTGGAACTTACGTCAGAAACACTTAACATTTTGTTTAGTTGGCGGTATTTCTCGAGTCTTGATTCGGATTTCTTTAGGCTGTCTGTAATTCCACCCAATTGTTCATCAATAAAATGAATGGCATTTTCAGACTGTTTATTTTTAAAATCTAAATTATAATTTACATACGCATTGGTAAGCGCATTTACCAGATTAACGGCCTGAACAGAACTCTTATCCTTGATGGAGATAACAACAACCGTAGCATCATTATGCATGGGTTTAACGGTAAACCTCTTATTATAAGAAGCTGCTAAAGCATTTAAGGAGTTCATATAGAAGTAAAAATCCTTATCTTTGCCATAAGGATGATTATAAACAAGGGTAAAACTAAAAGCCTCGGTGGTAATTTTTTCTCCAAAATTATATTTCCTGTCGATGCCTCCTTCTAGACTTGCCACATCCTTGGTGATATGCTCCGTATTATAATCGTATAATGCCACCTTATCGGTAGCTAAGACTTTTAATTTAAATTTATTTTTTGAGATTAAAACCACATCAAATTTAAGTCCTGCTGCCTGCAAATGACTAGTATCTAAAATTACTGTAAAAGGATTATTGGTAAACATTTGATTTTCTCGAATCTGTCCATAACGGAAATAAGAAACCTGCCAATTCATTTTACTAATTGCGTTACGCGTTAAATCAAAAGAACGAAGTATTGCCATTTCGTTCTCTATATTAACGGGCTGCTTGAACATAGACAGCGCATTAAAGGGATTTATATTCTGATTATCTGTCATTATCAGCACCTTGGAAGAAACCTGATATTCCGGATCAGCATATTTATTAAAGAGGTAAGCTGCTGTTAGACTAATACCAATGGCTAGGACAAAAAGTTTCCAATAGGCTAGAGCCTGAAAGAGAAGTGCTTTTATATCTATACTTTCTTCTTGAAAATTATTTTCAAATGATTCTTTATTGTTCATTTTACTATGATTATGTTATGTATATTTGAGTATATCGGGAGTGGATTGACTATATATCCTCCTACTTTATTTAATGGTTCTGATAAGTGACATAATGGCTATAAAAGTAGTCAAGGAGCTTAAGATAAGCGTATAAGGAAATGTTTCAAAGCCCCAAGTTTTAGCATTTAGTGATTCCACATAGATAATATCGTTGGGCAAGAGGTTGAAGCTTTTGGACTGAAGTATATTTTTATCCAATAAATTAATATATAAGATATGCTCTTTTCCTTTTTCTTCTCGAATAATCATTACTTTTTTCCGGTTGCCATAGGCCGTCATGTCACCAGCTAAGGCAACAGCTTCCATGATGTTCATTTGAGAGACATAGGGAGCATACCTCCCCGGCCTTTTCACCTCTCCCAATATAGTTAACCTAAAACCTGATAACTTTAACGTTACTGAAACATCTTTTAAATAATTACTTAGTACGGTTTCTATGGTAGAACGGGCTTCTTCAAGATTCATATTATCGATTTTGATTTTTCCTGCCACCGGCAGTTGGATCATACCTGAATCGGAAATAGTATATGAATTGAGGTATAATCCCAAGTCCGAATTAAACTGATTCAGTCTCGATTCTCCGCCATTAAAAAAAGCATAGGTTTTAGGGTCTATACTGTTCACCTTAAGATATACTTCATCTTTAGGTTTAAGTTTATAGGTTTTATCAATATTCTGTATTTGAGAAGTATCAATACTTGATTCTTTCTGTTCTTGCAGATATCGAAGTTTCCTCTGTGGGATGCAGGAGGTGAGGGTTAGTCCTAGTATTAGGATTATTGCTAATTTGTTTAGTTTATTCATAGGTTCAGTGTTCAATAGTCAATATTTGGTATTCAGTATTCGGTATTCGGTGGTCAGTGGTCGGTATTCAGTATTCGGTATTCGGTGGTCAGTGGTCGGTATTCAGTATTCAGTATTCGGTATTCAGTATTCGGTGGTCGGTGGTCGGTGGTCTGATTACTGATTACAAATCACTGATTACTCCATATTAATATAGTCAATGTCATATGATAAGTATTCGGTATTCGGTATTTGGTATTCGGTGGTCAGTGGTATGATTACTGATTACTAATCACTGATTACTCCATATTAGTATAGTCAATGTCATATGATAAGTATTCGATTTTCAGTGTTCAGTGGTCTGATTACTGATTACTGATTACTGATTACTCCATATTAATATAGTCAATGTCATATGATAAGTATTCGATTTTCAGTGTTCAGTGGTCTGATTACTGATTACTTTTCTTACAGAACAGATTTGATTTATTAATCATAGATTGTAACATCCTACCAACTTCACTATACTTTGAAATATAATATTTATGTTTTTCTTTATCAATATATTTACAATCTAAAGATGTTGCTATCCAATGTTGTGTCTCTTGCTGTTCTCCATCTGCATCAGTAAGTTTGCTAATAAAATGCTTTTCATATCTTCTTTTTGCCCAAGCTTCTGCTATTTGAGCTCCAATAGATCTCGACGATCTTCTAATTTGATCAATTAAGGAATATCTTTCCTCTTTAGGAAATGATTTTGTTAGTTCGAATATTTCATAGCTTAATTGTTTTGCTAATAAATAAACTTCCAATTCTTTATAACTCTTTACGTATGGCATTTTTATATGATTAATGAGACGTCTCAGTGGTCGGTGGTCGGTGGTCAATATTTGGTAGTCGGTAGTCGGTAGTCAGTGGTATGATTACTGATTACTGATTACTGATTACTCCATATTAGTATAGTCAATGTCATATGATAAGTATTCGGTATTCGGTGGTCAGTATTCGGTGGTCGGTGGTATGATTACTGATTACCGATTACTGATAACTGATAACTGATAACTGATAACTGATTACTGATTACTGATTACTGATTACCGTTTACCGTTTAAAATCCAAGATTAAAGCCAAAGCCAAAGGTATTCTGTTTTCCTTGATAGAATGGGCTTGTAAAACGATTTAAATACTGTTGTGCTGTTATTCCATTTAAGTCATAGCCTTGTATATTTGTTTGTGTGAAATATAATTTAAAAAATACATCATTAAGAATTTCGTAGGTAGCATAAAGACCAAAAGTATGATTGTCCCAGGTTTTGTTTTTTAATACCGGTATTTTAACCGGATCGTATCCTGATTTAAAGTTATATTTATAATCATCACCATGCATGGCATAAAAATATTCCGCTTTTAAATATAACTTAGCAATGGGTTTCCATTGTAATGCTATATAGGTCTCCTGAGAGTTATCGATAAGATAATGTCCCAAATTAAATTTATTGGAAGCATAGGTAAGACCAGCCACCGTATGCTTATATGTCATGGGATTGGTACGGGTAAATTCAAAGGTTGCTGCCACATTTCTCAATGGCCAATCACTAAGTCTAAAACCTACTTTAAAACTCGTAAAATTATGAAGGCTGTCATTGGCAACTCTCTCCTTCTTAAATTCATCAAGAAATAATGTAGCATAAAGATGTAGGTATTTGACTCTACGAATACTTAAATCAAGAAACATCTGAGAGTTTTGATTTTCAATACCATGATTAAGAGTATGATCAATGGATTTAAAGAACATAATGGGAATAAAATAGGCTGGATGCGGACCATTGAGATCGGTATAAATAATGGAATTACCAAAGGAGAAATCGATACCTCTCCAAGGGATGAAGGTAAATAGATTTGTTGCTATAAACTTAGGTCTGAAAACAGCCTTATACGTTCCTGTTGTAGCAATATACGATCTGGCACTATCGATATCTTCACTCACCAACCAACCATGATGGTAGTTAAAATCGAACCACTTCACGGGCTTAACATGAAGTTTAATCATTACATAGCTTGGCGTTCGTCCTGATAAAATATTAGCTCCATGGTAATTATTACCCACTTGAACATGATCTTTCACAAGACCAATATCACCCCATTTCCATGAATAAGTTATTCCCCCGCGCATTTCGGAATAGTCACCACCGGGCCTACCGCCTTCGCCAATTTTATAGGCACCACCGGGCTCTTGGGTCAGATAAGAGGGATAAGCCATAATTTCTGTAATGGAATTATCACGTAAAGAAGCATAGAAAGACCAATTTTTTCCAACGGTAGCATACGCTCCCAGTCCACCCCAAAAATGCCGTACCGATCCGCTGTCATTTCTTCGGTAATCTATACCCCAGATAGGTTTTATGGCAAAAGTAAATTGGCTGTCTTTATAGAAGTAGCCCAGCTGGTTGAGTTGTAAGGCTGATTTTGATGTCCACTTTCGAAGTAGATTAAACTTGCTGTTGCCATACGGATTAGTGCTGTCAGAAGATACAAACTGATATTCCCTAAGGTAAAATCTTATTTGTTGTTTCTGTCTTTTTGAGAGACCCGATGCAGTATAAGACTTCATTAACCAATGGTAAACTTGTTGCTTAGAATAGGGTTTAACGGCAGAATTTATTTCTATTATTTGTTCGTTGGCTAATTCGTCGATGAAATCGTATAAATCAACTTCTGAAATATGTACTGGAGTAGATTGCGAAAAGGCAATGAGAGAACTAAAAGAAATAAAAAGAAGTAAGATTGAATGTTTCATAGGATAATAAGAGTTGTTACTCAGAGATTCTCATAGAGTCACATAGAATTATTAAATGATTTGTTATGTTATTTATTCGCAAGCTCATAA
>WGCS01000162.1 GCA_015493685.1 Bacteroidales bacterium
CAGATGTGTATAAGAGACAGGAATCATAATTGCAAAAATATAATTAATAAAATAGTGTATTAATCAAAAAGTATTCCAAAGAATTAGCCATAGTATGTAACTAAAAATCAATTGGAGTAGTATAAGTAAGTAATATTAAAGCAAAGTTATAATATGATGATACTGAATATAATACCTTTCTTATTATTAAATCAGGTAAAATACGTAGTTGATAAAAGAGATCAAATGTTGTATCTTTGCAGTCGGTTAACTTAATAGAGTGCTCACTAAAAATAATGTATTATGCTAATTTCAATTTCGCGTATTAAAAAGTGGGGCAAAAACAAAGAAGTATCTAAGCTCATAGATGCTCTTCAAAGCCCAGATGCAGAATTAAGAAAAGCCATTTGTTTAAGCTTGGGAGAAACCAAGTCGGCAGATGCCCTTCTTGCTTTGCGTTATTTAGAACAAAACGACCGCGACGTATTTGTTCAGATGACAGCTCGTAGAGCCATTGCATTTATGATTGATAACGTATCTGAAATGCCTCATATCAAGTATGTTGCTGCTGAGGCTAAACCAGAATTATCCTATATTCCTATTTAAGATTTAGAGGATAAAAAATATTAAGGAGCTTTTTTATAAGCTCCTTTTTTTTGGATAAAAAATTCTATATTTGCCTCTCATAAGTTCCTTACACAAATTATTAAAAATCAATAATATGATAAAGAAAATTTCATCAAAAGAAGCAATGGCTCTGGAAGATAAATACGGAGCACATAATTACCATCCTTTAGGAGTTGTTTTGGAAAGAGGAGAAGGCCATAAAGTATGGGATGTTGAAGGAAAAGAATATTTTGATTTCCTTTCGGCTTATTCTGCAGTAAATCAAGGACATTGCCATCCTCGTATTGTAAAAGCATTAACAGATCAAGCACAAAAGCTTACCTTAACATCACGTGCATTTTATAATAATGTTTTAGGACAATATGAAAAATATGTAACGGAATATTTTGGTTACGATAAAATATTGCCCATGAATACCGGGGCAGAAGCTGACGAGACAGCGCTTAAGTTAATTCGTAAGTGGGGCTATAAAGTTAAAGGTATCCCTCAAAATGAGGCGAAAATTATTGTTGCCGCTGAGAATTTCCATGGACGTACAATTACCATTATTTCCATGTCAACAGATCCTGTTGCCCGCGACGATTTTGGTCCTTATACTCCAGGTTTTATTACTATTCCTTTTAACGATACTGAGGCTTTGGAACGTGAGCTTAAAGACCCTAATGTAGCCGGTTTTTTGGTAGAGCCTATTCAAGGTGAAGCAGGGGTTTTTGTTCCTGATGAGGGTTATATCAAAAAATGTTACGATTTATGTAAAGCTCATAATGTGTTATTTGTTGCCGATGAGGTGCAGACAGGTATTGCACGTACCGGCAAACTCTTGGCTGTGGATCATGAAGGTGTTCGCCCTGATATTCTAATTCTAGGTAAAGCACTCTCCGGTGGTGTTATTCCCGTTTCCGGTGTCCTAGCTGACGATGAAATTATGTTGACCATTAAACCGGGCGAACATGGCTCTACTTTTGGTGGTTTCCCTTTGGCAGGTGCTGTAGCGATGGAGGCTTTACAAGTGGTAAAAGATGAAAAGTTAGCCGAAAAAGCAGAATATTTAGGTAAAATATTTAGGGCAGAAATTGCTAAAATTGATTCTCCTTTGATAAAGAGTGTTAGAGGAAAAGGATTGCTCAATGCGGTGGTTATTAAACCTACTAATGGTAAAACAGCTATGGATGTTTGTATTAAAATGGCTGAGAACGGATTACTCGCCAAGCCAACACATGACCATATTATCCGCTTTGCTCCTCCATTGGTAATTCCTGAGGATGAACTAAGAAAAGCCATAGGAATTATTAAAGACACTATTTTGTCATTTTAAGAATCCTAGAATAGTATATAATAAAAGCCTTATTTGATTTTAAATAAGGCTTTTGTTTTTTAGAGGCTGTTGAATTAGGTCGCTAGTTTGTAATACTATCAAAGCTGGCAATAAGAGTTGCTATTTCATCCATTAACCATCGTGGTGTTGAAGTTGCCCCGCAAATACCAACGGAATCATTGCTTGTAAACCATTCTTTTTTAATATCTTGTGGCGAACTTACAAAATAGGTGTTGGAATTGTTTTCTTTACATATACCGTGTAGGTATTTGCCGTTAGAACTCTTCTTCCCGCTGGCAAAAATAATAATATCATGATTTTTTGAGAATTCTTTCAACTGTGGAGCCCTATGCGAAACTTGTCTGCAAATGGTATCGTTAATGATAAAATCTGCCCGGCTATTAGCCTCTTCTTTTTTAATCTTAATTTCTTTGATTAACTCATTGAAACCCTCCATGCTTTTTGTTGTTTGTGAATATAAACTGATGGGTTTTGTAATGTCAATTTTTTTCAGGTCCTCATTATTGCTAACAATTATTGCTTCGTTATTGGTTTGCCCTGCCAAGCCGGATACTTCTGCATGCCCCGGTTTCCCATAAATTACTACTTGCCCATTTTGCTTTTTTATATTATTGTAACCTTGTTGCACATTGTTTTGCAAACGGAGCACTACAGGACAGGAAGCATCAATAAGCTCAATGTTGTTTTGGAGGGCAGTTTGATAGGTAGAAGGAGGTTCTCCGTGGGCTCGTATCAATACAGGAACATTTTTCAACTTCTGAAATTGTTCATGATTGATGATTTCCAGTCCCAATTTATTAAGGCGCTCAACTTCCATATTGTTGTGCACTATATCTCCTAAACAGTAAAGGTGGTTTCGTGTTTTTAATATATTTTCTGCAGCTTGTATGGCATTAACGACTCCAAAACAGAAACCGGAATTTTTATCAATTGTAATTTTCATTGCTTCATTGTATTATTTGTGGCAAAGATACTTTGTTTATCTTAATTGGAATATGATATTAAATTGGAATATGAAAAGTTTATCTCTAATAACAATTTCATCGTATTAGTACTATTGGAATGAAAGTATAAATTGATTGTTATCCGATATAGTTTCTTTTTTTTCCTTCCTTTTTGTTTCAATACAAAAAGGAAGAGTCCCTCGGCTTGAGGGTAAAATAAACATAAGTTAATACTCTGTATGTCAGTCGAAAGCTTAATCCCCCTTTTTGCTAAAAGGGGAAACTCAAAGGGGGATTAGGTAAGTGGACCTTTAGATTATACTACGAACCTAAAAGAGAATAATAAGCTGAGTTTGCCAAAGGACAAAACAACTGCCTCAAATGCTGCCCCAACCCTAGAGGAATTTGTTTTTAGGAGAACCGACTTATTTACCTTATAAGCTGCCGCGCACAACTTAAGAATAATCTCCGGCACTAGCTCTGGCTGATGGCAACAATCATCAGCCCGCCTCAGGCGGGCTGATGAACGACCGCATTGGAAAGAATTGCGTTAAGAAAATTAGGGAATATTTCGTAAATAAACATAAACCGTTCAACGACGTTAATGATTTTTTCTTTTTCAGAAAAATCATTAAAAGGAGGCGTTTTTATGTTTTAG
>WGCS01000163.1 GCA_015493685.1 Bacteroidales bacterium
AAATTCTTTAAAGATATCTGCTTTTGTTCCTTCTGATAATTGCATAATATTTACTATTTTATTAAATTATACCATCTAATTATAGCGGCGTTTTATAAATTGGCTGCAAAAATACTAATTTATTTCTAATGAAGTAGGTTTATTTTGCGTAATACTATTTTTTTAAAATTTATTTGGTTTGCTTGAGCTATGGGCTTCATTCCAATTGAAACTATAGCTATAATTGTTCCTTAAGCTTATTATTAATTCGGTTTTTTAACTCCTTAAAATCTACATTTATTTCATTGCCAGGCTTAAGTTGCTGTATCCCTTTTTCTAAAATATAACTTTGTTTTTCGTAAGTGCTACAGGCATTGCACATCATCAGATGAATGCGTAAACGAAGTTGTTCTTTAAATGATAGTTCGGTATGAAGCTTTCGTTCAATAAGTTCTGTTGCTTTGTAACAAGAGAGAAAAAGTATGTGCATTAATTTCTTCATAATTCATTCTAATGATTAAACCAGTTCTCATCAATGCATTCTCGTAGTTGCAATTTTGCACGATGAATAATCTGCCAAAAATTAGACGAACTAATGCCTACTTCCTGACAAATTTCTTCTCCGCTTTTTGTGCTCAGATATTTTAGTTTAACACAGGTGTTCCACCTTTGCGGTAGCGCATCTAAACATTGTTTTAAAATCTTTTGGAAGTCTTCATTGTCCAATAGGTGGCTTTCGTCTTCGCCCCAATCTCTAGGTTCCCTATTTTTTTTCCAATTGCCATCACCATCAAAAAGAGCTGTGATTGATTGATTTCCAATATTTTTTTCTGTTCTTGCTTTTTTTCGGTAGAAATCAATAATTTTATTATTTAATATTGAGAATAGCCATGTTTTTGGGGAACTATTACCTTTAAAACCTGAAAGTTTCTCCGCGGCAACAAGAAAGGTATCTTGAACTAAATCCTCAGCTGTTTCATTGGATGAAGTTTTATGGAAAGCCCACCGATACATGTCTTCGGTATGCTCCGCTACAAGATTTTCAATATTAATTTCTTTCAAGTTACTAGTGTTAGTCAATGCACAAAGGTAAGAATTTTATTCGGTAATAATTTCTAAAATCCGATATTTTATGTGTTATATATCGGATTTTAGAAATTCTGGAGTAAATTCAAAGGGAACTTATTTTTTCCCTGGATAGTCTTTAATGGCATGTTCGAGTACATCCATGGCTGAATTCAAATCATTTACATTTAAGACATAACTAATACGTACTTCGTTTTTTCCTAAACCTTTGGTGGCATAAAAACCGGTGGCTGGAGCAAGCATTACTGTTTCACCATTGTAATTGTAATCTTCTAACAGCCAACGGCAAAATTTGTCGGCATCGTCAATGGGTAATTTAGCAACTACATAAAATGCTCCTTTGGGATTGGGGCAAAAGGCTCCGTCCATTTTATTAATGCGCGCAACAACTACATCTCGACGTGATTTATACTCGGCAAGGACTTCTTTGAAATAGACATCAGGAGTATCGATGGCTGCTTCTGAAGCAATTTGTCCAAATGTAGGCGGGGATAAGCGTGCTTGGGCAAATTTCATCGCCGTAGCCATTACTTCCTTATTTTTGCTTATCATTACTCCAATACGGAAGCCGCAGGCACTATATCGTTTACTTACTGAGTCAATTAAAATTACATTCTGGTCTAAACCACTAAGATTCATTACCGAGAAATGCTGGTAGCCATCGTAGGTGAATTCACGATATACTTCATCGGAGATAAGGTATAAATCATGTTTAAGTACAATGTCCTTTACCAATGATAGTTCTTCTTTGCTGTATAAATATCCTGTTGGATTGTTAGGATTGCAAAGGAGAATTGCCTTGGTCTTTGAGGTAATTGCTTTTTCAAAATCGGCTATTGGCGGTAGCGCAAAACCGTTTTCTATTTCTGATTTAATGGGGACAACTTTAACCCCTGCATTAATGGCAAAACCATTGTAATTGGCATAAAATGGTTCAGGAATAATAATTTCATCGCCTTCGTCCATACAGCTTTGTAAAGCAAATAGTATTGCTTCTGATGCCCCTGCACATACAATCATTTCATCGGGAGTAACTTCAATATCGACACTCTTATAGTATCCTACCAACTTTTTTCTGTAAGATAATATTCCGGCAGAATGACTATAGGCAACAACTTTCTCGTTAAAATTATGAATGGCGTTCATGGCTACTTGTGGCGTCGCTATATCTGGTTGTCCAATATTTAAATGGTGAACTTTGATGCCGCGAGATTTTGCAGCATCAGCATAGGGTACTAACTTCCGGATTGGTGATTCCGGCATCAGCATTCCTTTCTTTGATATCTTTGGCATAGTATATATTATATTAAATCAATAGAATAGTAGAATTGCTGGATTGTACGCTGCCTTATTAGAAAAATAAGCATGTCTTCGCTTAATATAACAAGCCTTATTTACCATTCTATTGATGGGTTAATAAAAAAAAGTCCCACTCAAAAGAGTGAGACAAAGGTCGTAAAAAAAAGCGTAAGTTTTTAAGGGATAACTTCTCCTTTTATCGTTAATATTACCGACTCCGTTGTGGCATTGGTAAACACGGTGAGCTTCTTATTAAAAGCCCCTAAAACATCAGTGGCGGTATAGCCTACTTCAATGGTGTCGCTTTGGCCGGGCATTAGGGGTTTACGTGTATATTTGGGCTCTGTACATCCACATGACTTTACTATTCGTGTGATAAATAAGACGTCATTACCCACATTGGTATATTTGAATTTACATTTAAGCTCTTTAGCGCCTTTTTTTATTTTTCCAAAATCGAAAGATGTTTTGTCAAATTTTACCTCTGCAGCCGACTGTTGTGTGCCTTGGTCAACGGCAATAATTCTAGCTTGCATGGCAATAAAAATAATGCTAAGGATTAATATTGTCTTTTTCATAGTGTAGAATTGTTATAAAACTAAAAAAATAATAAATTTTAATTCGCTACCGGAGTAAATCCTTTGTTTACCGGTTTGAGAGGAACATCTTCCTTTGGCTTTGCTTGGACTTCTCCTTTAATATAGAGTACCACACTTGCATTGTCAGCATTGGAAGTTACCGTTATGTTTTTATGGAAAACTCCAATTCTTCGGGTGTCGTATTTTACAGTAATTTCTGAAGATTCACCAGGAAGAATAGGGGCGCTGGGCCGACTGGCAACAGTGCATCCACATGAGGTACGAACCCCTTGAATAATTAATGGCTCTTTCCCTGTATTAGTGAATTTAAAAGAATATTTTCCATTGGCATTTTGATAAATTTTACCAAAATTATGGCTCGTTGTTTTAAATTCGATATGTGCTTGAGTGCCATCGTTATTCAGAGGCATAGTCATTGAAGTTGTTAAAATGATAGCGAAAATTCCAACAAATAGGTTAAATAGTTTATTCATGATAATTTATAGGGTATTTAATTATTAATGAGATGTGTTAGTTATCAATTGTTGTGCCATTCTACGCTAATAGAGTGTCAATATTTTCTACCGGATCGCCCCAAACGGCTTTGTGTTTGCCTTCTATAATGGGTCTGTTTAGTAATTTTGGATGCTCACTGATGATTTGTATCCATTCTTCTTCTGTAAATTGTTTCCCCCTAAAGTCACTTTTGTAAATGGCTTCTTGCTTACGAATCATTTCACTGGGGTTTTTGTTGAGCTTGGTAAAAATTACTTCCAGTTCCTCCGGCTTTAGTCCTGTCTTAAGGTATTCTATCTTTTCAAAATCAACACCTTTATTCTCTAAGTAATTAAGGCCGGCTCTGCTCTTCTTGCAACGTGGATTGTGATAAATTCTATACATCGGTGTAACGTTTTTGGTGATTTTGATTTGGCAAAGATACAAAATGATTGCAAAAAAAGTGTTATGATATTTATTTTATACGGACTATATTAATATTTGCCTTGATTTTATGTCTTGGATGCTTGTGAAACGCATTTTATTCATGGATTATTATAGCGTTCTATATCTGAAATCATTGCTGTCCGATAAAGATCTTTAACCTAAATTTGAATCCATATAATTAAAAGCTAGTAGAGGTGTACCTTCCTTTTGGATTAATTGCCAACAATTTATTTTTCCTCGTTCCTAAAGCCTGCTTATTCGGTAGATAGGTATGTAAATTATTGGTTATAAACTAATTCTGTAGTACTGAGGCACGATTGTCGGATAATAATTTACAGCTTCCTATTTTTATCGGTCAATAGTGTTAAAGAATAAAATTTATGTAATGTAAAACAAAAAGGTGATGAATTTATGCGCAGATGATGGTTTGAGTATTAGTTTTAACTTTGGTGCATCGCTTTTTCATGGCTTTTATTTGCCGAGAGCAGTAAATAGTTCTTATCTTTGAAGTCTTAAAAATGGCAAAGTAAAATTGCCTTGTTTTTATATATTTTAAAATATTGAATATTAAGTATTTGAATCAAGATAAGCCACATATAAAGTATTATTCTCTAGGACAGATAATGGCGAGTATCAGCTCGGTAATTCATCGTACTTATGCCAAGCCTTATTGGATTAAAGCGGAGATGATAAAATTGAATTATTATCCTAAGTCGGGACATTGCTATCCCGATTTGGCCGAAAGGGAAAATGGAAGAATAAAATCGCAGATTAGAGCAACCTTATGGAATAGCTATTATTCTCGTTTGAATACCAATTTCCTGAAAAAAACTGGTCGTGAATTAGGTGATGGAATGAATATTTTATTCCTGGCTCAGATAAAACATGATCCTTTACATGGCTTAACATTAAATATATTGGACATTGATGCTGATTATGAGTTAGGGCAATTGGCAAAAGCTAAGATTGCCTGCATTCAGCGTTTAAGAGACGAGGGCTTATATGCTTTAAATAAGCAGTTGCCTTTTCCTTTGTTGCCAAAACGTATTGCAGTAATTTCTGTTGAATCGAGTAAGGGCTATCGCGATTTTGTAAATATTATTAGTAATAAGACCAGAGGATATAAGTTCTTTCAGATGTTGTTTCCCGCACTATTGCAGGGTGATGCAGCTGTTGATTCTATTATAAGACAATTGGATATTATTAAGAAAGTACATCGTCATTTCGATATGGTGGCTATTATTAGAGGGGGTGGAGGAGATGTTGGCTTAGCTTGCTATGATGACTATAATCTTGCCGCTGCAGTGGCTAAGTTTCCCATTCCTGTTATTAGTGGTATAGGTCATTCTACCAATGAAACAGTCGTGGAAATGGTAGCTAACTATAATCCTATTACACCTACTGATTTGGCTTATTTTCTACAGCAAAAATTCGATAATAACGCAGTTATGCTTCAGGAGTATCAAAATAAACTTATCGATATTGTAGATAATTATTATTCATCGGAGTATAATCGCCTCGCTGCCATCGAATCTTTTGCACAGAATAAAACTAGTTTATTGTTGCAGCGAGAAGGATATAAAATTGGAATGCTGGTTAATAAACTTAGCTATTCTTGCATGAATACTATTCAAAAAGATAAAACGTCGATATTTGCATCGCAGAGAATTATTGTTGGCGTATTTCAAAGGAAGATTAATAGGGAAGAAGAAGTATTGCGAGCTTTAGTATTAAATAAATTGCCTTTTTATCTAAAGACTATCGCTGATAGTGGACTACATATAAAACATATTGCTGAGAAGATAGATTTGTTAAAACCTGAGAATTTATTAAAGAAAGGCTATTCCTTAACTTTGCTTAATGGTAAACCGGTGAGGGAAGTAAATTCTTTGCAAATAGGAGATAGAATAGTTACCCAATTGTATAAAGG
>WGCS01000164.1 GCA_015493685.1 Bacteroidales bacterium
CAGCTAAAGAAATAATAGAAGACTTAAGGATAAAGGGGAATTTAATAATAAATTAAAATAAACTTAAAATATATAAAATTTTAAACTTAATCTTTTTATTAAGTTTAATTTTGTATACTTTGACTAGCTTTTTAAAGCTCAATCTTAAGAAAGGAGACGAAATGGAAAGAGAAAACAAAAACAAATCAACTTTTACAAAAGGTGCTTTGGCACTTAGTGCAGTTGTTGCCACATCAACTTTAGCGAATGCATCAATGGATTTATCTACGCTAAAACTTGATGTTAGTCAAGTTGAAGTTATTGGTTTAACAATTATGGGTGCTTTGGCATCAATTTGGGTAGTTAAAAAAGTTATTTCAATGCTTTAAAAGCTCCTAACTTCCCCTATCCCTCCTCTTTGAGGGGATTTTAAAAGGATTTTCAAAATGTCTTTCACTATAGATTTTTTATCTATCTCTACTTTACTTTTATTATATATTAGTTTTTCAGCAACTTTATTTATTGTAGCTCATACAATAAGATTACTAAAAGACTAGCAATGGCATTAATAACTTTTGCAGAAAACAATTATTGTACAACAGATTATTGGAATGAGTCAGGAAAATGTAAGCTAGAATTGTTTCATTTTGATGACTCCATATCTTACACTTTTCTATCAAAAAGATGTAATAAATACGCCAAAGTAGATGGCTGTAACGACTCTTCAAAGCTACAAATCCCCATTCAAGATTATAATATTCAAATGGCTATAACGGCTAATTTTGTGGGGTTTACGCTCGTTTTTTTTATTAGCTTATTATTTATATTGCAAGGAAAAAAATAATGGATATTTTAACTTTTACTACATCGGACGTTTTTAATTATTTTCTAACTATCTATGTCTATATATCTGCTCCTATGTTTACGGCATTTGGCGTAATGGGCTTGATGAGAAACTGATATGAAAAAGATATTTTTTTTATTTTACTTAACAGTTAATTTATATTCTTATGACAATCAATGTTGTTCTTCTGGTGAGACTTCCACTTGTTCAATGCCCAATTCAGATTACTTTAAAATCGGCACTTATTCAAATTTAACAGATTCTCAATTAGCTAATTATATGAGTAGTCAATATCCTAATCAATGTGTAGAGCATGGAGTTATAGGGATTTATACTTATGATAATAATACTCGACATGTTACGGATTCATATGGAGGGCAATATTATTATAGTGGTGATTGGGGTTACACAACACGTAATACTTGTTGTGTTTGTAATTCTCCTGATGTTCCTTTTAATGAGTCTTCCATTCCTGATGGTTTCCATTTAATAGATGCTTGGGGGGATGATGGAGCATCTCAATTTCCCCAATGTACAGAGATAACAGACCCTGACCACTTTTTTAAAACACAATCTTCTTTAAGTTGTAGTATAAATTATAGATGTTATTCAAATTTGGGATTATCTTGCCCTACGGATATGATAGAAGACAATTCGAGTTCAGCTACAGACTGCCAAAGTCTTGTTGACGGAGTAAATTATGATGCTAGTACTTTTCTTACTGAAAACAATTTTAAGCAGTGTTGTTTGCGTCCTGTAAAACCAAAATTCGATTGCTCAACAAAAGGGATAGATTGGGAATATAATCCAAGTTCAACAGCTTCTACTTGTTCGGACTGGGTTGATGGAGTAAATTATGTGAGTGCAAGTTTTGAAGAGGGAAGTACTATATCCCCTACATGTTGTTTAAAAAACATGCCTGATGTAAATGGAACAGACAGCAACGACACCACGCCACCAACAGACAGCAACGACACCACGCCACCAACAGACAATAACGACACCACGCCACCAACAGACAATAACGACACCACGCCACCAACAGACAGCAACGACACCACGCCACCAACAGACAATAACGACAAAAGCAACAGCGATATAATAGATAGTATACACTCATCTGCAGAAACAGCACATCAAGACTCTGCAAGTATTCTTGATAGCATAACAACAATTTCCGAAACAGCTCATCAAGATTCAAACGATAATCTTAATGCAATTCAAGCGAACGGCGAAACTAATCATAATGATTTAAATGACATTAAAGAAATATTAAATGAGGGAAGAACGGACGCTAACAACGGCTTGGCAGGAGTTAGAGATAATTTAGACGCTCTCGTTAACACTGTTCAAAATGGCGATAGCTTAGTGAGGGGTAAATTTGGCGATATATTGAGCGACATTTCAGGCTCAAAGCCCTTATTTGTAGGCACAGGAAACGCTGTTTTAACAGCGAATGCACTTAACGGAACTATTAATATAGACCTTTCTATTTTAGAGCATCTAGCACCATATTTTAATATTATATTTATGTTGCTCTTAGCATATATAAACTTTAAAATGTATAAATTTATAATTACAACAATAGCACAAATAGGAGTCTAAAGTATGCCTACAATTTCATTAGTTCAATTAGCAAAAATAGCAGTCACTCTCTTTATTATAGGGCTTATTCTACCCCAAATAATTAATCTAGCTTCAACTATAATTAACTCTTTAAATAGTGCAATTACTAATGCTTCTAATAGCGTTTCTAGTGTCAATGGTATAGACTTAGGCTATGTTGGAAGAGTAGTAGGATTAGTGGATTTTCTAAACAATTTAATGTCATCTGTAGTTATTGCTTCATCTCTTTTCTTAAGTGCTTTAGCTTCAATAATGGGATTAAAATTTCTTATTAAATTCTATAGCATGGCAACAAAAGTATAACAGATTATGGCAGTACTTATTGAGGGGCTTCAAGGGTCAGGAAAGAGCTATTATGCAACATATAAGATGTTGCATGACAAAGACAAATATCATAGAATACTAACTAATATAGATGGGATAAAAGAGACGGAACAAATAAAGCAATTTGGCTTTAAAGAATTTCAAAAAAATATCCTTGAAGAGATTTATAAGATTCAAGTTTTAGAAGATGGCACTTTTCAAGATTGTATCAACATGTTAATTAAACTAAAAATACTCCCTATAGATGTATCAAAAGATAATAGGATTCTTTTAGTCATAGACGAAGCTCAAAACTTTTTTGGAACTGCTCAAAAAAATAGCCCAGTGTTAGAATGGTTCATCACTCAACACAGACATTTATTTATAGAGCTGTATTTAATCACACAGAAGCATACTCTCCTACGTCCTAATTATAAGCTATTCAATATGACTTATAAAGCTTATCCTCCCTCTCGCCAATTCTCTAGCAAGAGAATAAAATACGAAGAGTTCGCAGGTATTTCAAGCTCTAAAGATAATTGGGTTAGAAATTTTACGCTTCCTAAAGAACAAAAAGTTTTTGATATGTATGTGTCAGGAGATAAAGTTGACTCCCCAAATATTTTAAAGACTTTTATTATTTACGGAATCCTCTTATCTCTTATTATAGGAGGGCTTATTACCTTTTTTTTAAGCAATTTCGGAGCAGATACAACAGAGCAAAAAATAAAAGTAAAAGAAGTTATCAGGGTATCAACATCAACAAAGAAGCAAGAAGTTACAAAAGAAGAATTTAGCGAATTAGAAAATCTAAAAATGTTTACTTTTAGAGTTTGGGACGATGGATTATTTAGTATAGATGAAGTTGCACAAAACTTACCCATAAAACTATTACCATTTCTTAAGAAATATTTTTTCAAAGAAGTGATTGATAAAATAGAAGTTGGTCAAGGGTTAACAATATTATATGTTGTGTGCGATAAAAAAATAAAAGATTTTGCTATGGAGAAAAAAGAATCACCTCAAAAAAGTATAAAAGATTTTGACTTGAAAGAAAATCTACTATAATCCATGACTCACCCCACCCCATCAAACCCCACAATACAAGCCCCAAAAAGTAACACGTTACGATTCGGAACATTCCGAAAAAGTAACACATTACACCCAACCTTTCCGAAAAGTAACACCTCACCACTTTCCGAGAATATTTCGGAACGTTCCGAAAGTGTTGCGATTCGTAACATTCCGAAAGTTGTAACAAAAGGTAACACCCATAAAATGTTACTTTTTCACACACCAACTAAAATTTAACACAAATTTACCCAATTTCAGCAAGGTTTAAGGAAAAAATAAATCATAAAATTCTTTCATTTTGGCAGTTTTTACCCAAAAATGCAATAATTAGCTCATTTTTACCAAAATTAAGCATACTTTAAGCTAAACCTCATCTATTTTTTCAGAAATTCACACAAATTACTAAAAAATATTAAGCTAAATTTAAGGTCGCACCCCAAATGTTACTTTTCGGAACATGTGTTACTTTCCGAAACAGTGCGACCCGTTACTTTCCGAAACATCTGTTACTTTCCGAAACACTGCGACCTGTTACTTTCCGAAACATCTGAAAACTTTCGGAACATTCATAGTCGTACGACTATGAATGTTCCGAAAGTTTTCAGATG
>WGCS01000165.1 GCA_015493685.1 Bacteroidales bacterium
CTTTTTTTCCCGAAAATATATTTAAATGACGATTCTAATTGGGATGTATTATTTGCAATCATTTTTGCAACTGACATTACCGCACTTTCATTAGTTCTTGTAATTCTATGACTACCATCTGACTGCGAATGTGGCATTAATGTCAAAATATGACTTGAATCCAGTGGTAGTCTTATCATATTTTCTGGGTCAAATGGAGCAATATGTCCTTGATTTATATTTGATAAGATAACCGGATTGTCACTTGTAATCAATTGATTTTCAGAGGTTAATATACTCACATAAATCCCATCGAATTTTCTAATATTTATTAGTTTTAAAGCAACCTCCAACTGTGTTAAAACTTGGACTTCTTTTTTCATTGTCCTAAACTCTGTCTTAATTTCATCAAGCGTTTTGCCTTTAATTGAATACTTGACGCTATCAAACATAAAGTAATCTTTTCCTGTCTGCTTACACAAGGAATACACTTTATCTAATACTGTATCAAAAAAGTCATTATGTAAGTGAATCCATTTAGAAGTACGATACATCATTGTAATGATTGTCATTACAATCTTATAGTGCATTTCTTCATCAATTTCGCTAATTGTCTCATCTGTTAACGTCTGGTAAACTTCATTATATACGTTTTCAACATTGTCCGAATAAAATGTTTCAAGAGCCTGTCTTTGTTCTTTTGTCTGTCCTGTAAGAGTATAAATATCTGTTTCCAAACATACATTCTTAATATTTGGAAATATTATCTGTTCTAAATTTTTTTTATCTATCGCATTGATATAGTAATTCTTCTTTCTTTTTACAGCAAACTTCTGTAAATAAGTTCTCGGAACATAATGTTGTCTTTTGGTTTCTTGGCTCATCTCTTTCTTTGTATTTTGCCTAACGTGTTTGGCTATGGTGCGTGCCGCTTTTTTACTTCAAATTTTCTTAACTTGTAATCCCTTCCAAATATACGACTATCTTTCTTAATTACAAGTAAGTGAGGCATGCACTATAAGCCGGTGTTAGGCTTTGTTATTCTTCAATTATCCTTAATAAATCATCGTTTAAATAATAAACTTCACTTCCTATTTTTTTTGGTCTTAATATTCTATTTTCGACCAATTCATTCATATATTTTGTCAGGGTTGTTCTTGATGTTTTCTTTATTATTTGTCCTATCACTCTTGGTTTTATGTAAGGCTGACTAAAAATGACTTCATTTATTTCTTTATTATACCATTTTATTTTTCCCTTAGCGTAATTATTAGTTTCTTCCATTTGCGAAAGAATGTCATTTATCTTTTCATTTGTTATCATGGATGTTTTTTCAACAGCATCCAGCATATAAATAATCCATCCCTCCCAGGAATTTCTTTGTGTTACAGCACTTAATTTAAAATAGTAGTCATCTTTATTTAGAATAATATATTTTGATATGTATAAAATGGGTTGTGATAATAAACCTTTGCTTACTAAGTAGAGTAAATTTAGTATTCTTCCTGTTCGTCCATTTCCGTCTTGAAAGGGGTGAATGGCCTCGAACTGATAATGTGCAATACACATTTTCAACAGAGGGTCAAAAGAATATTTTAAATCGTCATTTAGAAAGTCTATCAAATTATTCATTAATAGCTCTATAACTTGTTCATTCCTCGGTGGTGTATATACAATTTCGCCAGGTCTTAATTCACTTTGCCCTCGTTTTATTACAATATTTGCTTGTGGTGGTCTGTATCCGGATGTTGTTTCTTTTATTTGATTAAAAATCTGAAGGATTAACTGCTTGTTTATTACACGATTATCTTGCAAAGTCCTATATCCTGCCCATAAAGCTTCTCTGTATTTTAAAACTTCTTTTGTTGCGGGATTAGAATGTTCATTTCGTTTCGTATCTGATATTGCCTTGTATAACTCATCTTCTGTTGTAAATATGTTTTCAATTTCTGTTGAAGTTTTAGCTTCCTGTAAAGAGAGCGTATTAACCAACATTAAAGGATTTGGCAATCGATTTAAGTTCCCGTTTACTGTTGCTAATGCTCTTGATGATGATACTAATTTTTTTAAAATATTTACATTACTTTCAATATCAATTTTAGGCGGTAATAAAGGTAGATCATTATATGGCTTTGTTCTATCAAACATATTTTATAATTTTAATTGTCCATGTTATTGCTTTATTTGAACATATTGCAAATATATAACAAGTTCTCGCAAAAACCAGATAATTTGTCCATTTTATGAAAATAAATGAACGTCCCTGTTGTTGTCTTCAAATTTTGAACATTAATTTTATACGTGTTCATATTTGTCTGTTTTATTGGACAAAATGTGTTTTTTAATAAAGCCTAACGGTTTTGGCTACGCACCGTAAGGGGGATTTAATAACCAATTTCCAAATGTATCAAATATTTTGATTGGACGAGCAAAACTTCTTGTTTACTTCCCAACCCCTTATGGTGTGTAGGCAGTGTTGTGCGATGATGTTTCCCCGATACTCGTCTTACTGCTTCTAAGATTGCTAAAGCTTCCTTGTCCAGTGGCTGAGTTAAGAGTCTATGTTTTATTTGGTAACGGAAACCCAAGCGAAGCATATTTTTTCTATGTCCAATGGTGCAAATTGCGGAGACAAAAGCAGGCGGCAGCAATTTTTCTTTTTTGTCCGAGACTTTTTTCCGGCACAATAATTTTTTTATTCAGTTGGGCGAAGCGCGACAATAAATTTTTCATTGGAGCCGCCTGGAATGAAC
>WGCS01000166.1 GCA_015493685.1 Bacteroidales bacterium
GTAGTATAGAAAATGGTAAATTATCACCTGTGGAAGAAAAATCGGCAAAAAAATACATTTATATTTTGAGTTATGAATCTGATGAAGCTTTGGCTGATTATTTTCAACATGTTGAAAAAACTTTTGAAGATGACATTCTAGAACTGGATAAGATTCTCCCAAAAAATACTGCTGAAAGAAAAGAGAGGATAGAAGAAATGCTGGATCCGGTAAGGACTTTTATCGATCAGTTACCCGAATCAATAGGAGTTGTATTTAGAGACGATTTACTTGGTTTTATCAAACATACACGTAATGTCCGTCATGATACTTTAGAAGCCATAGTTCTTCCGGTTATTTCTGATGAACTTAAAAAATATGAAGAAAGCCGTCTTCGCAGATTACTTACTAATAAGCTTGTAGATTAATAGAATACCTACTAAAATCTATCATTTAATATGGAACAATTATCGATTAAAGATACAGAAAATATTCCTCAGGAAGATTTATTTGCAAAATTGAACACTTCAAATAATGGACTATCATCAGAGGAGTCAACAAAGCGATTAACACAATATGGCTATAATTCTCTACCCGAAAAACACATAAGTTTAATAATGCGTTTTTTGAAATATTTTTGGGGTCCCATTCCTTGGATGATTGAAATAGCAGCAGTGTTATCAGTTTTAGTAAAACACTGGACAGATTTCTTTGTGATTTTTTCTTTGCTCCTCTTTAATGCGGCTATTGGTTTTTGGCAAGAGTTAAAGTCGAGTAATGCCTTGGATGCGCTTAAGGCACAACTGGCTCTTAAGGCGAAAGTGAAACGCGATGGTAAATGGCAAGAAATAGAAGCTAACACTATTGTTCCCGGTGATGTGGTACGAATTAAAATTGGAGATATTATTCCTGCCGATATTAAACTTATTACGGGTGATTATATTAGTGTAGATCAAGCTGCCTTAACAGGAGAATCTTTGCCTGTTACTAAAGAAGTAGGAGGGATTTGTTTTTCAGGGACCATTGTTAAACAGGGAGAAATGGAAGGTGTAGTAGTGGCTACCGGCTCAAATACATATTTTGGAAAAACAGCCGGTTTGGTTTCCAATGCCGGAGCAACCTCTCACTTTCAGAAAGCGGTAATCCATATTGGCGATTATTTAATTTACTTGAGTTTGGGACTGGTAACAATTCTTTTTATTGTGCAACTTCTAAGAGGAGATAATGTTATTGATTTGATTCAATTTGCATTGATACTAACTGTGGCCTCTATACCTGTTGCTATGCCGGCGGTACTTTCTGTTACCATGGCAGTTGGGGCTCTGGATTTATCAAAGAAGCAAGTGATAGTGTCGCGTTTGGAAGCAATAGAAGAAGCTGCCGGGCTTGAGATTCTTTGTTCCGATAAAACAGGTACGCTAACGCAAAATAAACTTAGCTTAGGAGATTCCATATTGTTTAAAGCTAAAGAGGAGCAAGAACTTATTCTTAATGCTGCCTTATCAGCAGAAACCGACACCCACGATTCCATTGATTTAACGGTTGTGTCAGGGCTTAAAGACAAGAGTGCTCTTTCAAAATATAGGCTTAAAAAATACATCCCATTTGATCCTGTGCGTAAGCGTACTGAGGCTATTATTGCTGATGCAGATGGAAAAGAATTTAATACAACTAAAGGAGCAACCCAAGTAATAATAGACTTATGTAAATTACAAGGTGACGATTTAAAGAAAGCTAATGATGCTGTGGATCAATTTGCCGAAAAAGGGTATAAAACATTGGGTGTTGCAAGAAAATCGGCAGAGGGTAACTGGGAGTTTTTGGGTATAATAACACTCTATGATCCCCCACGTGAGGACTCGGCTGAGACCATTGCTTTGGCCAAAAAGAATGGTATTTCGGTAAAAATGGTTACCGGTGATAATGTGGCTATTGCGCGTCAAATTTCACAAGAGTTGGGTTTGGGTACTAATATTAAGAAAGTTGATGAAATATTTACTGACGGAACAGATATTCAGCATCCCAATAAAAAAATTGAACAACAAATTGATGCTGCTGATGGTTTTGCTGAAGTCTTTCCAGAGCATAAATTTGGTATTGTTAAGGCATTACAAGCTGAAAATCGAATTACCGGGATGACAGGAGATGGTGTGAATGATGCACCGGCTCTAAAACAAGCAGATTTTGGTATTGCAGTTAGCGGGGCTACCGATGCAGCAAGAGCGGCTGCCGACATTATTCTTACAAAACCCGGTTTGTCGGTGATAATTAATGCTGTGGCTGAGGCTAGAAAAATATTCGAAAGAATGAATAGCTATGCCATTTATCGTATTATTGAAACCATACGTATTATGTTCTTTGTGGTATTGGCTATGTTGGTATTTAATTTTTACCCTATTACTGCCTTACTTATTATATTATTGGCTTTTTTCAATGATATTCCTATTATGGCTATTGCCTATGATAATACATTCCTAAATAAAAATCCTGTAAAATGGGATATGAAAAGAGTGTTTAGTATTTCTACCGTTCTTGGTCTCGTTGGAGTAGTAGAAACTTTTGGAATATTAATCATTGCTAAAGAATATTTAAAATTAAATTTGGCAGAAATTCAAACTTTTATTTTTCTTAAACTTGCCGTAGCCGGCCACTTGACCTTATTTGTTACTAGAACAAAGGGCTCTTTTTTAAAGAAACCATATCCTGCCCCTAAGCTCCTTTGGGCTGCAATAGCAACTAAAGTATTGGCAACTTTATTTGTGGTATATCCATTGGGACTCATTACTCCCATCAGTTGGGCTAATGTTGGGCTAATTTGGGCTTATTGTATTGTTTGGATATTTATTGAAGATTGGATTAAAATTGCCATGTATCGCCACATGGATAATTTGGGAGGTAAAGCTCATAAACGATTCCTAAATACAATTAAGAAATCAGTGATATAGTACTTAATTTTAATAGACACTATATGAAAGGTTTTTTGTAGCGATTAGATCTTTGTTAGGAGCAAGTTAAAGAATAATGACTTAAATAGTAGAAAAATAAATGGATGCAAAATTAGATAACAATAGATTAAAAGATAGTATCAATTTTTCATTAAAAAGTTTTTATCATGAAACGAATTATTTTTTTATTACAAGCAATTATGGTATTTCAGCTATTATCAGCACAAAATACCTTTGAAAAAAAGTATGGAAACCCGGGAATATATCAGTGTTGGGGTGCATGTGCACAACAAACTGTGGACAGCGGTTACATAATAACCGGAACAATTGTGCCATATAACAAGTTGGCTGATTTGTATTTAGCAAAAATGAACTCATCTGGTGATACTGTTTGGACAAAAAGTTATGGCTCTGTAAATGCTGAAACGGGACAATGTGTTGAGCAAACTAGTGATGGTGGATTTATTATTGCAGCTACAAAAAGCCGGTACCAAGCTAGCGAAAACGAATTTTGGTTGGTTAAAACAGATGCAGCAGGTGATACATTATGGACAAAAAAAGTTGCACCAAATTATCCAAATAGTGAAGTATCGGCTAAAAGTGTTATTCAAACTAATGATGGCGGTTATCTTATTGTGGGTGGAGGGATATCTGCTTTAAGTTCTGACTATAGTAATGTAAAAAATATTTTTTTAGTTAAAACAAGTGCTTTAGGTGACACATTGTGGACAAAAGAATATTTTGGGGAAGTAAATGATATTAAGCAAACTAATGATGGAGGTTACGTTATTTGTGGCGAATATTATGAACCTTCAACTGTTAATGGTAAATGGAATGCCTTACTAATGAAATTAGATTCTTCAGGTGATTCTTTATGGGCTAAAACATATACTAGCTCCGGCCATGCTAATTCAATACAACAAACTCAAGATCAAGGATACATTATTACAGGGACCACTGAGATGATAAGCTATGGTAATTCTGATATATTCCTAATTAAAACTAATGGCTTGGGTGATACACTTTGGACAAAAACTTTTGGCGGGGCAAAAATAGATGAAGGACATTCTGTTTATCAAACTAGTAACGGCGAATTTATTGTTGTCGGTTACACTGAGAGTTTTGGTGAAAGTTTTGGAGATGCTTATTTACTAAAAACAGATATAAATGGTGACACACTTTGGACAAAAACTTTCGGTTATGGGGGGAGCTCTAGTACAATTGGATACTCTGTAAATCAAACATTTGATGGTGGATTTATTATTGGTGGCGAAGTTAAAATGCTTGGTTCAGATTTTTTATATTTACTAAAAACAGATAATGATGGAATTATAAATTCAATAAATCTACTTCAAAATAATAAAGCACGATTATTAGAGAATGTATTTCCTAATCCTGTAAAAAGTAATGCAACTATTAAATATCATGTACCAATTGAGGGATTAGTAACTGTAACTATTTGTGACATAAGCGGTAATAAGATTATTAAATTAGTTGACGAAGAAAAACAACAAGGAGATTATCAAATAACTTTTAATGCAACAAGTATTTCTAGTGGTACTTACTTAATTAAAATTGGAATTGGTGATACATTGTCCGAAATACAAAAAATAGTCGTATTTAGATAAATTGTATAGATGGATATAATATTAATGAACATTTAAAGTCCTTTACCAATCCTTAATACGCGATATACTCCATGCCTAAAAATGAAGTGATACGAGAGAGTATTTTTACTAATTTAGCCTGTTGAGATACTTGAAGATTAAAGTATTAAAGCTGACACGGAGCATATCGATATATTGTTATCTGTGATTTAATCAAGGGCTTAGGTCGAATTAATAAATTTTAAATAGACGAATTAAAATTATAATAATACAGAAATAAGAGTGTTCTAAGTAGTATGTTAAAAGAGGTAAATAGATTTGTTGGTAAGAGTGATAAAGTGTTTTTGCGTATTGCTTTGTTTATTTTTGTGTTGTTTTTGCCTTTTATTGCCTCAGCACAGCGCTTTCAAGGAGCGGTAGCTTTTGGTACTAATTTAACGCAAGTTGATGGGGATGAGGCTTATGGCTTCAAGAAGTTTGGCTTTAATGTGGCGGCCATTGCTATTATTCCTTTTAAAGAGAAATGGGCGTTGAGTTTAGAAGCTTCTTTTAGCCAAAAGGGCGCCTATGAGAAATATCCTCGTGAGAGTGACCCTTCCAAATCATTGCCCTATTATAATCTTAGACTCAATTACGCTGAGGTACCGCTAATGATTCATTTTACGGATAAAAAATTTCTCACTGTTGGTTTGGGGCTAAGTTGGGGCAAGTTGGTGGGAGTAAAAGAAATTGAATGGGGAAAGCAAACTAAACTTAATTTGTATTCGGGAGATTATAATGCCAATGATTTTAATATTATGGTTGATGTTAGAGTTCCCATATATAAACGTTTGTATTTTAATTTTAAATATGCCTATTCGCTTGCCAAAATACGCACCCGAGAGTTTAGTAATAATGCCGGTTATAAATGGAAAAGGCAACAATATAATAATATTCTTACATTCAGGATATTGTATGTGTTGAATAAACAAAAAACAAGGGCGAATGATTAAAAAGTATTATGGTGCTATACTCTTAAGTTTTTTGCTTGCTCTTGCCGGCTTAATGGGAGCTTGTACTCGAAATAGTAAAAAGCAAAGTGAAGAAAATAGGAATATTATTTCCCAAGAGCAGTTTGTTAATGTAATGGTAGATGTACGTTTGGCTGAGAGTATTATTCGCCTTGAAAGAGTCAAAGGTAGAGATACTAAAGTAGTAACAAAGCAATTGTATTCTTCTATTTTTAAGAAATATCACATAAATGCAAAAAGATTTAATGCCAGTGTTAAGTATTATGCCTCTCAACCTAAGTTGATGTATGATATTGATGAGAAAGTAGTGGAAAGACTTAGTGATAAAGAAGCAGAGGTAAAAGCACAAAAGAAACTAAATAGAAAGGAATAAATCACTTATGGGCTTTAGGTCTAGTTGTTTTTAAGTTCTAATTATCTTCTGTTATCCTTAATGCTAAGCTAATAATTTTAGTCCTTTTTTAATAAATAAAGTAGGTGCGGATAGATTATCTTACCCAAATAATTTCTCCGCCAAAATTGGTTATTTTGCCCGCATCCGTTAACCATCGAATTACTTTAATAAGCCTGTTTTCGTCCACTTTATTTTCACAATATTTCATTAGTTTGTCAAGAGGCATATTTTGTTTTAATAATATTGGTTTTATTATATTAATCACTTGGTCGAACTCCACTTGACTTAATTCTATTTTGTTTCTCAATAGGCAAACATCACATTGACCACAGCGATGAGTATCTTCTTGGCCAAAATAATTGAGTAATAACTCACTACGGCATTTGGTAGTAGAGTTTATATACTCCAAAACGGTATCTAAGCGTTTCTTAGCCATGGCTTTCAAATGTTGGTAATTCTCTTTATGAATAATTACTTCCCGAGTGGCTAACCTTCCGTTGGGGAAAATAATTTGTGGCTTTGATGTGCGAGGAAAATAGGTGATAATTTGATTTTTATGAAGGAATTTCAAGGTGTTTTCAATGAGAAGTGTAGATACATTCAGCCGTTTGGCTAAGGTGTTTTCATCGATGATAGCAAAACCCGTAAATAGTCCACTATATGAGCGCATAAGCACATCTAAAAAATCACCAATTTTTGTATTCCGTACTTGAAAACGATATAAGGTTTCTTTGTCAACGGAAATCATTACCTTTGATGGACGACTAATGGCATCGGAGAGGAATAAGTAGCCTTCTTTCTCTAAAAACTTTATTGAATTATAGCTGAGTAATGCATTTAAATTATACATTTGAATAAAATCAGCAAGAACAAACTCATAGCTTTGGTTGGCGCCACTTCCTACTGCTAATTGAAAGTAATTTCCCAGTGCATTGTAGATGTTTTTAATGTAGTCAATTTCAGGAAATTTAGCCTTAAAGTTACGTTTTAAATCTATGATGTCGCCTTTGTGATAGAGTAATAAAGCAAGAGCGGATTTCCCATCTCTTCCCGCTCTCCCTGCCTCTTGGAAATACGCTTCCAAGCTGTCGGGTACATCGGCGTGAACCACCAAGCGTACATCGGGTTTGTCGATTCCCATGCCGAAAGCATTGGTAGATACGATTATTCTAACCTTGTTATTTATCCAGTCATTTTGTTTGCGATCTTTTTCGGTAGTAGTTAAACCTGCATGATAATAATGGCATGATATCCCTTGTTCTAATAAGAAAGTAGCAATATCTTTAGTCTTTTTTCGGCTTCGTACATAAATAATAGAAGAACCGGGATGAGTGTTAATAAGCTGAAGTAATCTGTTGTTTTTATCTTCTCTGTATTCTACTTGATAGGCCAGATTGCTTCTTTCAAAACTCATCTGAAAAATATTCTCACTGGAGAAATTAAGTTTCGATTGAATATCTTTTACTACCTCAGGTGTGGCTGTAGCAGTGAGGGCAAGCACAGCTACTCCCGGCAGTAGCTCCCTTATGTCTGCTATACGTAAATAGGAAGGACGAAAATCATAACCCCACTGGGATATACAATGGGCTTCGTCAATTGCCAATAGGCTTACATTCATTAGTTTTACCCTTTCTTGAAAGAGCTCTGTCTCCAAACGCTCAGGAGATACATACAAAAACTTTTTATCACCGTAAATGCAATTGTCGAGCATAATATCTATCTCTCGTGGATGCATACCCGAATAAATAGCTCCCGCTCTAATCCCCTTTTTCTCCAATTGCTGTACTTGGTCTTTCATAAGAGCAATTAGGGGTGTTACCACAATACATATCCCTTCCATCTTCATGGCAGGTACTTGAAAACAGATACTTTTGCCTCCTCCTGTCGGCATTAACGCAAGGGTGTCTTTCCCTTCTAATACAGAATCAATAATGTCTTCTTGTAAAGGACGAAAACTTGAGTATCCCCAATATTTTATTAGAATCTGTAATTTATTCATAAAGTAAATATTGTTGAGTATAATACTAATTTAGCTACGCCAAATCCAAATTCAAATGAAAGGTGATAATTTTATAGTTTAGGTTAATTAGTTGGTATCTCGTTTAAAGAAATTCATAGCGATATACCATAACTTCACTTTTTCCATTGTTGTCTTCATATTTAATAATCTCATTTACCAGAAGACCCCGGCTGTCATAATTATAGGTGCGCATAATGGTACCCACCGCATCATAAAAAGTGGAGGTAATTAAATGTCCTGCTCCATCATATGTATAACTTCCTATGGCTACAGTTTTTCCCTGACTATCTTTTTTCGACATTTGTATTAAATCTCCATTTCCATTATAATTATAAGTAGTATTATAGTTGTGTAAGCTGTCGTTACTTAAAATAGTGATTTCTTCCTTTATGCGGTATCCATTGGTATTGTATTGATAATTATGGAGTTCCACAATACTGTCATTGGTATTGTAAGTGATGCGTTTTATTAATTCTCTTTTCTTATTATATATTAAAGTATCGGTATAAAGTCCTGTGCTATCGATACAATCAAAGTTACATTTTGTTTTGGCGCTAACTTCCAAGCCATTAATATTGTAATTATAGCTGGTAACAGATTGAATTCTATTATTAATAAACCGTTGTTTATTAAGTAATTTATCTCCGGCATTGTCATAAGTGTATTTTACTACTTCCTTAATAGTTGGCAGGGTATTATTCTGTTGATAGACGCAGTTTCCAAATACATCATATCGTTTTAATTCAATGAGACTTCTTTTGCTTGTGTCCTTTGGATTGATACGATAAGCTGAAATAGCTTTAAGCTTTCGCTGACGGATATTGGCCATGGCTTGCATTCTCATAAGTTCTTCTTTAGAATACATTAATTCTCCCATTTCGGCCATCACCATAGGCACTTGTTTGGCATTTGGATACTTATTGATAAAATTAGAGTAAGCCTCCGGTGTGTTAATTGCCTTAGCTTCTAAGTATGCTAGAGAGTCGCGTATTTGTACAATTTCCTCACTATATTCTGTATTGGGATATCTATTTAAAAAGGATTGGCATAGTGATAATGTTTTAAATTTTTTGGCTTTGTCATAAGCATTAACAATGGATTTTTGTTGTAAAGCCATTGCCTGAGATGAATTTGGATATTTAGTAATGAAATTGTTAAAGGCATCTTCTGTATTTACTGCCAGAGCTTGTTGGTATTCGAGTTCTATTAACTCTTGTTTTGCATCGTCAAGTTGTGGTGCGTGTGGATAGGTTTTAATAAATTGCTGCAAATTCTGAATACTTATTGTTTTATTGCATTGATTCCATGCTAATTGGTAGAGGTTTGTTTTTGCTTCTTTGATTTGTTTTGCATTGGGATAATTGCGTATGAAAGCCTTCCATTCCGGAATAGTATTGAAATCAACAGCCTTCTGAAAAGCACATTGATTGCGCAAGCTTATGGCTTGAGTATAATTAATAGAGTTGGGACATTCTTTAAGAAAATAATTCCAGGCAGGAATAGTATTTTCTTTTTTAACCTTAGCAAAAATTAAATTATCATTAAGCTTAATTTCTAAATCAATTTTTTCCTTATCGAAATAATGTTTATACTTAAGTTTTAATTTGTCATCACATTTAGGCCAATAATTCTTTGAGCTAACAGCCAGATTATAAGCCTTATACAAATCGTTAATTCGCATACTTGTTGAGCGGACAATTATTGCCATGCCATAATCGCCTAACGAACGAGAATGAATGTCTTTTTGAGCTTTTGCAAATTGAATATGAGCATAGGAATAATTTTTAGCATCTAGAGCTTTAAAGGCTTTCTTATAGTTCTGTCCATTGGCAAAAAAGCTTAGGAGCATAGCTAAAACAATAATAATACCGGGCTTTTTCATAAGTAATAATTTATATATTGTAGTACAAAGATAAGAAATTAGATGGATGCATGAAAATATTTATTCCAAAAGAAAACTTCAAATAGGGATAATAGCCTATGAAATCATACTTGTTTACATTGTTGTCCGATAAAGACAGTGTTAAATGCTAGTTTACTCTTTTGTGCTTTTGGTCGAAAAAGATACAAAAAACTTCCACCCTTGTTTTTCCTTTTCAATACATCCCGAGCTTGATTCTCCCTTTAAAAAAGGGGGAACCCGATGAGGGGAATTAGGCTGAATATCAATGATATTATAAATCCAATTCGCTGTATCTCAATTATTTAATAAATTGATAATTGTATTTTTATCGGATAGTAATGATTTGTTTATACCAATTGAATTCTTAAGTGAGAACTGCAATAAATAAGCACAGTACAACAGCTTACCGGATTGATATTATTGTCTTTGTAGAGGATATTTTAATTGGCTGTATTCCGTCAATTCAATTCTAGCTTTGCCAATCATTAGCTTACTTTCGGCTAATATTGGTAAATGATTTTTATCATCGGAAAGATAAATTACCATGGGAGTTTCGTCGGCAAATACACCACCGGTAATAACATGAGGAGCTAGTTTAATGGTTTTTATTGCTCCTAAACTTGTGTGAATGAGTTCTCTACCAATAACTTTAAATTTTATTTGATATACAGAGTCATCCATAAATAAGCTGATAGAATAGCTTTGATTTATTTTGGCTTTGGTGAAATCCCAATTGCGAATAAAGTATAAACTGGAAAGTAAATCGTGTACCCTTAGGGGCGTATTATAGTTTCGAGTATCGTTATTTTTTTTATTGATTGTTTTTATTTCTCCTTTATCTTGATTAAAATAGACTTGCATATTGGCGAAATAGCTTCCTTCTTTTTTCCATTCAGAGTAATAGTTTGGGAAAGAAGTAGTTGCGTCTATTATGCTTTCGTATTTATCATGTGCCTTAAAAAACCAGCGGAAGGCTCCTTTTGTTTCTCCATCAAGGATAAAATGATATTGATTGAGTTGTTTTGAGGTATTACTGTCTTTTTTTACAATACTAGTCATACTTCCTGCTCTTACATTTCCTGTCATCGCCGAAGAATAATAAAGTTTAAATTTTAACTTTTCTCCAACTTTATAAGCTTGTTGATTTGAAGCATAAACCGAAATATTGAAAATTACTAATAGTGATAACGAAAGAAAATAATATCGTAAATAACTGTATTTCAAATAGCTTTTTTTTGACAGAATCATAATTGTAAAAATATAATTAATAAAATAGTATATTAATCAAAAAGTATTCCAAAGAATTAGCCATAGTATGTAACTAAAAATCAATTGGAGTAGTATAAGTA
>WGCS01000167.1 GCA_015493685.1 Bacteroidales bacterium
GATAATACCATTATTTCGGAAGACGTAATAAAAGTTCAATTTGTATGCGACCTCAAAGCCTGCCATGGCGATTGTTGTGTTGAAGGAGATGAAGGTGCCCCACTGGAAGAGAATGAAATTGGGGAACTGGAGGATGCTTTAGAAGAGATAATTCCTTATATGCGTCCCGAAGGCATTGATGTAATTGACCGGAATGGCGTTTTTGATTACGGAATGGAAGGCGACTATGTAACCCCTTTGGTAAATGATAAAGAATGCGCCTTTGTCTATTTCGAAAAAAACATTGCTTTTTGTGCCATTGAAAAGGCCTATCTTGAAGGAAAGATTGACTTTATAAAACCTATTTCCTGTCATTTATATCCCATACGCATCACTGAATATGCCGATTTCGACGCCATTAATTACCATAAATGGCCTGTTTGTAATTCCGCTCTCAAACTAGGAAAACAAAAAGGTATAGCAGTATACCAGATGCTCAAAGAACCTCTCATCAGAAAATATGGTGCCGATTGGTATCAAAAACTGGAAGATGAAATAGACTCCGGAGCCTATGATGAAGTTCTAAATCGATAATTATTAATATTACCTACTGTATATAAAGAACTTATACAAAAGTTTTAACGTAATAATTTCCCTCTCATTAGTATTATTTTTATATCTTTGCAGTCCAATTTTTAAAACGAAGATATTATGGCACGAAATTCAAATGATTCCTCAACAATAGAGTTTAACAGAATTGTTGCCGGGACAAAGATTCATGGCGAGATAGAAACCAAAGGTGATATTCGCATCGATGGTGATGTGGTAGGAACACTCAACGTACAAGGTAAATTAGTGCTAGGTACAAAAGGTAAAATTGAAGGAGAAATAAAATGCAAGAATGCCGAAATAATGGGTTATATTAAGGGAGAAATACGCGTTAGCGAATTACTCTCTTTAAAAGCAAGTTCCATTTTAAAAGGAGATATTATTACTAATAAAATATCCATTGAACCCGGCGCCAACATAAGTGGAACCATTAATATGGATAAAGACGAATTGTCAACGCCAACAAAATTAGGCCCACCTAATGTTAAAGAACAAAAAGAAACCATTAAATAATTTTGCTAAGTATTCGTCAATGGCATTTCAAATGGGTGTCATTGTGTTTGCAGGAGCATACGGTGGCGTTAAACTCGATGATTATCTGGGACTAACATTTAATGCTTTTACCGTAAGCTTTAGTATTTTGTCGGTGATATTAGCCGTATATCTTTTTATTAAAGATCTTATGAAAATAAATAAAAAATAATAGTACACTAATTTATACATCATTATTCCCAATAAAATACACTATGGATTCCAAATCATTTTTAATACGCCTCTTAGGCCTTAGCTTCTTTATTGAGATAATTGCCCTAGGTTGGTTTTATGCAATGCCCAAAGAGTGGGTAAGTCCTACTTTACCGGTATTACCCGTATTTTTTATGGTGGTTACTTATATTATCCACAAAAGCTTTATGCACTCCATGGGGCGAAATATGCGCCAATTTGTTACTCGATATATGCTTATCACCACCATTAAACTGCTGTCTTTTCTCAGTATTCTGTTAGTTTATGGTTTAATGTACAGGAATGATGCAAAACAATTTATTCTTAGTTTCCTAATACTCTACCTTATCTATTCTGCCTTTGAAGCAACAGCTGTTATAAAACTGGGTAAAGCACACGATTTGCAAAACAAATAAGTTTCTTTGTACATTTGTTTTTCTTAATTCCTATACATTTATTTTAAACCAATTTTACTATTCAGTTATTGCTACAGCGATAAATAATATAGCTACGTCTTAAAAACACGAATGGTAATCTTACTCTTCAGCAACAAATACAGATAAATCAATATTACTATACGATAAAAATTTAATAAATAGAAATGAAGTTGAATTCAACTTCATTTCTATTTACTTTCTATCAGACAATAATAATTTATTAGGTACAAAAAAAGCCTGACTAAATAGTCAGGCTTTTTTTTCTAAAATTATCAACACGCTATTTATAAACTCATAACTACTAGTTCAGCAATATCATAATTTTTCACTTCCTCTTCTTTATTCTCATACTTAACACCATCGGTAAGCATAGTCATACAGAAAGGACATGCTGTACAGATAATTTCGGCATTGGTCTTCAATGCTTCATCGGTACGTTCAACAAAGATTTCCTTATCTCCTTTTTCGGCTTCTTTAAACATCTGTCCGCCACCGGCACCACAACAGAGTGCATTACTTTTGTTACGGTCCATCTCTTTAATCTCAGCACCAAGCGTTGATAAAATATTACGAGGCGCTTCATATTCGCCATTACCTCTACCTAGATAGCAGGGATCGTGGTAAGTAATTTTTACCTCCTTAAGTTTATCCCCCAGCTTTAGTTTCCCCTCTTCAATCATTCTATTGATAAATTGGGTATGATGTTCTACTTGGTAATTACCTCCCAACTCGACATATTCATTTTTAATAATATTAAAATCGTGAGGATCACAAGTAATGATTTTTTTCACTCCATAAGTATTCATTACTTCAATATTCATCATCGCCTGCATCTGGTATGTAAACTCATTTCCAGAGCGTTTAGCTACATCGCCTGAATCGCTTTCTTCCACGCCAAGAATAGCAAAATCAACATTCAAATAAGTAAGAATACGCACAAAATCGGCGGTAATTTTTTTAGCTCTACGGTCGAAGCTTCCTGCCGATCCCACCCAAAACAAGTATTCAGGTTTTTTTCCTTCAGCCATCAAATCAGCCATGGTGGGCACTTTTATTTTATTGCCTTTAAACTCGATTTCCTCGGCCCAATTGGCTCTATCGTCAGCAGGAAATTGCCATGGAGCACCATTATTTTCTATATTAGTATTGGCAGCACTAAGCGGTGCCGGTGCCGACGACTCTTCCATATATAAAAATCGGCGCATTTCGGTAATTATCGATACCTGATCTATTTCCACAGGACAGGCTTCAGTACAAGCATTGCAAGTAGTACACGCCCACAACTCTTCAGGGGAAATATAATCATAGAGTAAGCTTCCCTTAATTTCTGCTTTATCGCCATTTTTCATGATGTTTTTTCCAACCACTTCCAATCGATCACGAGTATCCATCATCACTTTTCGTGGTGAAAGTAGTTTTCCGGTAATATTGGCAGGACAAACTGCGGTACAACGGCCACATTCTGTACACGAATAAGCATTCATCAAACTCATCCAATTAAGATCGCGCACATCTTTAGCCCCAAATGTAGCTATTTCTCCCTCACCTCCGTCATCATCAAGTAATCCCATGGCTATTTTCACCTCTTTAGTTACTGCACCCATATTATTAAGGTAAGTACGTGGATTTAATTTGGAATAAAACACATTGGGAAAGGCCAGAAATACATGGAAGTGCTTGGAATAGGGAATATAATTTAAGAATGCAAAAACACCTAAAATATGAAACCACCAATCAAAATGTTCAATGGATACAAGAGTATGACTTGGCAAATTCTTAAATAACGGGATTAGATAACCACTCAACCAAAAGGGGCCTGTGTTTACAAAATCAGCATAATGACGCATTTGGAGAATACGGTCGGCAGCGTCCATACTAAGAAATGCTGACATCAAAAGAATTTCTGTTAACAAGATAATATTAGCATCCAAACGAGGCCATTCTTTCATCTCAGGTGAATGGAAACGCTTTACTCTAATAATATTTCTTCTTATCAAAAAGGTAAAACAGGCTATAATAACCAGCAAAGCGAAAAACTCTACAAAGGACACTATCACATTATAATAAGGTAAAAAATGAAGAGCCCTATGAGTCCCAAAGACTCCATCAATAAGAATCTCGAGCATTTCGATATTCACAATTAAAAAACCCACATAAACCATAATATGCAGCATTCCGGCAATGGGCTTTTTAGTCATTTTAGATTGACCTATAGCCACAAGAAACATTTTTTTCCAACGAGATTCCCGATTGTCTTTAATGTCTAAATCTTTTCCTAAATTAATATAAAATCGGGTGCGTTTTATACTTCTATAGAACATAAAAATAGTGGCAAAGAGTGCCAATATAAATATAATACTTGAAATCATAATTTGTAGGTTTTAATAAACAAGAATATTAAATAACTTAATATCAATATTATACAACTATAACCATTGAATAATAATTGAATAAATACCAGCCTGTGAATAACAGCAGGTAAATATAGAAAAAATATTCGTACGCATGCGTACTTTTTAAGTTTTTACTTATAATGGATTATAATTTTAATGAGAACAATAAAAAAGAAGGTTTAAATATAATACTTAAACCTTCCTAAATAAAAACAACTATCTTTTTACACTCGTTTTCGTAAATTTAGTTCTTTGGCAAAATCTTTTTCAAGATATTCGTGCTCCCCACGCTGTTTGTTTTCTTTAAGGTCGATGTCGTACTGACGTAAATCTTTACGCATAACCTTAGAACTAATTGTCTTGGGAAATTCGGTCATAAATTCGATACTACGAGGGCGTTTATAGGGGGCCATATTATCACGAATAAAACGGAATATCTCCAATGCCATTTGCTTATTGGAAAAATAATCAGGTTTGAGAACAATAAATGCTTTAGGAACAATTCTATCACGGTCATCAATGGTTGGAATAACACCAACCTCCATAATAGCATGGTGTTCCATTATTTCACTTTCCACTTCAAAGGGGCTAATACGATAATCGAGGCTTTTAAAAACATCATCTACACGACCTATAAAATGAACAAAGCCTTCTTTATCCATAAAAGCAGTATCGCCAGTCAGATACCAGCCTCCTTTAAATATCTCTCTATTTTTCTCTTCATCATCGTAGCCTCTTAGCAAACCAAGCGGTTTAACAGGATAAATGGCAACGGCTATTTGCCCATCTTCACCGGGGTCTACTTCATCGAGTTTTTCGTCAAGGATTTTAATTTCATAACCTGGCGAGGCTTTTCCCATGGCACCTTCCGGCACCTTCATTCCTTTGGGTGTAAAAATCAAAGCTGTCGTTTCGGTTTGTCCATAGCCTTCACATAAGTCCAAACCTAAAATAGATTTTACCTTATTGGACACTTCCGGATTTAGAGGTTCACCGGCACTTACAATTTTTTTCAAACTAAAATTATACTTCGAAAAATCACGTAACAAAAATAACTTCCAGACACTTAAAGGAGCACAAAGGCTACTTACTTTATACTTCTCTATAAAGCGAAGCGTTTTATCGGGATCAAAGGCGGCATAGTTATAGGTAAAAACGGTAGCCCCTGCATTCCACGGGGCTAAAAAACTACTCCATGCAAATTTGGCCCAGCCCGGAGAACTGATGTTATAATGAACGTCATCATTTTGCAAATCCAACCAATACGTAGTTGTCAAATGCCCCAGTGGATAATGATAAGGATGAATGACCAACTTGGGCTTGGAGGTTGTTCCGGAGGTAAAAAACATAAATAAGGTATCGGTAGAATAAGTAATAAATCCGGGCTCGTACTCTTCAGGATATTGTTTGCTATCTTCATAATCGGTCCAACAAGGAACGAATTCTGTTTCTTGACAATCGCATTTTTGGGCAACCTGTCTAACACATATCAGGGCTTTTAATTTCCGAAGTGCATCTCCGGCCTCGTCAACTCTTTCCCTAAATTTGTTATGCACAATAACAAATTTTACTTCTCCACGTTCAATACGATCACTTATATCTGCCGGGGAAAGCAAAGTAGAGGCAGGAATTATAGCGCCCCCCATTTTCATTATTCCCAAAAAGAGTTCAAAAATCTCCACCGAACTATCCATCATCATTAATACCCTATCCCCTTTTTGCATGCCCAAATCATTGAGAAAATTCGCTACCTGATTGGAGCGACGCCTCATCTTATCATAACTTACAATAGTCTCTGTATCATCATTCTCCACAAATATGAGTGCTGCCTTATCATTATCTTGAGCAATCTTATCAAAATAATCAGTAGCCCAATTAAATTTGGTGATACGAGGCCATTTAAAACCATTATAGGCTTCTTCATAGCTTTTAGCTTGTTGTACAAAATCTCTTAGAGTAAAAAATTTTTGAGCATCATGAGTAATCTCTTCCATAGCTTTGTTGTTTTTTTGTAATATTAATATAAACCTCCATTGAATAAATAATGGATTGTAAAAAATAGAATTCTAACCATACTTCTTTGTTTTTCCAATAAAAAAGAGTTGTTAGTCAACAGCAAAAACTACACTAAAGGCAGCAAAATACCTTTAGGAATATTAGGATTAAATTGTGATGATGAACTCAATATTTTAGGAAAAATAATCTATCAAATATAGCTTGATGAATTTAGAAGCGTAAAATTACGAAAAAAACGATAAAATTCCACACAGGGAATAAAAAAAGAGCAAAAAAACTATTATATCAACAAATCGGAATAGGTTTGTCATAATTAGAAATCAGGATTTAATAATCAATTATCAGTGTCCGATAAAATATAAAATACAGCACAATAAATCTTTCTTTCATACTTTTTCTAGCAGCTGAAAAAGTAGGCAAAAAAGCGAGCAAAAGTACTTGTTTTGAAAATAGAAAAAGCAAAAAAATACTTAATAAAATCAATTATACCTAGTTCCGGTAGATACTAACAATGAAGTATTGAAAATATATTGCCGATAGATGAATATTGAAAGAAAATACGTTATAAATTAGCCATTTATTTAAGCAGTGATAAATTGAGAATATTTCGTAGCAATATATTGATTATTAGCATTATACTAAGTATAACTTTCTTAGCCGGCAACAGTTATGCCCAAAAGAAAAAATACAAAACGAAAGCACAACTACAATCACAACAACGAAAGATAGCCCGAAAGATAAATTACACCAAAAAACTGCTCGATGAAACCAAGAGCAAGAAAAAAGCCTCATTGAACCAATTAACCTTAATTCAGAAACAAGTTCATGAACGCGGAAAACTTATCAACTCCTATTCCAATGAGATAAAACTTATCGACAAACAAGTTATTGACAATAAGCTTAAAATCCAGTTACTTAAAAATGATTTACAAGGCTTAAAAAAAGAGTATGCTCAGTTAATTTACCAATCCTATAAAAGTCGTAATCACTATAATCAATGGATGTTTCTGTTTGCTTCTAAGGATTTTTATCAAGCCATGCGTCGAATGCGATATCTAAAAGAGTATAATGCCTATCGGAGACAAAAGGCAGAAGATATTGAAAATACAGAAGGCCAACTAAAAGAAGAAATTGATATTTTGAAGAAGCAAAAAGCAGAGAGGCTAAATTTGCTTATCAGTAAAGAAAACGAGAAGAAAGAATTAGAAAATAACAAGAAACAGAAGCAACGTATATTAAGTCAATTACAACAAAAGGAGAATGATTTAAAGAAAAAACTTCAGCAGCAGCAAAGAGAATGGAATAAATTAAACCGAAAGATACAGCGTCTTATCGAGGCCGAGCTCAACAAAAAAGACAAGAATAATAAGCGCCTTCCCATGAGCCCGGCAGAAGTACAGCTGTCCAAAGATTTTGTTGCCAATATTGGTAAATTACCGTGGCCAATACAGCGAGGAACTGTTACCAGCCATTATGGAAAACACAAACATGCTAAACTTAATTTGGTTATTGACAACAAAGGGGTTGATTTTAGATGTGAACAAGGTGCTGTTGTTAGAGCAGTATTTAATGGTACGGTGGTAAAAATATTACATTTACCCCAATACAAAGCGGTACTAATAAAACATGGTAAATACTTTACTGTTTATAATAAGATGGATCAAGTTTTTGTTCAAAAGGGTGAAAAAGTAACTACAAAACAAAAGTTAGGTACAGTATGGACCGACAAAGGCAGTGGAGAAAGTGTTTTACATTTTGAATTAAGAAATCAAATTACGCCACAAAATCCGGAAAGATGGCTTATCAAACGTTAAAGATTACAGCCCTATTTCTCTATTGTAAGCCAATGAACCCCAAAACAATACTAAATACCAATGAGAAAATTACGCAATGACGAATTGGGACGATTAGAAGTCTCCGAATTTAAATCAGTACCTAAAATACCTCTTATCATTATCCTCGATAATATAAGAAGCTTGATGAATGTGGGCTCTGTATTTCGAACTTCAGATGCCTTTATAATAAAACAAATTATATTGTGTGGGATAACGGCAACACCACCACACCGCGAGATACAAAAGACCGCTCTTGGAGCTACCGAAAGTGTCGATTGGATTTATACCGAAGATAGCCTTGAGGCGGTAAGAATATTACAAGCCAAGGATGTGAAAGTTTATGCCATTGAGCAAGCTGAAAATAGCATTATGTTAGATCAGTTTCTCTTTGACTTCACTCAGGAAATAGCCTTAGTTTTCGGCAACGAGGTAAAAGGAGTTCGCCAAGAGGTTGTTGATGCTGCGGACGGATGTATAGAAATACCTCAATTTGGAACAAAACATTCACTCAATATTTCCATTAGCGCAGGAATTGTAATATGGGAAGCTTTTCAACAATACCAAAATAGCTTATAGCTAATAAGCAAGATAAAGACAGAAGATGATATTCTCTATCACTAATTCGCATATCTTACTAAATTGTTATTTTTACAAGGAGTTTTTAAAGGTGGTATTAGCCGGACTTCAGTAATAAAAAGAAAAGTTTAGAATAGTTTCTGAATATCTTTTTTGAGAAATTCAACAGCCTTTTCAGTATTTAGTTGATTCTGATTAAGACTTGCCTCAAAAATATTTTTACTTAATTCGATGGCATCATCTCCCGGATTAAGATTAGCCGCAACCATATTAATCATTTTTATCAAGTCTTCTTTGGCTGTTTTAAGCATTGCCCAACTCTCTTTTGAAATATATAATTGCTGGGCCAAATTATGTTCATATTCATCCCTAATGGCTTTTAAAAGTGCCGATTGTAATTGAAATACTTTTTGCCCCGGCTTTTGAATTCTAAAAATTAAACTCTGAGGAGAGATACGCTCCAACAGTAACACCATACGCTCGTATGCCTGCAATCTAATTGGGGTTATATACTTCTTATCTTCTTGCTTTATCTGAATTTTAAGCTCATCAATTTGCGCTTTCAGCTCTCGCTTACTAATCTCTTGTTGAGCATTTAAGTATATCTTTAAAGGAAAATACGCCGCTAAAAAAACGACTATGGAAGGAAGAATGTATTTTAATATTTCTAATGTCTCTTGCATTGTTCTTGTATTTAGTTTGTTGAGGCAAATATACTAAAATTGAAATTCATGAAACTTCAATAATAGTGTGAAACCATAAATAGGTCATCTGAAAATTAAAGTAAAATTACAACTATTGCCATTGCTAATTTAAATTATCTTTGCGCCCTATTACTAAAACAGCTTCAATGCCATATCGATTAATACTAAGCATCCTATTTATTAGTGTATTAGGGCTTTCTTCCAAAGCTCAAAACAAAGCTTTCTGGGCTACTATTTGGAGTATTAATTCTCCCGAAAAAATTGATAATATTATCAAAACAGCCAAAGACAATCATTTTAATCAACTTTTTATTCAGGTACGTTATCGTGGTGATGCTTTATATTTCCCCAATAAAACAGACAGTAGTTTTCACAATCCTGAGCAGCGTTCGTATATCCTCAAAGGGAGCAAGTTCGATCCATTGCAGTACACTATCAACAAGCTAAAAGGAAGCACAATAGAAGTACACGCATGGGTTCCTATCTTTGTTGTTAGTCCCAGAGATCTTAGCAAAATAAAGGCCCAACATATATTCTACCAACATGCCAACTGGATTACAACCAAGCAATCGGGGGTGCCAATGAAAAATACAGAACATGAAGGGGCTTTCCTTGATCCCGGCATTGTCGAGGTGCAGCAATATCTTCTTAATATTCTTGGCGACATAGCAACAAATTATTCCATTGCCGGTATTCAAATGGATTACATTCGTTATCCCGATTCCATTTATGGCTATAATCCACTGGCATTAAAGAGATACAAAGAATCCAAAGAGGCTGACTTTTCGCTATGGAAACAAGAACAGATTAATAACTTTGTTAATAAGGCCTATATTCTAATTAAAAATATTAATCCAAAGATACAACTCTCGGCAGCAGTAATTGGCAATCAACAAAAAGCCATTGATAACTCTTCGCAAAATTGGAAACAATGGCTTAAAGATTCGTATATCGACCATGTATATGTAATGGCCTACAATGCTTCCAACAAAAGTTTCAACAATTTACTCCTAACTATTGATGAAATAAGAAGAGATAAAACCACTATTGTCATGCGCGCATGGAAAGATAAAAAACCCTATTCTGTTCATCAGATTAATGAGAAAATAAATCTTTGTAAACGCTATGGTTTTTTTAATTTAGGCTTTTACAGCTACTCAGGATTGGTAAAAAATCATTATCTAAAACATCTAAAATTTTAGGTTAACACAATTATATTAAAAAGATTATACCGATAAGGTAAGAATAAAGTTAACAGAATAACAGAACTAATTCCAGCTAATAATTATTATTGAGCGCAGTATAAAAAGGTAGATTTTTGTCAAAACCAAAAATTTCTGCCAACGCAGAGTTTGGCAACAAAGACCCTCTTTAGACCAGACTCATTATTTTCTTCCGAAATCAGCAGGAATTTCACCCCAAAATTTGGTCTCCCATTTGAGTATTTTATTTTCCCACTTATTATTCTTTAACCATATTAAGGCTCTATCAACTAACTTAAAAAGCTGCTCTGTTTTAGCATTTCGCTCCAAGTTAGTCTTAATTTCTTTACGTCGCACCCAAGCGATAGCCGTACGGGAATCGGAATAAACGGGAATAGTACTTTGCTGTTGTTTTAAATAAGCCAAACCATGTACCAAAGCCAAAAACTCACCAATATTAACTGTCCCCAGAGGAAAAGGTCCTTGGTGGAAAATCAATTTACCTGTATTAGTATCCACCCCTTGATATTCTAAAACACCCGGATTACCGGCGCAGGCAGCATCAACACTTAAGGACTTTTTTATGGGAAAACCTACATCCGCGTTTTGATACTTTTTAAGCATCAGCGGTTCAATATAATTATCACCCATATACTTTTCCGGATTTTCGGTATAGGCTTTTTGAGCGATTTCCGGATTTTCAAAAGATTTGAATATCGCTGAAGGAAAACCCTCAATTTGTCGTTTACATTCTCTCCACGATTGGTATACACCCGGCTGCTTGCCTTGCCATACCACATAAAATTTCTTTTTTTTAGCCATAATAATTTTTAAAACTCATACTGAAATGCAGTACATAACACCTCATTAAATTGCCCTGCATCGTATCTATAATGAACATTTTGAGGCTTGGGCCTAATGGCTAAAATAGAATATCCATAGCGAAACGAAATACCAATATGTTTATTTATTTGATAATGTAATCCTGTAAAAGCCGAAAAATCGAGTTTCTTAAATCCTTCTACAGTAGGGTCTGTACTTATAATTCCGTTAATATCATATTCACTGGATGAAATCAAATAAGCTAATTGTAACCCTACTTCTATACTCAATGGTTCAACTATTTTAAAGCGATACATTATGGGTATTTCAATATAATTTAATCGAAGAAGATAGGCGTCAAGAATTCCTTTGCTCGGTTGAGCATTTTTTCTACTTCCCTTTTGTATAAAGTTCATTTCCAACTGAAAATCTCCCAACTTACCAACGGCTCTATTAACCAGAAAACCGGCAAAAAGACCAGCCTTATTAAAACCGCTTAAGGCATCACCTGTAACTTGAGTTCCGGTCATCCCAAACTGAACTCCCGCCTTAAATCCCTGATCCTCTTGGGCATACAATTGCGTAAAGGAAATAAGAAATACTATTAGAAATGCTGTAATTGTTTTCATGCTTGTAGAATCAATCATGCTTATACATAATATTATTCATTTCAATGCTTTAGTTAGTATAGAAACCAACCATTAAAATTGATAATGTTATAATAAAATACTCTTTATTAAAAAATCTTGGGCTAAGATACACATTTATCTGTTTAATTTTTCAAGTATCGATTGATAGCTTATATTTTGCTTAAGCTTAATGTCGGCAATTGTTCGTTTTTTAAATGCATCAATAAAACGCATACTAATATCCTGAATGATATCTCCATAAATACAATCCTGAAATGGACAAACAGGGCTATGATCAAAACAATAATTATCAGAATGTGCTCCTTCGATAAGCTCATAGATTTCAAGCAAGCTAATTTCTTTAGGATCTTTAATAAGAACAAATCCTCCTTTGGGTCCACGACTTGATTTTAAATAATCGTGCTTCACCAACAATTGAAGAATCTTACTTAAATGATTTTTCGAGAAACCCGTTAAGTTAGCAATTTGGGTAGCATTGATACTCTGATCTAGTTTAGCAATTAAAGATAAACTATGAATGGCAATGGAACTGGCTTCTGAAATATTAATTAGTTTATTCATATCATTTTGATTTGTTGCAAAGGTACAAAAAAAGTATTAGAGTACTTAATAGTATCAAAAAAACAGCTATGGCAATAAATTATTACCATAGCTGTTTATCTAAAAAATACTAAAATAGGATATTAGTTTCCTAAAGTAGCCACCATAATAGCTTTTATGGTATGTAGTCTGTTTTCCGCTTCATCAAAAACTATACTTGCCGGTGATTCAAAAACTTCCTCGGTAACTTCCATTCCATCAATACCAAATTTACGGAATATTTCTTCCCCTACTTTAGTATCTCTATTATGGAATGCGGGCAAGCAATGCATAAATTTCACCTTGGGATTTCCGGTAGCTTCCATTGCTGCTTTATTTATCTGATATGGTTTAAGGAGTTCAATACGTTCTTTCCAAACCTCATCGGGCTCGCCCATGCTAACCCACACATCAGTATAAAGAAAATCGCAACCCTTAACTCCTTCTTCTACTTTATCAGTAATGGTAATTTTAGCGCCTGTTTCTTTGGCTATTTCACGTGCTTGAGCAACTAATTCTTCACTTGGCTGAACAGCTTTGGGTGCTATAGATCTAAAATCCATTCCCATTTTTGCCGCTCCAATCATTAGTGAATTTCCCATATTATTTCTCGCATCGCCAAGATAGGCAAAGCTTACTTGATGCAAAGGCTTATCGCTATGTTCCATCATGGTAAGAAAATCGGCCAATATTTGTGTTGGATGAAATTCATTGGTAAGTCCATTCCATACGGGCACATTGGCATAAGCTCCCAGCTCTTCCACTATGGCTTGTCCAAAACCACGATATTCAATGCCGTCGTACATTCTACCCAATACTCTAGCGGTATCTTTCATGGTTTCTTTTGCTCCAATTTGAGATCCCGATGGACCTAAATAGGTAACATTTCCACCTTGGTCATATACTGCTGTCTCGAAAGCACAACGTGTTCTTGTTGAGGATTTTTCAAAAATAAGAGCAATATTTTTTCCCTTTAGAGCAGGCTGCTCACTGCCATTATATTTTGCTTTTTTCAATTCCAAAGATAAGTCCAACAAAAACTTTATCTCTTTGGGTGTGAAGTCCAATAACTTCAAAAAATTCCTATTTCTTAAATTGTAAGCCATGATAATAAATTTAAATTTCTAAATTATTACATTAAATAAAATAATAGATACAATATAATTGTTTTACTACTTTCTAATTCGTGTTCCCACAGCCTCGCGTTTTAGCAATTCTGCTTCGGTAATTATTGTTTCTTTTCCTCCATTCTCCACAAACTGAATTCCCGCTCTAACTTTCGGCGCCATACTTCCTTCGGTAAATTGTCCTTCGGATAAATATTTTTTCATCTCTTCGGTGGTAACATTACCAAGTTTGTGTTGTTGCGGTGTATTGAAATTAATAAAAACGTAAGGAATATCCGTCAAGATAAAAAAGGCGTCAGCATTAATCTTACTTGCCAAAGTAGCCGAAGCCAAATCTTTGTCAATAACAGCATCTATTCCTTCAAGCTTTCCTGTCTTCTTCACAAAAGCAGGAATACCGCCACCTCCAACAGTGATAACAATATTTCCATCGCGAGCTAATTTCTCCACAATTTCCCAATTTAATATTTCCTTGGGTTTAGGAGAAGCTACTACTCGACGATATCCTCGTCCTCTGGGGTCTTTTTTAAATTGCCAACCTTGTTCATTCATGTGCTCCTTTTCCTCTTCAGAATAATATGGACCCACAGGTTTCAATGGATTTTTGAAGGCAGGGTCGTTTTCATCTACCAGTACCTGAGTTATAATTGCGACAATATTTTTCTTTATACCTCGCTCACTAAGTACATTTCGCATCTGCTGCTCTATCATATACCCTATGGATCCTTGGGTTTCTGCTACACAAATATCCATCGGTTGTTTTGGTATATCAAAAATCTTAAAACCGGCCTCATGTTGCAATAGTACATTACCCACTTGTGGACCATTACCATGACTTATTACAAGATTATATCCTTTTTCTATTAAATCGGCAACATTTTCGCAAGCTTCAAATATATTGGCTTCCTGCTCACTTATTGTCCCTTTCTGTTCGCTCTTTAAAAGAGCATTGCCTCCCAAGGCTACAACGGCTAACTTATTCATTTAATACATTTTATAGTAATGTTTATAACTCCTTTAACTTAAAACTAGTCTCTCTATGGTAACTTCTAATCGAATAAATAATACTACTGAAATACGCTTATTGAAAAGGCTATGAACTGAAATACGCCAAAGGGGTGGCAAAGCTAATAATATTTATTTAAAAACTTGCCTTTCTAAGAGCAATATTTTTACTTTTGTGGACAACATAAATCAATATATGGGTACTCTTCTACAGAAACTCTTTTTATAATTGATTTTAACAACTATTTATGCGTAGAAAGTTTCTTACTAACCTGATATTATTAGTTTCTTTAAACTTCCTTATCAAGCCTTTTTGGGTTTTTGGTATCGACCGCAATGTGCAAAATATGGTTGGGCCTTCGGAATATGGCTTTTATTTTACCATTTTCAATTTTGCTTTTATCTTTCAGATACTGTTAGATATGGGCATCACTAATTACAACAACCGAAATATTGCTCAGCACAACCATTTGTTAAGTAAACATTTTAGCAGTATTATTATTTTACGTTTTCTCTTTGCCATTATTTATATGGCTTTTATTCTAGGTGTTGGCACACTGATGGAATACAATAGTCGCCAAATGTATTTTCTTGTTATTATTGGCATAAATCAGTTTTTACTTAGCCTTATTCTCTATTTGCGCTCCAATATTTCAGCTTTACTTCATTTTAAAACGGATAGTTTTCTTTCCATACTCGATCGTTTAATTATGATTTTGATTTGTAGTATTCTACTTTGGGGAGGACTCACCAAAGAGCCATTTCAGATTAGCTGGTTTATCTATTCCCAAACAGCGGCCTATAGCATAACTGCCCTTATCGCTTTCGGACTTTTATTACGCCGCATGCAGTTTAAAGGCCTGAATTGGAATCCTGCCTTTTTCCTTATGACAATTAAAAAAAGCTTTCCTTATGCTCTGTTAATACTATTTATGAGTATGTATAGTCGTATCGATACCGTATTGATAGAACGTTTACTCCCCAATGGAGATCGACAAGCCGGTATTTATGCTTCCGCCTTTCGCCTTCTCGATGTAGCCAATAATATGTCCGGATTTTTAATTGCAGGATTGTTACTTCCTCTTTTTGCAAAAATGATTAAAGAAAAAAAAGACCTTAGCCAGTTAGTTAAATTAGGTTTTACTTTAATATTCCTTCTTTCTTCGGCAGTTGCCATAGCCTCTTATTTCTATGGCGAACCAATAATTCGCTTATTATACCACAGGCATTTTACGGAGAGTATCACCGCCTTTGGGAACAGAATAACTGAAACAGCCTTGGTATTTCAACTCTTAATGGTTGTTTATATATTTACTTCTGCCACCTATATTTTTGGTACTCTTTTAACGGCAAACGGAAGTTTAAAACAACTTAATCGTGTTGCTCTAATTGGCGTAATACTAAGTTTTAGTATTAATTTTCTTTTAATACCCCATTTCCAAGCTGTGGGATCAGCATGGGCTAATATTGCAGCCCAGGGAGTTACTGCCCTGCTTCAATTGATATTAGCCTTTTCAATTCTCCCCATACATTTCGAAAAGTCATACCTACTACGCCTACTCACTTATATCCTATTTATTGGTTTTGTTGCGTGGTTATCGGTTCAATTGCCCTTACTATGGTTCTACCAATTGGGACTCTTTATTCTACTTACTATCGCTATCGCTTTTATTCTCAAGTTATTAAATTTAAAAGCATTTGTTCAAATTATTCAATACGAAAAATAGATATTTGCAAATGGTTTTGAAAAACGAAAACAAGCTCAATACTATCTGGTTAAAGGCGGCAGCTCTGGGAAGTCTTTGGGCTGCCAATGAAATAATTTTAGGAAGTTTTCTTCATAATATCAGGTTTCCCTTGAGTGGTACTTTGATGTCTTTTTTTAGTGTAATATTTGTGGTCGCATTTATTACCCGATGGCCGGAAAAAGGATTGATAATAAGAGCCGGATTTATTGCTGCCTTAATGAAATCAATGGCCCCTAGTGCTATTATTTTAGGCCCAATGATAGGAATTATTATTGAAGCAGCTATTCTTGAATTATCGTTTCGAATAGCTAAAGGCAAAGCTCCCATACTGTTTATTGGTGGTGGCTTGGCAGTATCTGAAGTGCTTTTGCAGAAAGTTTTCACCCTCCTCATTAGCTTTGGATGGAATATTATGCGCATGCTCGAAGCCATGTATCAGTTTGTGGATAAACAAATGGGCAACTTAAGCCTCAATGGCAACTGGGCTATTATAATTCTCCTATCGTTTTATATGATCACAGGAGGTATTGCCGCCATTATTGGTATAAAAGCAGGTAAACTTAGTTTTAATTTAGAGCGAGATATTGCCGCTGTACCTATCTTCCAACAAGAGAAAAATAGAGCAGTTTTTGCCGACACCAAAGAAAATCGTTATTCATGGCCATTGCTTATCTTTAATTTCTTGGTGCTATTTTTAGGCTTTTATTTAATACGTATAATCCCTTGGTATGACAGTTTAATTTATATCCTTATTTATTTTGTATTTATTATTAAATATTATAACAATGCCTTTCGCCATCTTAAAAAACCTAGTTTCTGGATTAGTTTTTTTGTGATAACACTATTGGCAGCTATCCTTTTCAACCATCGGAATACGGGAGAATATTTTAGTTATCAAGGCTTTATCATAGGTATAGAAATGAATATAAGGGCCGCATTAGTAGTCATTTCATTTGCTGCCATAGGGCAAGAATTAAAAAGCCCCATTATCAGAGCCTTGCTTTACCAAAAAGGATTGCAAAATTTTTATAGAGCACTAAGCCTCGCTTTTGGTATTCTACCGGAGAGTATCAAAGCTTTTCCTTCGGCAAAAGAAATTATTCGATCGCCAACACAGCTGATAGCCCGATTGCTGCTTTATGCCGAGAACTTAATTTTAGAACTGGAAAGACGCAATAAAATTCTTGTCCCGGTGATAATTATAAGTGGAAATATTCAAGAAGGTAAAACCACTTTTGCAGCTAAAGTAGTTCGACGTCTGCAACGCGAGAATATTAAGCTAAATGGTTTCCTAAGTACTGTAATTTATGACAATAAAGAACGTATTGGCTACAAACTTTCTCCCCTTGGCAACAACGATAATGAAATTAATTTAACTCTTTGTTCCATTAAAAAACAGGACCATTGGATTCGTCAAGGGAAATTTTATTTTAATCCCGAGGCAATAAAAAAAGGTAATGATATTTTATATAAAACCACCAGTAACATCCAACTTACAATAATTGATGAGATTGGTCCTCTGGAAACCAAATCAAAAGGATGGTCACCTGCAATACAACATATTAGCGAGGACACCATTAGTCCTATGCTTTGGGTTGTAAGGGAGTCATTAGTAAAAAAAATATCTAGGAAATGGCCAATAGGCAATCTCTATTATTTTAAATTATCAGACGATTTACCCGCCAAAGATGTGGAGAATATGGTTATCCATATTCTAAAAAACTGGAAGAATTCGCAACAGTAAGTATAGTGAAATAGCGAATTAAGTATTAATCCAATTTAAATAATTTATAGAAATCATCATCCACCTTTGTCTCTACAATACCCTCTGCGGTAAGAATATCGAAATATGTTTTCACTTTCTTCACGAGCATATCTCCATCCACATATTCAAAATTAACCCGGCTAAGGAATTTTTCAACTCTATCAATGGGTTGGCGCATCATATCATACGATAATTCTGCCGACGCCTTTTGATGGCTGTTCACCCACGCAATAGCCTCTTTAAGTTCCTCCAAAATCACCTTTGATAATTCAGGATTATTACGAACAAATTCGCCTTTAAACACAATACCTGCATTGGGAAACGAACCAAATCCGGGATTAATTTTATTCCAAACTTTATTATATGATATCTCTGAAATTTTTTCTTTTCTATCCTCCATAATCTTAACAGCATAGCTGGCTTCCGGCTCACGAAGGATTACAGTATCTGCTTTACCGCTAACAAAATCTGAATAAATTTTCTCTGGCCGACCAAAAGGATTTCCATAAGTAAAATGATACTCCTCAGGATTTTCGCCACTGGCTTTGAGTAGATATTTAGTAATTTTTGCCGGTGGGGCTTCCTCAAATAATGGAGTTGCTATGGAATGAGCTTTTACATCCTTAAAGTTTTTAGCCTTATATCCCCTTGCCAACATCACAAAATTATCCCAAACAAATATCGAAGGAATTTTCACATCACTTTGGCGCAGTTTCACGGAAGTAATAAGAGCAGAAAAACTTATATCTGCTCTTCCATTAATAATCCAACCCAAATGTTTCTCTGTTTCTTCCCATACTTTTAATTCTTTGATATTTACCGACTTCCTAATTTTCTCCGATTGCAACAAACGCATAATAATAGGATAGGCAACAGGAGTAGCCGATTGAATAACCACATCAGGTTTTTCAACGCCTTCTTCTCCTTCTATCTCCTCATTTATCTTCTTATGAAAATACACCCACACTTGAAAGGGTCCTTTTTCCTCCGACAGATGATCAAAGCCCATTTCTGAAAGCATATTGATAAGTGGTATTGGATCAAATTTTTGAATCAAAATAAACCCATCGTCTTCAGGGGTATCATAGGCCTTTTTAAGAATAATATCAAAGGGATCGCTCTGCATTGAACGTACATCCAATATCTCAAAATCATCTTTTCGATCAATCCAGTTCTCCTTAGCAATAACAGCTTGATTATTATAAACCGATAAGCGGTATTCCCTTCCCTTTTCCACATTAAATTGATAATTCAAACCCTGGGCAATTTTTACGAGAATACTGGGTTCCTCCACCGATACAATAACAATATTTTCGTTGGGAGATAATTTTGAAATCCTCTCGGCTAACTCATCACGACTGTTCTCATTTAAGATATAACGTTCCGGAGATTCTTCCCAGGAAATTTCCTCTCCCATAGGCAAAGAATCATCTACTTTCATTTGAACACATTCCGGCATTGCCTTAAAAAGCTCTTGCTCCAAACCTAAATATTTATTCATCGTATGCAAAATCTCACAAACAGATACGCCGGTAATCTTAGCAGCATCTTTAAACGTTGCAAAACGAGCCAATGTTTTATACAATACAGGGCTCTGCATTTTCTTAAATTTTGGAGAAAGTGAAATCAAAACATCTTTAAGTTCCGGATGGTTATCCAGCACCTCTTTAATATTATTTCTGGCTAAAATGGCCTTATTAGGGATTCCTTTTTTACCAAAAACAGCATCCACAATGGCAGCAGTATCTACCTCTTCTTTCTCACTCTCTGCTTCGCTATTTTCCGCATCAGTCTCGGCAACTTGCTCTCTTTCAACATGCATAATAGCACTCACCGGACATATTTCCAATGCAGTTTCACACAATTGCTCCTCGGCCTCTGTCTCCGGTTGCAATTTCACAAAAGCTTTGTTATCATCATTCATCTCAAAATGTCTGTCGCTAACTTCCACGCAGGCTCTACAACTAATGCAATCATCAGATATTGTATATTTTCTCATAATATGTAGCTTTACTATTAGTATAAAATTTTGTTGCTTTTAATACTCTACATTACGGTAAATCTTCCACCAAACCCAAAGGCCGGAGATAAGAATAAAAAGAATTCCTAAGCCGGATAATGGAATGATAAGAATATAAAAATTACCAAAAATAAATTCAAAAAATCTTCCTGTATGTACTTCCAAGCCCAATGTCCACCACGACATACGATATGCATTGGCAATCTTTTCAGGCTGTGAAGTAAACGGCACACCTCCATTAATATTCAAAGCTCCCTTATCGTAATCAAACGCAATCTCTTGGTGTTTATAATCGGTAGTATATCCTGTTACCAGATAATCACCAATTGGAGGACCCAGCGCTGATGGTTTTACCCAAGGTTTCTTTTCAATATAATCGAACACTTTGCCGGTGGCAGTATTCCATCGAAACAATCCCTCAAATGAACCCAATAGGTAGGTGTCAGGTGCTATTTTTCGAAAAACATTAACACCCATAATAGAAGCCGGCGGTTGAGGTTCAAACTTCTTTAATGAATCTTGAAAGTTGGAATCGGAATAATAAATTCCATCATAGGTAGCCACCAACAAACGATTCTTTTGTTCGTCATAAAGTATTTTTCTCAATTTATCAAACCATGGATTTGGCGTATCAAGTTCGGTTCCAGGTATTTTACTCACTTTAGCTGTAGCCACAGTAATAATCAATGGAGGTCGTAAAAACATCCCTGTTGCTGTGGTAATAATCAATAAAACAACCGTAATCCACCCTATCTTATTATGCCACTTAAGATTCCATCTATTAACCGATTTTATTTTAACAATGGACTTCCGCTTAATGGCCCGTTTTATCAAACGTTTTTTATTGATAAAGAGAATCACCCCTGTAACAGTAAGAAAGATGAAAATAATACCCACAATATCCACAATAAACTTTCCTACAATACCATATATTTCACCACTATGAATTACCCAAAGGGTCTTAAATAATCCAATTTTATTGTCATAATTTTCAGGAGCCGGTAATTCCTTTACTGATAATGAACCCAAATTATTGGAGGCAATAATTAAATGAGAACGTGTAAGAATATACAGTTGATTTCCTTTTTGAATAATATCAACAATACGTTTCTCTTTGGTCGGAATAGCAATATATTGCCAATTATTATCATTAAAATTATAAGCATATAATCCAAAAAATGTTCCTGCCAACAATTGGTGATCCTTTGTAAGCAGCATAGAACTTATTTTTTTGTTGTCAATACCACGGGGAAAACCTGCATTGAAATCACTAAAAGTACTAAACGTAGAATCGCTAAGCCAAACTCCCATATTTCCATAGGTAAGTATGGAATCGTCATTAAGTTTTAAAGTAGCTTTTACTGCTGCATTATTCCAATTAATAATGCTATACTCACTCGGTAAATCGTCCCTGTTGATATCAAAAGAAGAAAAAGCTTTACGATGGTTCAATAAAATCCCCGACAAGGCAAATAACACAATAAATATTGCCAATAATATACTCAACCACTTATGATATTTCTTTAAAAAATTCATTACTTAATTTATCGTTTTAAAAATACGATACAAAAGTAGTATTATTTCCTGCCCAATAATACCAACATATTGGTATTTTATAAAAAAAAGTACTCAAATACTTCATTTAAGATTGACCTTTTAATAAAATTATCTATTTTTGCACTTAATTACTACACAGATATAGTATTTTATGAGATTATCAAAAACATCAGAATACGCTTTGCGTGTGTTGAGTTATATGGTCAATTCGGACCAGCAAGTATTCACAGCCAAAAAACTGGTTGAAACGCTTGATGTTCCTGACAAATATTTACGCCGTTTGATGACAGATATGTCAAAAAAGGGCTTTATAAGAAGTATTCAAGGACGTATTGGTGGTTATGTATTAGCCAAGAGTGCTGACACCCTATTTTTAATTGATGTTATTGATGCGGTGGAGGGTATAGAAAAGTATAACGGTTGTATCATGGGACATGACAAATGTAGTGATTCAAACCCATGTTCTTTACACAAAAGCTATATTCCTTTGCGAAAACAAGAACTTGAATTTCTATCAAAAACAAGCATTTCAACCCTTAAAGACGGTACTATTCGAAAATTTTAGTTATTTTTGAAACTATTTAATTTAATTACAGACTATTAACTATATAATATTATCTACTTTTATCCACTAAATTACTTATATTATGAAACAAACATTACTTGACAAGTTTATGAGCAAAAAGGGACTCTATACGAGTTTCTGGTTCATAGCAATTTTTATGGTTGTGATATTAATTTATTTTACAGCCAATCTACAAAAGGAAGTACCTCCCATTGCCAAAACGGTAAAATCACAATCGGGAGAAGTACTCTATACTTATGATGATGTAGCAGAAGGTAAGGGATATTTCCAGGAATTTGACCTAATGGACTGGGGAACATTACTGGGAATGGGAGCCTATATGGGTCCTGACTTCACTACAAATTTTTTCCACGACAGAGCCGAATTCTTATACGACTATTACGGAAAAGAGATGTTCGGAAAGACAAAAAAAGAATTAACTCCTGAACAATTAGGCGCAGTAAAAGCCCGTGTAAAACAAGATTTTCATCAGCAGACTAAACTATTGGAATCCGGTGTTACTTATACTGATGCCTCAGCTTTAGCCTACCATAATAATGTAAAAAAACTTACTAAAATGTTGGTAGAAGGCGATCCTGAAAGAGCTTTTCCGGGTGGAGTAATTCGCACTAACGAAGCCATTAAAATTGCTGCATTTGTTGATTGGTCACAAATGGTAGCATCATCACTTCGTCCTGGCACCGAAGGCATTGTAGGAGAGCAGAGAACCTGGTCAAACAACTGGCCACACGAACCCCTGGTCGATCAGGATTCTTCTTATAATAATGATATCGTTTCGCTTTGGGAATTTTTATTTCTGTGGACTCTTACTATCTTAGTAATTTTCTTATCCTATGAATATTTATTTAAAAAAGATCGCAAAGAAGATTTGGCCCCTGCCTTAAAGGTTACCAAATTGTTTAAATCACAAAAGAAACTATTAAAATACATTCCGATAGTTTCGCTATTATTTGTTGTTCAAATGTTTTTGGGTGCCTACTTGGCTCACTTATATGCCGACCCAACACAAAATTTTATTTTCTCACAGCACATTCTTCCCTTTAATGTATTGCGTTCCATGCACACACAAATTGCCATTCTATGGGTTGCCGTAGGTTGGTTAGTGGGAGGTTTATTAATTGCACCATGGGTTGCAGGTAAAGATCATAAATACCCCTGGCTGGTAGATGTTCTATGGATTGCACTTCTTGTTGTTGCCGTTGGCTCTATTATTGGTTTATATATGGGAGCAACAGGTCAAATGCGTGATACATGGTTCTGGCTGGGTAACGAAGGTCGTGAATTACTTAATCTAGGTCGTGTTTGGGATATTGGTTTACTCGTAGGCCTTGTTTTCTGGTTCTTACTTATCGTTTCTCTTATCCGTAAATCAGCCACTAACAATCCACTGGTAGGAACTATTATTTGGTCTGCCTTTGGTATTGCTACCTTATACATTGCAGGAATGATGCCTATCAATAAAATTATTCCTAACTTTACCGTGGACGATTATTATCGTTGGTGGGTTATTCACTTGTGGGTAGAGCTAACATTTGAATTATTTGCTGCCGGTGTTATCGCCTTTATGACGGTTTCTTTGGGATTAATTTCTCAAAAAACTGCTGAGCGAGTAATGTTTTTTGAATTATTCTTAATAATGATGTCTGGTACTTTAGGTGTTGGCCACCACTACTTCTGGCAAGGATTAGATGAATATTGGATTGCCATTGGTGGTATTTTCTCTGCCCTTGAACCATTACCACTAGCCTTAATGATAGTAGAAGCATGGAAAAATAAAAGAGATCAAATGGCTGAAGGCAACAAAAACGACTTTAGCACCCCATTTATGTGGATTGCCGGTTCTGCAGTATTGAACTGGATTGGTGCTGGTTTCTTCGGAATGGTAATCAATACCCCAACAATCTCTTATTATGCACACGGTACATACCTAATTATGCCTCATGCACATACTGCCCTATTGGGAGCCTTTGGATACATTTCTATCGCTTTCCTATACATGACCTCTCGAGCCAATGCCATGGCTAATGGTTGGGTATGGAATGACAAATGGAGTAAAATAGGATTCTGGTTACTTACCATAGGAGTTCTTATTTTTGCTATTCCAACATTAGTAATTGGTTTGGAACAAACAAAAATAGCAGCCGAAATGGGTTACTACTATACCCGTATCCATTCAGCCCTTGATGTGGTTAAAGGATGGATGTGGTTCCGTATATTACCTGATTCAATGATGTTGCTTGGTGGTATTACCATTTTTGTCGACTTATTTGTTAAAACATATATGGGCAAAAAAGCCGTCAACTAAACTATTAATACTATTTTAATTGACTTATAGTCATTTATAAATATATCATAAGCCATTCAATACCTATTGGATGGCTTATTTTATTTTTTACCTTTGCCCTGCTAAACAATATTAACTATGGAGCTATTAGGACCACTCAAATTTTTGCCCTTATATAAAAATAAACTATGGGGAGGAAATAAAATCAAAGCCATTTTACGCTACGATTATTCTCCACTACCCAATTGTGGTGAACTGTGGGCACTATCTGCTGTTCCGGGCAACGAATCTGTTGTTACAGAAGGACCTTTGGAAGGAAATACTCTTAATGAATTGCTGGAAATCTATATGAGCGATTTGGTTGGAGACAAGGTCTTTGATAAGCATCAAAATGAGTTTCCACTACTGATAAAATTTATCGATGCCAACGATTGGCTTTCGATACAAGTACACCCTGATGATGAATTGGCTCAGGCGAGAGGTCTCGAAGGTGGTAAAACAGAAATGTGGTATATTCTTCAAGCTGATAAAAACGCCAAATTAATAAAAGGTTTTGCCAAGGATATGTCTAAAACTGAATATCAACAAAGCCTGAAAGAAAATAGTTTGGAAACTAAAATGAACTATGTAAATGTGAATAGCGGCGATGCCTTTTACATTGGTGCCGGAACGGTTCATGCCTTAGGCCCCGGAATTCTTTTAACCGAAATACAACAATCCTCGGATACAACCTATCGAATTTATGACTGGGATAGAAAAGACGAAACAGGCAAAGGAAGAAAACTTCACATTAATGAAGCCCTTGAAGCTATAAATTTTAAGGCCGAGAAAACAAATAAAGTGGATTATCATATCCATAACAACCAAAGTATGCCAATGGTTGATGAGAAGTATTTTACTACTCAGATATTACATTTTGATAATCCCATAGAGAAAAATTACGACGAACTCGATTCATTTGTAATCTACATTGTTACCCAAGGAAGCTTTGTGCTGAAAAGCCATCAAGGAGATATGAACCTTGGTATTGGCGATGTGGTTTTACTCCCTGCTATTACAGAGAAAATAGAGCTACACCCATTGCCTAAAGCTACTTTATTAGAAGTTTTTATTAAATAATTAAATACCATTTTTTATTATGACACTAGGAGGAACACACGCTTATTTCGATGATGATATTAACGCTGCAGTATGGGAAATAAGTGGCTTTGTATCTTTTGACGACTTTAGCAAAGCCGGAGAAGAAACCCACAAACTAAGACAACAACACGGTTCAAATAAACAGCTTAACAATATTAAGAATATGAAAATATTATCCAAAGATATCCAACTTTGGATTGATGATGTATTTTTCCCCACCGCACAACGTACAGGACTTAAATATTTTGCCTTTGTTATCCCTGCCAATACTTTTGGTAAACTAAGTATGGAATCAGTAAATAAAGATGCCTCTGAGAAATATGCTATGGAAATAAAGTATTTTGAGGAAGAAGATCTTGCCCGAACTTGGTTACTTTCCAAATAATTGAAACTAAAATTATAGTCTCTCCATTAAAATAGCAATTATTGATTTATTTTAATCAACCATCGTTATTTACTATTTAGATTAAATATAAAAT
>WGCS01000168.1 GCA_015493685.1 Bacteroidales bacterium
GCTTTTGTTATTCTTTTTGCTTCTATTGGAGGCATCCATTGCTTGTTTTTTATCTTTCCTGCATTATCCATAATCCGAAAGATTTTCTTTTTCAATGGGTTATATACTTCAAACATAATATAGTTCTAATTTAGATTCGTTATAAATAAGAATGCAAAGATATGAATAAAGCATTTGATTACTTAATAGATTAAATGATAATTAATAGCTTTTTATTAGTGAGAAATGATACTTCTATTCGATGCATTTTAGTTTAAAACTCAACTTTTCATTGAGTATATTATTCCTTAAAGAAGGGGATAATACAAAGAAATAGGAATTAGTTATTAACCATATTATGAAATAGCAATCTTGGCGAAGTAATGGAAAAAAGCAACAAAAACACATAAAATGGGATTAAGGCGGAGAAAATAATTCCAATTTGTGTCATTTACAGATTGGTGGGTATGTTTATGAAAGAGTAAATTATGTTGGCTTCAATGAAATCTGTAAAATACCATTATCTGCATCAATATTATAAAGTATCTTTGCTCAATTATTATTGTAATAATTTTAGTTATGGATTTTAAACAAGCGGTAAAAAAATCGGCATCAGTAATGAAGATAGCTATTCCTATGATTACGGGAATTCTTATTTTAGTTAGTATCTTTAATGTTTTGGTGCCGAAGTCGTCCTATCATCTTTTATTTAGAGGAGGAGTCTTCGACCCACTTATTGGTGCAGCTTTGGGAAGTGTAATTGCGGGCAATCCGGTGAGTAGTTATATTATATCCGGTGATTTGTTGAAACAAGGGATAAGTTTAATAGCAGTAACTGCTTTCTTGGTTTCATGGGTTACTGTTGGTATATTTCAATTACCCATAGAAATAGAATTCCTCGGTAAAAAGTTTGCCTTAGTACGAAATATAAGTGCCTTTGTTTTGTCTTTGGTGGTGGCAGTATTAACGGTGATAGGAGTAAATATATTATGAGTGAGCTAGTTAATAAAGACAAGGAAATTAAAAAGGGAAAGAAGTCTAAAAAAGGATACTGGATTTTTATGGGGATAACGATTATTCTTTATTTAGTTATTCTTATTGTAAATAAGAAAAAAGGAATTGAGGTTGCTACTGATTTTTATCATTTAGCCCTCGAAATTTTCCCATTCCTTCTGATTGTTTTTGTGTTAATGGTTTTAATAAATCTTTTTCTTAAGCCGGCTTTGTTGGTAAAGTATATGGGGGAAGAATCGGGTATTATTGGATGGATTATTTCTATTGTGGCCGGAATTTTATCTATGGGAGCCATCTATATGTGGTTTCCGATGCTGCAGGAAATAAGAGATAAAGGGGTTAAACCCGGGCTGCTGGCGGTATTTTTGTACAATAGGGGAGTGAAGTTAAATTGGCTTCCTGTAATGGCGTTTTATTTTGGATTGAAATATGTTGTAATAATAACATTTGTTATGATTTTTACCTCTATAATTCAAGGGGTAATTATTGACTTCTTCATAAAAGATAAAAAACAGCCTATTAAAAATTTAAGTTAATTTGCTTGATTATTGGTAGCGTGAAATAGACTTGATACCTATAGCTGTTGCTAGCCGACCTTCCTGATTTTCAATCAGGGTGCACTATTTCTGAGATTTCTCAATATCTAAACTATGATTGGAGGAGTCCAAAAAGCAATGGAAAATAATCAAGAAAACAGGGCAGTTAAAGTATACGTACATTGGAGTGGTATGGAAAATCCTGTGTTAATGGGAGTATTGCAGTCTGACAGATTAAAAGGTAAAGAAATCTTTTCCTTCGAATATGATGACGAATGGATATTGGGAGGTTTATCTCATCCATTAGCCCCAAATTTGCAATTATTTTCGGGTTTACATTTTCAAAATGAAGAACAAAGTAATTTTGGAATATTTTTCGACTCTTCGCCAGACCGATGGGGGCGAATTCTTATGCAAAGGCGTGAAGCTGCATTGGCAAGAAAAGAAAATAGAGCAACAAAAAAAATAGTTGAAAAGGATTATCTGCCAGGTGTTTACGATGGTCATAGGATGAGTGCTTTGAGATTTAAATAGGAGGAAGATGATCCGTTCTTAAATGATAATAAGGAAATGGTGACTCCTCCATGGGTTTTTCTTTGTGAATAACCTCAGATGCTAAAAGCCGATTTGCTGCAATATATTAATGAGATTGCCAATGACTTGACTGACAAAGAGTTTATTAGTTCAGTAGGTTTATATATTCGTTTATATATTCGAATAAATAAAAAGACGAGTATAGGAAAATTTTAAGCTAACATCAGCTCCAATTTCATCTTCCACTTCTCCCAGTCGGGCATTTTTTCTTCTAGTAACTGAAAAAACGCTTTGCTGTGATTTGGGTGTACCAGATGACAAAGTTCATGTATAATTACATACTCAATACATTTTGATGGTGCTTTTATAATCTCAGGATTTATGATTATTTTACCGGATGGAGTACAACTGCCCCAACGATTTTTCATTCGTTTTAGCTCGTATTCAGGAAATCTTAATTTTTGAGAATTAAAACGCAGAAAAGCATCTTTCATAATAATTTGAAAACGTCTCTCAGCATGGCGATAATACCATGCTCCGAGGAGTAATTTCATTTTATTAGGATTTAAATCAGGTGCAGAAATTACAATATTACCTGCTTTGAGTTTAACACTTTCATTCTCTGCAATCCTAAGTTTTAATACATACCTTCTTCCCAAATACAAATGTGTTTCTCCGGCAACATATTCTCGTTGAGGTATTCGAGGCAAGAAAGATTCAAAATAGGATTTCTGTTTTACAATCCATGCTGCTCGTTTAAGAATTTTTTGCTCAATATCTTCTGAAGAAGCGTCCAATGGTGCAATCACATTCACGTTCAAGTTTGGATAAACTTCAATGGAAAGGGTCTTTCGCTCAGCGTATTGAATTGTATAATCAATATCTGTATTTCCGTACTTAGTATTCTTAACCATTAGTAATTATGCTTTGCAATTTTCAAACATTTACTTAGTATTTCATCTATCTCATCAAATGATATTGCCATTCCAATCTGCTTTCTATTTTCAATTAAATAATCTTCAATGGCATTTTCCATCTGCTTTTGTATGTCTAAATTCCGTTTCCAGTCTCGAATTGTCAGACTCTCAATGATTTTGGAAATAGTTTTTCCTGCTGTGGCTAAGTTTTCATTGATAGCCTCAACTTCTTCCTCGCTATGATGATTTAATACTATCGCATGTAGTGCACCATAGAATGCCCTTGCCTTTTCATTATTCTTCAATTGCTCCGGAATACCTTCTTGATATCCATCTGCAAAATCATCACGTAAGGATAGTATCTTTTCAAGGTATTTTTGTTCATCAAGGCGTTCTTCTCTAAAATCTTCAATTGTCTTTTCAATTAAATCGGAAAACTTCTTATAAAAAGCCTCATCACGCTCCATGCGTTCAGTAATTACCTTTTTCATCTGGCTGGCAATCATATCAGCCTTTGAAGCAGTGGTTTTGCCGTATTTTTCCAGCTCTTCATTTACCAAAGCTTTATCAAATATATCGACCTCCTGTGTTACTTGATATACGTTATCAACTTGAACGTGAGTATCTAAAAGTTTACGAATTTTCATTTCATATTCTTTATAATCAACTACCTCAGCATAACGTATTTGCACACTTTTTTTCATTTTGGCAAAAAACTTCATTTCCTTTTTATAATAAGCAATCTGCTGGTCGGTAAATTCTTCGTAAAATTCGTCGGAAGACAAGGCCGTATGTAGTGTTTTAGCATAAGTTGTAAGTAGGGAATAAAAGCGATCCCTCAAATCCTGCGCCCCTAGCAATCGCTCCAAAGATTCAATATCATCTTTATTCTTCACTTCCTTAAACAAATCCCAAACATCCTCCAATCGACTGGGGACTTTTCTTATTTCTTCCCTAATATCGGTAACCGTTCCCGACAAATCATCTTCATCGTAACCTTCAAGGGCTGTATATTGTGTCAATGCTTCGTCTAGCTTTCCAAGCAAACCCACATAATCAATAATAAAACCGTGGTCTTTGCCATCAAACAAACGATTTACCCTTGCAATAGCCTGCAATAAATTATGTGCTTGAAGTGGTTTTGCCAGATACAAAACAGTGTTTCGTGGAGCATCAAAACCGGTAAGTAGTTTGCTTACCACAATGATTATTTCCACTTCATCACCTTTTTCTTTGAACTTTGAAATTACATATTCCTCATAAACATCTTGTTTGCCGTGTTTTTCGATAATTTTTTTCCAGTATTTACGTCCCTCTTCTCGTGGGTCTTCCTGCACATCGAAATATCCCTCACGACTATCAGGTGGGGTAAAAATCACTTTTGTATTAATTTTTAAGGAATTGTCCATTTGCTCCTCAAAGAATTTCTGATAGCGAATGGCTGTATCAATTTTTGGAACGGCTAATTGGGCTTTAAAACCTGTTCCTTTCCAATTCTTACAGTAGTGTTCCGAAATATCGAAGGCAATTTCCTCAATTATTTGTTGCGACTCGTAAATCTTAGTAATGGAAGCAAATTTTTGTTTCAAATCTTTGCGAGCTTCTTCATTCAATGGAGCTGATAGACGCTCAAAACCTTTATCAATCTGCTTTTTATTAATACTTAGTTTAGCAGATCTACCTTCGTAAAGTAAAGGTAAAACGGCTCCATCCTTCACCGCTTGGTCAATGGTGTATTGATGAATAAAACCACCAAATTTTCGGGCTGTATTCTTCTCCGTTTTCATTAATGGCGTTCCTGTGAAACCAATATAGCATGCCCTGGGCAACATACGTTTCATTTTAGCATGCGCAGTGCCATATTGACTTCTATGGCTTTCATCAACCAGAATAAAAAGGTTTTCAGATGCATCTTGAAAATCTTTTTTGCTTAATGCCGATTCAAATTTATCGATAATAACCGTTACAATTTCATTCCCTTTATCTTTCAGCAATTCTATAAGGTTATTGCCCGACTTTGCCTTATGCACATTCTTACCACAATTCAAAAAGGTTTTATAAATCTGCTTATCCAAGCTTATTCTATCGGTTACAATTACTACTCTAGGATTGGGAATCTCTTTATCCAAAGCCAATGACTTGGAAAGCATCACCATGGTTAATGACTTGCCACTTCCTTGAGTATGCCATACAACACCCCCTTGCCGTATTCCTTCCTGGTCCAAATTACTTACCCTTTGCAAAGTTTCTTGTATTGCAAAGTATTGCTGATAACGAGCAATCTTTTTATCGCCACCATCAAATACTATGAATTTATAAACTAAGTCCATCAAGCGGCTTGGCCTACATAGTGCAACGATTGAACGGTCTTGAACCGTTGGTTTCCGATTTTCTTTTTGCAGTAATTGTTGGGTATCTTTCTCATTATCTTCTTCCCAAACTGACCAAAATTTTGCAGGAGTTCCAGTTGCCGCATAGTTAACCTCATTGGGTTGCACGGCCATTAATATCTGAGCATAGTGAAACAGACGTGGAATACCTGTTTCCTTTTGTTGATTGCGAATGGTTTGAGAGATAGCCTCTGTGATTGAAGCGTTTTTATCCCTGCGTTTGTTCTCCATTACCACAAAAGGAATCCCATTAACAAACAGCACAATATCGGGACGACAGCGTTCTTTTATGCCTTCAACGGTAAACTCATCGGTAATATGGAATACATTATTTTTAATATTTTCCCAGTCGATAAACTTAATGGTGTATCCTTTTTGGTCTCCTTTTATACTTTCGGTATAGCTCTTTCCCAAAGTCAGCAAATCATAAACCTTTTCGTTGCTTTGCACCAAACCCTCATCAGCCACATTTTTAATGGTATTTACTGCTGCTTGAATATTACTCCTCGAAAAAGAATATTGTGCACCCTTATATTCAAAAGAGTTAATTTTACTCAACTGTTCTGATAAAATATTTTCGAGAATTACATTCGATTTACTATTCCCTCTAAAATCATCGGCTTGCTCTGGTGTTATGTATTCATAACCCAATTCCTGCAATAGTTTAATTGCCGGTAATTGTGAGTCTTGGTATTCTTTATATATTTTTGGTGTCATAATGTTGGTTTTTTAGTACATCAATATTATGTTCATAATCTCTTCTTTCAGTTACAAGCATATGTGTTATCATATTTTCTATCTTATTTAATTGCTTATGTATAATAAAATTTATTATCTTTGCGCCACTCATCTTACCGATATAGGAAGAAGGAGTTTCGAGGCCCGATAATCCCAGAAGATTACCGGGCCTTGCGGTTTAATAAATATTATCAAGTCTCTTTTTAAATTTTTTCTTAATCTGTTTATCGCCACCCGGTTCGTTAAAATAATATGCAGTAATTAAGTAATAATCTATTTTACTTCTCTGAGGTTCAAGGATAATAACATAATTATTAACTTTGTCATAAATGTAGGTTCTTATGGTATCTTTACCTTTAATTCTATCTTCATAGCTAAAAATTACAATATTATCTATTGATTTCTTTTCAATATGATGTTTTATCCAATGCAACCTTTTACTTCGATCTGACTCATAAATTCTTTTTCCTGTTTTATTACCCTTTTCATCCTTCTCTTCTTTCTTTATGAGATGATTAAATAAAGTATCCATTGAAGGTTTTCCTTCTTTTTTAATAGGTCGTATTTGTTTTCCTCTGAATTTAAAAATAGCATTATTAGATATATCTCTATCAAAAATACCTCTTAAGGATGCAAATCGATCTCTAGTTGACAGATAGTCGAGCTCTAATAATACTGGATATCGCTTAAGTAAATTAGTTGGCATATCGTCCTATTTTAAGTCAATAAAGAAAAGATTAAACTTATTCGTATACCTTGGAGTTGATTTTGTTAAAGGAATTTGTGAATGCCTTTCTATTTTTTCAATCAACTTATTCTTTGCTGTTACTTTGTTAAGTCCACGTAGTTTGTAGTTAACTGCCCCCATTATTAAATCTGTAAGTTGTAAAAGGGTTACTTCATAAGAATGTATAAATTGAATGTTTCTTATTGCAGCGTTATAGCTTAGTATATTATTCAATTTTTGGAGTTTCTTATGACTTATTGTGTCTTTTATATCAAGATAAATATTATAGTTAAAACTCATATTAATTTTATGATGTAGTAATTGGTAATACATCTTGAAATAAAAATCGTTATAAGTAAATCCTTCTCGACTATTGTCTATTTGTGTTTTATCAACAACAATTGCTCTGAAATTCATATCCGTAGAGAAGAAGTAATCAATCAACTCAGAATAAAAAAGATATTTGGATTCAGAAACGTTACTCCATTTTATCTCTCCTTTGAAATGGTGCTTCTTTTTTAGAGAACTAATAAACTCTTTATGTTGCCTAAGCTGATTGTAGGCAGAACTTACATAAGCTATAATCATAAATGGCATATTATCATTCTCTAAATGAGTGCTTTCATCACAATAGAAATTGAAAGTTTTGATTTTCATATTAATTTGTTTTTATAAGTACATTAATATCAAATTTTACTCTATTATAA
>WGCS01000169.1 GCA_015493685.1 Bacteroidales bacterium
AATAATACAATATTTATGAATATTTTTACTATAGAAATTAAGCTTATTTCATAAATTTGTAATTCAAACATATATTTAATAAAAATTCAAAATTATTATGAAAAAATCAATTCTTACTTTTTTGTTCTTTTTTTCTATTTTATCTTATGTTCAGGCTCAAAAAGTCCACTCATTTGATTTATTAGGAAAGAATAATTCTATTAAAAAATTCAAGGCCAATAATGATGGATTTTCCATTGATGTGTCAACCTCAAAATTTATATTAAGGAAGGTAAGCACTTCTAAAGGGGAATTTGTAAATTTATCAGGGCCGAAATTAATCAAAGTATTTACTAAAGGAGCGCCAAACTTGCCGGTATATTCTAAACTTATCGAGGTTCCTTTAGATGCAAGTGTTAAGATTCATATTGTTTCTTTTGATGAAGAAATAATTGATTTAAACACTCAAGGTATTTCAGCTAAAATTATACCTGCACAAGTTTCAGAGCGCAAAACACCCCAACACGATGCCTTAGCTTTAAATGAAAAGATTTATCATAAAAATAGCTTTTATAAACAAGGCAAGATTGCAACTTATGAAGAAAGGGGGCAGATGAGAGCTACACGTTTGGGTAGAATTGAAATTAGACCTTTTAGTTATAATCCGGTTAAAAATTTATTAAAAGTTTACAAGAATATAAAAATTGAAATTTCTTATGTCGGAGCTAATCATGAAGCTACAAAAAGACTTAAGAAAAAATATGGGAATGGTATAGGCTCCATCTTTAGTGGTTTTTTACATAAATTAGATTATGGTCAAAAAGGTTTTTTTTCACAAGCCCCATTTACTTATGTGATTGTGGCCGATCGCTCATATCAAGCTGCTTTACAAGATTTTGTACATTGGAAAACACAAAAAGGGTTTAAGGTAATAGAGGCTTATACGGATGATCCTAATGTGGGTAATACTGTCAGTTCGATTAAGGCTTATTGTCAAAATTTATACAACAATCCACCGGTAGGATACAATCCTTTATCTTATATATTGGTGGTTGGTGATATCAATGTAATACCTGCAACACAACATCCTGAAGTAAATGATTCACCATACACTGACTTGGATATTGCCGAATATACGGGAGATTATTTACCTGAAGTTAATTTTGGCCGTTGGGCGGCTGATAATGCACAAGATGTTAGTAATATTGTTGCTAAAACCATCAAATATGAAAAATTGCAAATGGCAGATATTAACTATCTTCATGAAGCTTTATTAGTAGCAGGTAATGATGAAAGCCATGAAGATACTTATGGGGGTGGCGCTATTTATTATGCTGATCATTATTATGTAAATGGGGCCCACAATACTCATTCTCATACCTATTTACAGTCAACTATCGAAACTTGGCCAGGCGCCAATACTCAAGCCCATGATTCTATCATTGCCAATGTCAATACCGGTGTGGGCTTAGCCAATTATACGGCACATTGCTCTCCAGATGGATGGGCAGATCCATCATTTACTCAAAATGACCTAAATAATTTTATTACTAATGTGGATAAATTCGGTTTATGGATAGGAAATTGTTGTCAGTCAAATAAATTTGATGAAAATGATGCTTTTGCTGAACTTGCTATTAAAAAGCCTAATGCCGGAGTAATTGGTTACATTGGTGGTTCTCAATATACATATTGGGATGAAGATTACTATTGGGGTGTTGGTGTTGGAAATATTGTAGCTCAACCGAGTTATGATGATACAACCGAGGGTGCTTATGATGGTGTGTATCATGACCAAGCTAACGAAGCCAATGATTTATCAACCTGGTATGTTACAAATTATCAACTGATTGAAGCAGGTAACATGGCTGTGGAAGCATCTACATCCAGTTTAAAACCTTATTATTGGGTCATTTATCAATTGGCAGGCGATCCGTCTATAGTTTCATTTATTGGCACACCACAACCTATGCCGGTTCATACGAATCCAACATCTACTATTTTAGGTGCTACTACATTGACTGTTTCTGCCGCACCTTATGCTACTGTAGCATTGTCTCAAAACAATAATCTGATTGCAGCAGCCACTACAGATGCATCGGGAAGTTGCACATTGAATTTTTCATCTGATGCTCTAACAGTAGGAAATGCCGATTTAATTGTTACTGCTCAAAATAGAGTTCCTTATTTAGGTACCATTCAGGTTGTTCCGGCCAATAATCCTTATGTTAGTTTTAAATCTTTCACTACCAGTACATCACCGGATTACGGTCAAACTGTCAATTTAAATGTAAATTTAGAGAATTTGGCTACTTCCGGTAGCGGTTATGATGCCATTGGTGTTAATGCCGTTCTTTCTACTACGGATCAATATATAAGCGTTAGTAATAATACCCACATTTATGGTGATATAGCTGCAGGTGCAGATAAAATGCAAAATGATGCTTTCGAAATAAGTATTGCTGATAATGTGCCCGATCAACACGTTGCGCAACTTGACTTAACCATTACAGGAACGGATGCTAGCGGTACTAATTATACTTGGAATTCAAGTTTTAATATTACCTTAAATGCACCAGAGATTAATATAGGAAATGTCTTTATTACGAATGATGCCAATGCAAATGGTTTTATAGATCCGGGAGAAACAGCTGATATTAATTATACGATAACGAATACAGGTCATGCCGATGCTATTTTTAATGGTGCTTTAACCTTGCATTCAAACCCTAATAATTATTTGACATTGGGAAATAGTTCTGTTTCAGGTGTGAATTTAACAGCTGGAAACAGCCAAGATTTCGTTTTTAATGATGCCACGGTTGATGCCAATGCACCTTTGGGTTCGCCTATAGAAATGGCTTTAGACGTCACAGCCGGTAATAACCAACAGTATGCAGAGCAATCTTTACAAACTATTACCACAGGAATAATTCCTATATATTCTATCAGTAATCAAGGTACAGTTACAGCTTGTACCGGTATTTTTTATGATTCCGGTTTAGATACTAATGATTATAGCAGTGATGAAGATTATACCATAACTTTTTTACCGGAAGCCGGCAGCGATTTTGTTAAGATTGATTTTGTTTCTTTTGATGTTGAAAATACGTATGACTTATTACATGTTTATAATGGTCCTGACGTTAACAGTCCTGAAATACAAGGAAGTCCTTTTACAGGAACCAATAGTCCCGGAACATTATTTGGGGCTAACGGTTTAACGTTCCACTTTACTAGTGATTCAAGTATACAACATGCCGGTTGGGAAGCAAATGTCAGTTGTTTTAATCCCACTACTGCACCAGATTGTGCCTCCAATCCGGCACCTGCTGATAATGCAAATAATGTTTTTGTCAGTACTGCTAACTTAACTTGGAACAATCAAATTGGAGTTACTTCATATGATGTTTATTTTGGAACAGATTCGAATCCATTAAATAACCCGCCGGTTACAGTGTCGACAAATAGTTTCCCTGTTTCTTTAACACCTAATACAACATATTACTGGACCATTATATCTACTAATAATATAGGACAATCACAAGATTGTAATATCTGGAGTTTTACTACAGGAGGAGCTATATTTAATATGACGGATGGTGCAACAGTTACAACTTGTGATGGTGTTTTCTTTGACAATGGAGGCCCTAATAACAATTATAGCAATAATCTTGATCAAACTATGACTTTTATGCCATCAAGTACTGGAAATGCTTTGCAATTTAATTTTACCAGTTTTGATGTAGAAGTCTCAGATTCGGGAACTCAATACGATTATCTTGAGGTATATGATGGAACAGATGCAAATGCAACTTTAATCGGTAGGTTTAGTGCTGACGATGGTGCTCCAATCCCGCCTGAACTGCAGCCGGTTACTGCAACTAATGCTGCTGGTGCTTTAACTTTTGTATTCCATTCGGATTCATCCTTTTCAAAAGCCGGTTGGACAGCAACAATTAACTGTGCGCCATTGGCAATAGATGAATATAATAATGCTGCAGGTATTTATCCTAATCCTAATACCGGTATCTTTACCATAAAATTGAAACAAATGAATAAAGCTTTAGTGAAAATATTCACAACGACTGGAAAGTTGATTTATAACAAAGCTATGAATTCAGATGTGATTAATATCAATTTAACTGGATATGCCCGAGGCGTTTATTTTGTTAGAATAATCTCAGGAGAAAAAAGTCTTGTTAAAAAATTAATTATGAAATAAATTTAAATATAATTAATTAATAAAAGGTCGTCTTTTTTGATTTTAAAGGACGACTTTTTATTTAAGTTAAAAAATATTTAAACACGAATTGAATTATTCGTCATTGTACGATACTACCCATTGTACATAAGATAATGAAAGAATACTATCAACTTTTGAAACAGAATACTATATAAACTGATTTAAATATGCATGTTTGTACAAATATAATGTAAGAAAAATTTGGAAAAAATTAATGCTTTATCAATTTAAATAGTGCTTTATGGCCATCTTTGTTTTTAATACTTAAAAAGTACACACCTGTAGACAAACTGGATAACCGGATTTGTGATGTAAAGCCCTTCTTTTTATAAATGACTTGCCCTTGCATATTTTGAACTCTGATACTTTTGATGTTTGTTTTATTCGGCACTTTAATGCTTAAATATTTACTAAATGGGTTGGGATAAATTTGAATTTGTTCTTTAAAAGTTTCATCAATACCAAGAGCATCACATTCAGCTTGATTTTCTATGTAAGATGCTGTGGTGTCAATGGCATTTGACCAATTGGTATTCATATAGTTTGCATTATCTACAAATGCACAAGTTAAATTAGGATTAAGGGTTGCATCAAAGCTTGTAAGACTCGTATTATTGCCATTTCGCATATCCAAATTGGTTAATTGATTATTCCAACAATTAAACATCTGCAAAGCTACATTTTGCGTAATATCTAAATCGGTTAATTGGTTACTACCACAATCAAGCTTCTGCAAAGCCGTATTTTGCATAATATCCAAATCGGTTAATTGATTGCTTTCGCAAAAAAGTATTTGCAAAGCCGTATTTTGTGTAATATCCAAACCAGTTAATTGATTACCAAAACACTCAAGTGTTTGCAAAGCTGTATTATGTGTAATATTTAAACTGGTTAATTGATTGCCACCACAATAAAGCCATTGCAAAGCTGTATTTTGAGTGATATCTATATTTGTTAATTGATCGTATAAACACCGAAGCGTTTGTAAATTTTGAAAGTCTTCAATTCCGGTTAATTCTGCAATATTTTGAGAAGATACATCTAAATAAGTAACATTGCTAATTCTTGAAGTAAACACATAATTATCATTAGCTATGCCGTTTCCCATACTATTAGCATCGCCTAATGATATAGCATTACCATTAAGATCGTGGGTTTCGAGATAATTTTCAAAATTGTCGTCCGGCACGTAAGTTTGTTGTGCATATGTAAATCCGGTTAATATAAGTAAGATTATTGAGAAAAGTGCGGTGTTTTTCATAATAAGAATTTATGATTAACAAAACAATAAGACATTTAATACTAGACAAATATAGAAATAATTTCTTGAAAAAATACACTAGCATCCGAAACTTTTTCAAAATTAGCTAAAAATCCTCTGTAGCCCAGTAATTACGCTGTGAAGTTATGAATTATCCAGAAAATAAGTCTTTTTCAAAAGTAATTTCTTTTTGCTTTGTCATATTTACTTTTCTTATACCTTCTCTAACTTCATTGCATACGTAATCCAATGATAGGTACTGGTATAGACAGAATCGTATTTTTCCCTCTCAAAGTCGCATTTACTAATTGAATTTATGATTACAAACACAGGATTTTAAAAAATTTTAACAAATATAAATTCAATAATAAATATTCAAGTTTCCATCATTGATATTCAACTATAATCCATAACCTAGGTATATATTTTCCTAACTTTTTTAATGGATTAAAATGAATTGAATAACGTAAAATCAATTAGTCACAACAATTTTACGATACCGGAGAAATTTCTTGGTTTTTAGTTCTAATAAATATAAACCATTTTTAAGATCTAAATCCAATTGAAAATTTTTGGTTGAACTAAAATTTTGATGATAAACTTTTAAACCATCTAAATTGAAAATGTTAATATTTATAATTCCCTGTTCATTAGTCAATATATGAATACTATGATGAACGGGAATCGGAAAAACTTTGATGGAGTTAAGTTGTAAACCCTCAATATCATTGGTACAATCCATAACGGGAGGATTAAAATTTCGAGGAAATGATTGCGCAATATCATGAACATTTTGAATGGGTGCAATATTCTCAACAAGCAGTTTCTTATCGGGATTAATGGCGCAAATGACAGGATAAGATGTAACACCAAAATCAGATACTACATTAGCTGCTCCGCCATCAACACTAACAGCCGGTGCATGATGAGTCGTTCCGCCATATTGTTGTTCAAATGAAATGACTGCTGCATTGTTATGATTAGCAACTTCAATTGATACGCAAAATATATCACCGGTATTACAACCGTATTTGTCATAAAATGCATTAAAAATTGGTATTTTTGTTTGACACGTACCACAATTGGTGGCAAAAAAATCAATATAGACATATTTTCCTTCATTCAATAGATCATATAAAGAATAAGTTTGACCACTGATATCTGTTACTGTGAAGTCATTAATAGTGTCCCCAACATCATAATTGGTAAATTGGGCCGAAGAAGTGAGACTGAACCAAAAAACTAAGAAAAAATAAACAATCCTAAAAATCATAATTTATATTTCTAACAATCTTTCTAAAGTATATTTGATTAAACCATCGACAGGCACGTAAGGATCTGCACTAAAGGTCATATTAGCACGATTGGCAATAATGGCATTCATAGAACAGGCATTGTGCCCTAATAATTTGGACAAACCATAAATAGCTGAAGTCTCCATTTCCAAATTGCTCATTTTCACGCCATTATATTCAAAACTATCTAATTTTTGGTTCATCT
>WGCS01000170.1 GCA_015493685.1 Bacteroidales bacterium
TCATTAAAGTGAAGTCAAGTAATATGAATAAACTACTTGACAATCGATAAAAATGAATTTTCTTTGCAATATGAATATTGCAAAGAAAATAGAAGCAAAGATTAAGACAATTGAAAAAGGTGAAACTTTCACATACAATGACCTTGTAAAAAATAGCAGCAGAATATTTGATTGAAAAGCAACAATTATTCATCTTAAGAATAATTGTATTTTTATAACTTAAGTGGTACACTCTTCAATTAATATATAATACACCCTACTTATTTAAAAACGGAAAAAGAACAGCTTTTTTTTTGAAAAAATAACAATCAAATTCGTAATTTAGGCTGATTTATGTATATCTTTGAAAACAGTTATTTACCATCAAGACACGCTAAATTATGAAAGAGGAATATAATAATTACGTACAATTTCTTGGAGCCGCCGGCACCGTTACCGGATCGAAATATCTTATGGCCATTGAAGGATATCATTTTCTTGTTGATGCCGGATTATTTCAAGGTTTAAAAGAATTGAGAGAACTTAACTGGAAAGATATTCCTTTTGATGCTTCAAAGATAGATTGTGTTATTCTTACACATGGGCATTTAGACCATACCGGATATCTGCCACGATTGGTAAAGCAGGGACTTAATTGCCCTGTTTATTGCACCGCACCAACGAAAGATTTAGCGGCAATAATTTTGTCAGATAGTGCCAAAATCCAAGAAGAAGATGCTGAGCGGGCCAATAAATATGGATATACCCGTCATAAGCCGGCAGAACCGCTGTATAATTTAAAAGATGTGGAAAAAACCATCCCGCTATTAATATCAAAACCGGCAGAAGAATTTATTAAACTTAATGATAATATTCAATTTCGCTTTCGTAAAAATGCTCATATCCCCGGTGCTGCTTTTATAGAAATGGATATTAAAGGGAAACGCTTTGTTTTCTCCGGTGATATAGGTCGCAGCAGTGACCCTATGTTGGTTCAACGCGAAACGCCTGAGAAAGCGGATGTGTTATTTGTAGAATCTACCTATGGTGACAGACTTCATCCCAAAGATAATACTGCAGATATTATTAAAAAAATTGTCGATCATGCTGTTTCCAAACATGGCCCTTTAATTGTTTCTAGTTTTGCTGTGGATAGAGCGCAGGATTTTATGTATGAAATATGGAAATTAAAGAAAGAAGCTAAGATTCCCAATTTAGCTGTTTACCTCGATAGTCCAATGGGTACTGATGTGAGTAAAGTTTTTCTTAAATATCCGGAGTGGCTAAGCCTTGAGCCTCACGAATTTGTAAAGGTATTTAAGGATACGCGCATAGTAAGGTCAATAAAAGAAACCTTTGGTTTAGCCAAAAGTAAAACACCAAAAATTATTATTGCAGGAAGTGGGATGATGAATGGTGGAAGAATATTATTCTATTTGGAAGATCATTTAGAAAATCCTGATGCTACCATTGTTTTGCCCGGTTACCAAGCTGTCGGTACAAGAGGGAGAACCCTAAGCGAAGGAGGTGAGGAAATAAAATTGCACGGTAAATATTATAAAGTAAAGGCTAAGGTGGAACATATTCAGACTATGTCGTCGCATGCTGATCAGGCAGAACTACTCACTTGGATGCAAAATATTAAAAACAAACCTGAGAACGTATTTATTATACATGGTGAACCGGAATCCTCGGATGCTCTTAGGGTTAAACTTAAAGATACTTTTGGCTGGGATGCCCACTTGCCTCATCTATACGATAAGGTGCCATTGGAATTCTAAAGCAATATTTCGGCTTGGTTTGGTATTGATAATTTTAAAAAAAATAGGTGTATTCTTTTATCTTAGAATAATAGTTCTGTTGATGAGCTTGGTATCGAATATGTCTTTTTAATGAATTATGTACAAGTAATTATCCGGCAATATTATACAGTATAAGCTGCGCGGCAATTCCGATAATAAAGATCCAAAGAATATTGAGTTTAAAATAACGCACAAGAACGAAGCTACCCACTGCCCAAATAAAGAGTGAATTGGAGTTGAGACTAACTTCTCCTAAACTTAAAAGCACCCATGCCAGCATACCGGTAAAAGCTCCCATAATACCTTTTATCGCTTGGCGAATCCATTTGTTCGTCTTTATTTTATCGTAGATCTCAGTAATTATCAAAGTGTAAAAAAAGGAGGGGAAAAACATACCGAAGGTGGCAATTATACTTCCCAATAGGCCTGACATTTTATAACCAATAAAAGTAGAAGTTATTAAAAACGGTCCGGGAGTAATCTGTCCAAAAGCAATTCCATCAGCAAATTGTTGTAAAGTAAGCCAGTGGTGTGACACTACTACTTCTTGCTGAAGGAGAGGCATAATGGTATAGCCATTACCAAAAGCTACCGCTCCAACTTTAAACATGGAGAAAAGCAATTGTCCATTTTGAGTGTGAACAAAAGCTCCAATGAATAAAATGCCTATGAATACAGCTCCCGATGCAATTATTCCTATCAAGCGGGAGGATTTCTTCCCTGTTAATGAACTTATTGATTCCACCGATGGAGCAGGTTTGCCGTAGGAATCGTCAGGAATTAATTTGTGGAGTGTTATCTCCAAAGTAATTGCTACGAGTATTATTATTAGCGCATTAATATGAAAAAGCAATAGTATAAATGCCGCTCCGGCAATTATTGCTGACCTTGAACTATTGATATAGCGCTTGCCAAAATCTAAAAATACATGAAATACAATGCCAACAACCATCGCCTCCAATGTCATAAAAACCGGTTTTACCCAGCTAACAGCACCATAACTAAAGTATCCCCACGAAAGTGCTAACATAAGAACATAGGAGGGGAGTAAGAAAAAGAAAGTGGATAATAGCCCGCCCCAAAAACCCTTGAGTCTATAGGAACAGTAGGTGCCTAAATTGACAATTATTGGACCGGGATAAAGTTGTACCATAGCAATACCTTCGTCAACTTGTTTTTGTGAAAGCCATTTATTATTGATAATAGTTGCTTTAATCTGTTGTAATATAGCCATGCTGAAGGCTGTTAGACCTATCTTAAAAAAGGAGCTTACTAAGGTTAAAAGACTTAGTTCCTTTGTGTTGTCATGCTTGGTTTTCATTAACTTAGGTTTGTTTGCTGTTTTATTGGTATTATCTTTTATTAAATAGTACAGGATGTCTTGGACTGTGCCAAAGGTAAATCGGGCAGCAAATCATCCTTGTAACAGTATAAATGTTCGTCGAGATGCATAATATGCATTATTCGTATGGGATAGGATAAGGTTGTAGTATAAACTGCAAGAGCCTCAGTATCTGGTAAATAATTGATGTTTGATATGGCTTTTCTCACTGCTGGATATTTAAAAATAATTTGCCGCTAAGATACGGTGTAATTCCATGAGAGAACTATATGTATTGCTTTTTTTATTATCCATAAGATTATCATAGCTATTTGATGTTTAAATTGGTGCAATAAGCTGACTTAGACATAAAAATATAAATAGAATGCTATGAAAAACATATTCTAAATAATGTAATTATTTCTATAGATAGTATGTAAAAAATTGATTTATATGTCATTACGATTCTATTATTAATTTAAAAATTTAATATTACTTTTGAGCTATTATTTGACAAATATATGGCAAGGACAAGCTTATTAGTTATTATTAGTTTATTTATTTTTGGGATAGCACAAGCTGCTGATATCCGGACGAGGATTAATTCCGACAGCTCTGATTCTATTTCATGGGAAAATAGTGTGTCTAAAATACATAAGTATGAATATTCTAATATTGATTCTGCCATTGATTTGTGTAAGCAATTGCTTATAGAATCAGAGAAGTCTAAGAATAATCTACATATTGCGTATTCAAGATATTATTTAGGAGGTCTTTATGATACCAAAGGTATTTTTCAAAAGGCGTCGAAGAACTATTTTGAGGCGCTATATTTATTTAAGAGAATTGGTAACACAAAAGGTATTGCTTCTTGCCTAAACTGTATAGGTATTTTGCTTTGGGAGCAGAGTGGAGACGCTGCTCAATCCGTAAAAATTATTAAGCTGAACAAAGCCATTAACTATATTGATGATGCCTTGACGTATTTTAAAACTATCGATTCTAAGTCAGGAATAGCGATTTGCTATATGAATGAGGGCATTGTTAATAATGATTTGGGAGAATCTACTACTGATAATACCAAATCAAAGCATTATTATAATGTATCAATTCGTAAATATCGAAAAGCGATTTCTTTGTTTAGTGAAATAAATGATCAAAGGAGTATCGCAGATTGTAATTTGAATGTGGCCTTATTGCTTTTCGATATGAGTTACAACGATCAGGATACAAT
>WGCS01000171.1 GCA_015493685.1 Bacteroidales bacterium
GAGTAACGGTCCCTCTACTTTCAAATAAATTTCCAGAAGAAGTAGTAAATCTAACATAGTAGGTATAAACACCTTCAGGAACTTCTTGTCCGAGATATTTTCCATCCCATCCCTTATTATAATCCGGAGATTCAAAAATCTTTTCTCCCCATTTATTATAAATTATCATAAGATAATTTTTAGAATTAATAAATGAACCATTGGGTTTAAAAGTTCGATTCTGAGATTCACTACTATTTGGGTTAAAACCTGATGGGAGATACATTTTTGGTTTTTGCAAAGCCATATTAGTATTTGACAAAGAGGTATCGACAAAACCAAATTGATTATTCTGGCCTTCAACAGCGCTAATAAGATAATTAAACATCCCTCCTTGATCTTTAAAAGCACTTACATCATCCTTATAAAAATGCTGTGTAGCCGGTAAACTAATAATTGGAGAAGGATCCCATACCCCATCAACAGCTCTATAAATATCATATACCGTCGGGCTTCCGTCATAGCCTCTATACTCATTCCATCGCAGCTTATTATACAAGCTATCATTTGCTTTTACATCCAGCAGGATTGTTCTTGCCACATTAGAAGTTAAGGCTTCCAGTCCACAACTATCAACCACTATAAATCGATAGAAATAGGCTTTTTCTTGTACCAATGCACTGGCATCCACATAAGTCAAATTTGCATGCTGGTAATCCGGAGGTAGTGAATCAATTTGCCTCCAGCTGACGGCATTATCGGAACGTTGAATCCTATATCTACTCACTTTGGCAGTGGTATCGGTATAGAGTCTCATCATCACTCCAAGAGAATTACCGGGGATAACACTCACCGAGCGTATATACCCAAACTGGGGTTGATTTGGTTTATTCGCTACCTGACAAATCTGACAAGAGGTAGAAGTAGCCGAATCGCTGACTGCCCGGACAAAGTAACAATAATTTGCATTATTTATTAAACCTATATGTTCAAATGTAGTATCACCGGGCATGGTAGTACTTAATAACATAATGGGTCCTGAATTTTCGCTAACAAATATTTCATAGTGGTTTAATCCGCCTTTCATATTATGATATGAATTCCATGTCAATGTTATCATATCATCACAAATTGCCTTTTCAGCCTTTAAACTAATTGTATTTTGCATTTCACCCAAGGCACTAATATTACCACAACTATCAATAGCTGCAATGGCGTAGGTATTGAAGTTCCCATTTCCATTGCATGCACTGTGGTTCTGATCAATATATACAGTATTATATCGGCCCCAAACTGTATCAATTGGAGTCATCGCTCCATTTATTAGAAGATAAACCACATAAGCAGTATCGTCACCGGCCTGGTTTACATCCCATGCCAACTCAGCAAAGCCGGTGCTAGGATTAACGCTAACACTATCAAGTGAGGGAATACTTGGGGGTACTATATCTGCAAAATAATCAGAATCGATAGTAGAATTACTAATACAGCTACCAATGGCTCCGGTGCTATCAACCACATTGCTATCGGCAATAGTAACAGCATAACTTATATTATCGCCACAAGCAGTAATAGGCTCACTATAAGAAGTATCTATCGATGACCCTACTTGATGCCATAGTCCGTTGGGATAATTATTCCCTACATTATAAACTCCCGATGAAGTACTTAACAGTGGATTAATCGTCGGATTCCAAGTAACAATAGCTGTGCCGGCCATATTATTAATCACATTAAGACGAATAGTAGAAAATGTATCGGCAACAGAAGACATTAAGTGTCCTGGGCAACCGGCTTTAGCTACAAGTTTATAGTAATTAGGTGTATTTAAAGCATTAGCTCCCACATGGGTATAAGTATTCACATTAATATTAAAAATACTATCAATTTCCACATAAGGACCGCCCCTGTTATTTGAATGAAATATATGATAACTATCGAAAGTATTCATGGTATCAGAAGGGACACTCCAGTGCAACTTCACATCCCCTGAAGGCAATATTTGGAGGCATTGAATAGGAGGACTGGGAATAGTCGGCTTAGGCAAAACCACTACTTTCATTGTAGCAATATTAATGGCCGGGGCCGGACAATAATCATCGGACACTTTCAATACAAATGTATAAATATTAGAGGTTACTCCACAACCGATATTAGTAGCCAAATGGCCACATGTTGTTTGCCAACCAAATTGGGTTTGAATACCAAATACACTCGTCAGCGGATAACCCGGTCCGGGAGCCGGCAAAAGAGTAGCACAAGGGGCCGGTGGGGTACTTGATGCACTTAAGCAACCCGTCGTAGCACTTAATGTAGCCTGAGAAGTGGCTGTAGGAGGAATAAAAGAACCAAATTCAGCACCTGATTTCACTATTGACATGGTTTGCGGCAGCCCATTTGACAAGTATTCTATATCTTGGGCATTAAGTGCAAAACTTACATATTCTCCGGCATAAACGGTATCGATATAGGAAGTTCCATTAGCAAATGGAGGAATAACAATTGGAGGCGAATTAGTTCCACAGCTAAGTAATACTACTTGTATATCTCGCCATATTTCTGCTATTTTAATACCGCACCTCCAAGCAGTAACTTTAACAGATGTTACATAAGCCCCTGTAGTATATGAGGTAAAAGTAATATCTCCGGTATTAGGATCAATAGCGCCAGGCACATTATTTGGATTCTGCATTGTTCCCGGCAAAGGATTTGTATATGAATAACCATAAGCATATGGCAGTGGACTATAGGCAGCCATCATTGGTTGTCCCCAGGCAAAAGTTAATTTATCTAGTTCCTTGTCATAGGCATTATGATTGTAAGCAAATGGATATCCAGCACAAATTACTGTACGAGGCACCTCTGCAAAAGAAGGAGAATTATCAAAGCAAGGAAAAGTATTTTGGTTATGGAAAGGATACATTTTTGCCCTTAGATACCAGTTCTTTGAACTTGCATTTACCACATTAGAGGCTGGATTTCTACAGCAGCCATTCCAATAGAAAGTCCAACCTGAAGCCGGTGGTACTCCATATAATGTTACGGGAGACGAACGATAAATATGCTCTTGAACTGCGCCTTTATTAGCTGCGGCATTTGTCATTCCTACACAACTAATATGCGAAAAAGATGATCCAGGGTGACATTGAGGCGAAATATCTTTTGGCCATCCACTTATCTCTGTTAGTGAAATATCACCTGTACCATTTGCAGGACTATTGCTATGAATAATTTGAGATGAGCCAAATTGGGCGGCAGACGAACCACCGGTGCTATAACACTCTCTATATACTTTCATCTGAAAAATAAACTTTCCTGCATCAGGTCCTGATGAAATACATTGCCATGTAATTTCTCCTCCCATATAATGGGTAGCGCTTAATTGCTGTGCGCTAATCAATAGTGCAAACGTAAACAATAGTTGTAGTATCCTCTTCATAAACTTAGCTTATTATACAGTTAATATATTTTATCTGGTTTTACCCACATTAAGTAAATAAATGTTCTTTCCATTATAATATTTAATGGCCAATTCTTTTAATTCCCTCGCCTCAATACTTATTATTTTTTCGATATAGTCTTCATAAAATGAGAAATCCAGATTACTTAAATCAAGGTCTAAGTAACGATCCAAAAGATTAAAAGTACCATCGAGGCCTCGCAGAAAGCTCCCCTGCAAATAATTCTTCACTGTTTGTAACTCATTCTCTCCAACAGTTTTATTCTTTAGTTTATCCAATTCGTTATATATTTCTTCAATGGCCATTTCGCATACCTCTGATTTTATTTCTGTTGAAATAAAGAAAACACTGGCTTTTTGAAACGAGCTAAGGGCCGAGCCTATACCATAGGTATAGCCCTTATCTTCACGAATATTATTCATTAACCTACTTCCAAAATATCCGCCCAATATTGTTGAGAGAATCTTAAGGCCAAAATAATCGTGATGATAACGATGCGGTGCAATAAATCCCATTCGTAAAGCATTTTGTACTGCTCCTTTTTTTTCAATATTAACTACTTTCTCAGACGAAGGATTAACTTTCCATAGGTCATCTTGCTTTATCAATTCTTTATTAGGCATCGATCCAAAATAACGATCCAATAAATCAATTTCTCTTTGGGCAAAATTACCTGCAATATAAATTTTAAAGCCGGCCTCCAGATAGTATTTCCGGTAAAACTCAACGACATCTTTTCGTTTAATCGCCTCAAAATCTTCTATTCTCGAATACCTCCCATAAGGATGCTCTTCCCCAAATAGCAATGAAGTAAATCTCTGCCTTGCAATAAAATCTACTTTTTCACTATTTACGGTAAACTCTTGCCTTTTGCGCTGAATATAGGCCTGCAATTGTTCCTGATTAAAACTAGCATTCTGCACCACTTCTGCTAGCAAAGGAAGTGTATCATCCAAAAAGGTATGAAGAGAATATAAAGCAACAGAAGCATAATCTCTTGTGGTATTGGTTTCGAAATAAGCACCGAAGAAATCAATTTTCTCCGCCAATTCCGTTGCTGTATAGTTATTGGTAACTTCTGTAAGCATATTATTTACAGTGCTCGCGATAAGTGGTTTTTTACAATTCCTACTCCCCGCATCAAAGACTAAATTTATCTTCAATAAATCTTGCGTATTATTCTCAAACACAGCTACTTTCACTCCATTACTCAAAGTATAATGCTTGGGTTGAATTATTTTCAAAGAGCTGATACTCTTTATTTCAGGGGCTTTATTTCTTATTACAGTTTCTATCATTTATCGAATTAGTGTTACTTGTCCTTTTTTAATATGCTTATTTAATTTTGCATCCTTATATTTTGCAATATAAAAATATGTTGCTGCCGGCAAAAGATTCCCTTTATATCTTCCATCCCATGCCTTATCAATGGTGTTTGCTTCAAATACTATCTGTCCCATTGCGTTCATTAATAGAAGATTAAATTCTCTTATCCCGCGTCCTTCTGCTTTAAAAATATCGTTCTTGCCATCACCATTAGGTGTAAATGCTGAAGGAATAAAAACTGCCGTACAATTTTTATCCACGGAAACCTTATAACGATGAGTACTCTCCTTACCCTTTTCATTACTTACTGTAAGGTCGTAAAAAGTATCATCAGAAGGGCTAACCTCAATAGAAGCCGTATTTTCACCAGTACTCCAACGATAGTAATACCCTTCTTCTGCTACTAAAGACACTTTCTCTCCAAAACATATAGTTTTGTCGGCACCATACCTAACAACAAATGAGTCTTGACTATTATCTGTGCTTCCATAGGAAGAAAAATTATCCCGTTCAACCTTAACATCCTGCAAGAGAGAATCAATTTTCCTGATTTTAACAATAGGAACAGAATTTAATTGAATTACTTTGGCTCCTTTAATTTGTGATATTGACCTCTTATTTTCTTTAGACACTATCCCTTTACTTTTATTCTGATGTATATTTGCCACAGGTTTTACTTTAGCCATAGGAGAAGTTACATTATCGTTTCTGTGAAAAGAAGCAGCATTCTTTTCCGACAAAAGAATAGTATCAGAGGTTGCTTTTTGTTGCATCCCTTTATTGGAAGAATTGATTATATGATAAGGAATTGTCGTCTTGCTTATTACGGATATTTTAGATGGTACTGATGCTGATTTACTTAATGCAAAGTAAAGAATAGCTCCTCCAACAAGTATCGAGGCTGCAACATAAATTCCAATAGCAAGACTTGAAAAAGGTTTAATAATTCCCTTAGCCTTGTTAATAGCATAAATAGCTTTCCATACTGATTTGGGTGGAGCTAACTCCAAATCAACCAATGCTTCTTTAAAAGCTTCTCCCGTATTTTCGTCTGTTAATTTCAAAACTCTAATTATTTCTGTTGATTCTTAACCTCAATTTACGCTTTGCTTTCAGCAGTTGCGATTTAGAAGTATTAATACTCACCCCTAACATCTCTGCAATTTCCTGATGCGAATATCCATCTATCTCATAAAGGTTAAATACCGTTCGGTATCCTTTGGGTAAATCCTGAATCATTTGCAATAACTCATTAAACTCTAATTGATCAAAACTGGCACTCTTATCCTCGATTCTTGATTCCGTTTCATCAATATCGATATGATATTTATATTTTTGATTCTTACGTAACAAATTTAGTGATGTATTCACCATAATTCGTCGTATCCAACCTTCCAACGAGCCTTTCTCCTGAAAGCTATGTAAATTGTCAAACACCTTTACAAATCCATCCTGTAAAGCATCCTGAGCCTCCTCTAAAGAAGTAAAATACCGGGCACAAACGCCAAACATTTTAGGGGCATAACGCTTATACAACATCTTCTGATACCTGGCCTTACCTCGCCTACATTCTTTAATAAGTTTATGTTCAGAAGTCATTTTATAAAGGGCTATCTTGGTTTGAAGACACCCATTAAATTCTTATGGGTGTCTTTGATAATTATTTTTTTAAATAATATAATGTATTTGAATTTTCATTTACAAAAATCTCTTTAGAGACTCTACCAATATCCTCTGCCTTAACATCTAAATATTGATTTTTCTCAGTATTAATTTTATTGGCATCGCCTAGAAGTTCATAATAGGCTATATTCATAGCTTTATCAAGAATACTACTATTGGAGAATTCACGTGCTGCCAAATATTTGTTCTTAACTTTCTGCAACGCTTGATCTTCAACCGTATTATTTTTAAATAGCTCCAGTTGTTGCACTATTGCTTTATCGGCCTGTTCAGGACTAATATTGTCGGCAAGGTAACCGGCAATATAAATTATTCCGGGATCAATATCACCACTTACATAACAACTCAAGGAAGTAAACAATTTTTGTTCTCGTACCAGACTACGGTACAATTGCGACGATTTTCCATTTCCCAATAAGTCAGATATTAAATCGGTAACAATATAGTCAGCACTTAAGCGGTCTCCAATATGATAGGCTTTGAATATTGCACTCGCAGGCACATCTTTCTCTACTCTCAAGAACCGAGCTTCAACTTGCTTTGGTTCCTGAGGTATCTCTCTTTTCAAGGGAAAAGACTTCTTTATGCTACCAAACCATTTCTCTGACAACTGCTTTATTTCCTCTATTTCCACATCACCGGCAATAACCATTATCGCATTATCAGGATTATAAAACCTATGATAAAAATCTTTCACATCGTCCATGGTAGCCTCTTCGATATGCTTAATATTTTTGCCAATGGTAGCCCACTGATAAGGGTGTACTTTATAGATTAAAGGGCGTAGTATCAGCCACAAATCGCCAAAAGGTTGATTCAAATAGCGTTGTTTATATTCTTCAATAACCACACTGCGCTGAATTTCCAGACTCTTTTTGGAAAAGGCCAAATCCAACATACGATCTGATTCCAACCAAAAAGCAGTCTCCAAGTTCTCCTTAGGCAGGCTTAAATAGTAATTGGTAAAATCATTATTGGTAAACGCATTATTCTCCCCTCCTACTTTTTGCAAAGGCTCATCATACTTTGGTATATTAACTGAACCTCCAAACATTAAATGTTCAAATAGGTGAGCAAAGCCTGTGAGTTTAGAGTCCTCGTCTTTAGCTCCCACATGGTATAATATATTCATTGCCACCACAGGGGTTGTCTTATCTTGATGAACAATAACACGTAGTCCATTATTCAGGGTAAACTTGTTGAAATTAATCATAAATGCTTATAAATTATTTTGATGGCCAAAAATATAAAATAATAGCTTGTAAAATGGAGCTTTTTTTATTTCTAAAAAAGCACTAGCTATCGATGTAGAGTTAATGTAGAGTTTTTTAATCTCTTTAGAATTAAAATATTTACAATATTTGTATCCATTAACCAACTATGAATTCTAATTTTAACAAAACACTCATATTATGACTACAAAAGTTATACTCATCCTCACTTTAATGCTAGGCGGTCTTTCAGTCTTTGGACAACACGACAGCACTCAACTGACAAATCAATATGGAATTATTGTTGATCGGCATCCATTGGAACCTGAATTTAGGAATGGCATACTCACCTTTGAAACTAAGAACAAAGATTACAAATTATGGCTTGACAATAGGATATATATTGATGGAGCTTATTTTTTTGATAAACATACTTACAACCCCATTGGCAATGGCATAACGATACGAAGAGCAAGAATGGCTTTTAAGACTATCATTAAAAAGAATTGGTATGGTGAAATTGATCTCGATTTTGCCGGTTCACAAACCGAGATGAAAGATATGATTGTTGGATATATTTCTCCAGCAAAGCGGGGTTTTATGAAACATATCTCTATCAAGGCGGGAAATTTCAAGGAAGGCTTTTCAATGGAAGAGACTACTACTTCGCGTTATATAACTTTTATAGAACGATCACTGATAAGTAAGCTGGCTCCATCACGTCATTTAGGACTACAATTAACAAAATACGACCGCTACTGGTTAGTAATAGGAGGTGTTCATTTTGAAGACTTGGGTGGGGCCGAAGAGGTGAGCTTATCCCAAAGTCACAATAAAAAGCTAGGTATGGATGAGGGATATAGTTATACCGGCAGAGCTGTTGCCCGATATATTAGCAACAACAATGACTTTGTATTCCATTTAGGAGGGGGCATTTCCTATCGCACTCCTAAAACCAGCTGGGATTCGCCCAATGCATATCGTTTTAGTACCCGAACAATTAGCAATATAAACAGAAAAAAATATCTAGATACTGATGTAATCACTAATGTAAATTCACGCACTCTTGCCGACTTTGAAATTGCCACCGCATGGAAAAACATAATGTTTCATGCCGAATACTTAAATGCGGGGCTACAGGGTACTGACTTGAATGGAGTAAAAGGAGTTAACTCAACGACAGTAAAGGGATCCTTTGCTCAAATAGGTTGGCTGATTTTTGGTGGACATTATCGTTATAATATGCGAGAAGGAGAATTTACTCAAATAGCCCGGGCTAAAAAATGGGGCGAAGTAGAACTTGCTTTTCGCTATGATTATTTAGATCTTAATGATTTTAATGCCAAAATATATGGTGGAGGAGCCAATGCCTATACCTTTGGACTAAACTATTATGCCAATGATAATATAAAATTCATGTTGGATTACAGCTATGCTGATCACGATCGTTATGCCAATGGAAAAGGAAAACTATATGTTGGAAATGATGTTAATGGAAATCCCACTAAAGACTGGGCTGATGTTGATACCGGCAAAGGAAAGGCGGGGGAACAATTTGGTTTTCTTCAACTTAGAGTAGAAATTGATTTCTAAACTGCATTTAGTTACTTATACACATTCTATACAAACAATAAATTCAATTATTATGATATGAGCACCGAGGGTTCGACACAGACTATTATTTTTAATCGCAAATTAATTCACAAGATAGTGATTAGACTAACATTATGTGACTCATATCACCAAATCATTAAATCATAAACACATGAAACATCTAAAATTATTTTTCGGTAGTATTATCCTAATCAGCTTGCTTGGAGCAGCTGCCTGTAATAAGGATACAAAAACAGATCCCAAACCCGATCCTGTTGACACTTCCAAAGCCATACTAAAGGTTAACGAATTGATGACAAAAGACACCATTGGATTAGTATATATTGATGTCAATGGTAAAAAATGTGATTGGTCAGAATTTTACAATGCGGGGAGTAAGGACCTTGACATTGCAGGATACTACATCGCTGATGATGGAGAATCATCTGCCGATGTTGACAAGTATGAAATCCCGAGTGGCAATTCAAAGGCTACCACCATAAAAGCCAAGTCATATTTGGTAATTGTATGGGGAGCTAAAGATGCCAGCGGACAAGATTATACCGGCATTCACAACGACACCATATTCTGTCCATCGAGTTTAAGCGCAAAAAAAGACAAAGCTGTAGCTGTATGGGATAAATCAGGTAAATTTATTGATGAGTCTGAAAATTTTACTGTTGATGGTCCATTGGGAAAATTACCCGACGGAAAATCCATAGGCCGTCTGCCCGATGGCACCAATAATTGGAAACTTTTTGACATTCCAACACCGGGAGCCAAGAATCAATAAAATATATTAAAATTATATAATAAAGGTTGCCTGATTAAGTAACAACAGTTCTCTTATCGAAAGATAATAATATTGGGAAAATATTGGGAAAAGGGTTATTTATGGGAACAACGCTAACAAATTGGTTTGAATTAGACTTAATTTAGGCTTCCTTTATTTATTAGCACTTCACTACTTATGATTAAATTACTCTATGCCATTTTTCTTTTGGGTATCATTAGTTTTTATGGCTGCAACAAAGACCAAGGACTGGCCATTAAACCTAATCCAATCCATAAAAATATTTTCAAGTTAGAATTTATCAATTCCTATATACTAACAGGAGTAAAAGAACCTTCCGGCCTCTCATGGGCGATGGATAAAAAAAATCTAATTGTGGTGGACGACAATAGTAACAAAGCGTTTTTAATTAACACTGAAGGAAAAATACTCAAAACCTTAGCTTATACCGGTGACGATACTGAGGGCATTACCATTAACAATCATGACAAAACAATATGGATTAGTGAGGAAGCGCTGTCTCAGCTAATTCAATTAGATTCCAATGGCAACAAAATAAATACCTATCCAATAAATATTGTACGTGAATCAAAGAAAAAAGGATTGGAAGGATTAGGCTATTCCAATAAAGAGGATATATATTATATACTTAATGAAGCAAAACCACGTCTATTAATCAAGTGGAAACCCAGCCAGGGAATAATCCAAAAAACCACACTGAATTTCTCCTTAGATTGCTCTGGAATTTACGCCAACACCATGGACAAATCGCTATGGATAGTAAGTGATGAGTCTCAAAAATTATACTATTGTAATAATCAAGGAGCAGTGATACAAAGTTTCGACTTGGCTTTTCCCAAGGCAGAAGGAATAGTAGTAGATATAAACAAACAAAGAGTCTATATTGTATCCGACTCAGAACAAAAGCTATACACCTATAAAATAACTACTTTATGACCCATTTTATTCCACGATATGAGTTTAGGCTATTTGGACTAGAAGAGATTGATTCCGTTATTACTACTCTTCGAGCAAAAGGTATTGCAGGGAAAGAACGACACATTTCTGAAATATATTTGATGACTGCCGGAAATACAATTAATAATATTAAAATCCGCAATAAGCTATTAGACATTAAGACATTGGTAAAACACGATGATACGCTAGAGCAGTGGAATCCTCAGGAAGTAGGACAGTTCCCCTTATCAAAAGAAAAAATAGTGTCAGAGATTTTTCCTGCTCTGGGTGTCGAAGCACCTCTATTGGACAAAGATGTTTATACACTAAAAGAGTTTATGCAAGAACTTATTCTAGTGGATCCAGACATCATTGTTGCACTAACAGAAAAAGACCGATATGCCTATTCCTTTAATGATTGCATTTGTGAATATGCCAATGTTAAAATTAACGGAGCACTGCTACGTACTGTTGCCTTTGAATCAGAGAATCCGGACTTGGTAAAAGCGGCTATAAAAGCAATAGGCATAAAAGATAATCATAAGAACACTAATTACCCCAAAGCAATAAAGCGTGTTTTGGGACTTGAAATAAATTATGATATTAACAATTTTTTTTAAACACTAATTACAATGGCAAAAGAAGAGCTAAAAATAGGAGAAATATCGAAACCACGTTTTGAATTCCGCTCCTTTGGACAAGATTTTGAAGAAGCCGCCTATCTAATGGGAAGGCTATCTGTTCCTGTACCACGAAAAGTATGGGAAAGAGAAAGTGATGAAATTTATATTGTATCCAAAACCAATGAAATTAACAACACAAAAATCCGTGATGGGAAAATGGATATTAAAACCTTTGTTACTTCTATTGATGGTTTAGAGCAATGGAATCCGTTGATGAAAGGAGAGTTTCCCATTTCAGCTAAAGTATTAAAAGAAGAAGTTTTCCCTGCATTTATGGTGAGCACACCTAAGTTTGAGAAAGAGAATTATAGCCTAGATGAGTTTATGGAAATGGTTAATCAGAATCAAGAATTACAAGCAGTAAGAGTTCATAAAGAGCGTTATGGATATATGGTCAACAACACCATTTGTGAGCTTGCCGATGTATTAATTAACGGAGCTCATGTAGTAAGTATTAATTCAGAATCAACTGAGATAGAAGATATTAAAGCAACACTACGAGATCTTGATTTGGAAGACATAGAGAACATAAACTATCTGCAAGCCATTAAAAGGATCATAGGATGGAGTGATAAAACACTTGCCAACTAATCAATGGCAACATCGAGTTGCAAGAACAAAATTTATACGATAATAATATTAAAAACATAAAACTAATGGCCCAAGAAATAGAAAGAAAATTTTTAGTCAAAGGAGATTTTAAATCACATATAACAAAACAAACAAGAATAAAGCAAGGCTACTTATCGAGCGTACCGGAGAGGACAGTACGAGCACGCATTAAAGGAGACAAAGGCTATCTAACCATAAAAGGTATTGGCAACGAAAGTGGGGCAAGCCGTTTCGAATGGGAAACAGAGATAAGTTTGGAAGATGCGAAAAATTTAATTTCAATATGCGAGCCGGGCGTAATCGATAAAACTCGATATATCGTGCCCGAAACAAGTGGGCTCAAATTTGAGGTTGACGAATTTTACGGAGAAAATGAAGGTTTAACAGTGGCTGAAATTGAATTACCCAGTGAAGACACTCCCTTTGAAAAGCCTGATTGGCTGGGCGAAGAAGTTACCGGTGACGTACGCTATTTCAATTCTATGCTAATGAAAAACCCATACAGAAACTGGTAATAAAACAACTAATAATTTCAGTTGTCAGAAATACTTATCAGAAGACTGGCGGCTGGCATTCAAAATAAGAATCCTATTTATTGGTAGTGATCTTTTTTGGACAAACAAGGAATATCTACAAAACTAGTA
>WGCS01000172.1 GCA_015493685.1 Bacteroidales bacterium
CATAAAATATAGTAGTAACTTGAAAATTTTAAGCACTGCTGTTGGCTATATTCTTATACAGACAGTTGTGGGTAATTTTTATAATAGACAAATTAAGTTTAATAAACAGAGACTTTAAAAATGAAAGAATTTGATGTAATAATTATTGGTGCAGGACCGGCAGGGATAGTAACAGCAGTAACAGTAAAAAAACAGTATCCTTCAAAAACCGTATTGATTCTTAAAGAAGAAGAAAAAGGGTTGATTCCATGTGGAATACCTTATGTATTTCATGATCTCGATTCTGTTGATAAAGACAGTATGGGAGTTAAATCATTTATTGATCTTGGCGGAGAAGCTGTAACAGAAAAAGTTGTTGAAATTGATAAAGAAAAAAAGCTTGTAATAACAGTATCAGGTTCTGAATTTTCTTATAAAAAATTAATACTTGCGACAGGTTCTGTTCCATTTGTTCCCAAATTTTTGCCCGGTTATAATTTAAAAAATGTTTTTTATATCAAAAAAAGCTATAACTATATCAATAATCTTTTCGGAGAATTAAAAGACAAAAAAAACATTGTTATTATTGGAGGTGGTTTTATTGGAGCTGAAGTAGCTGAACAATTGGCAAAGTTTAACGATAAATCTGTAAGTATCGTCGAAAAAGAGGATTTGTGCTTTTCAAAAGCTTTTTCTTCTGAGTTAAGCAAGATTGCAACTGAAAAATTAAAAAAGGCGAATGTTACTATTCACACATCAACCAGCGTACAAGAAATTATTGGCGAAAATGGAAATGTTGTAAGTGTTAAATTAAATACGGGAAAAGAATTAAGGGCCGATGCTGTCATTTTAGCCATCGGATATCTTCCAAATACAACTCTTGCTGAAAAAACAGGCCTAGGTTTAAATGAATATAAAGCCATTATTGTTGACAATTTCGGGCACACATCAGCTAAACATATTTTTGCTGTTGGCGATTGTTCAGAAACATTAGATTTTTTAACAGGAAGAAAAGACAGGATAATGTTGGCTTCGACAGCAACATCAGAAGCACGTATTTTAGGTTATAATTTATATGGAATTAGAATTAGAAATAATTTTACCGGCACAATAGCTGTGTTTTCAACGGAAATAAATGGCCTAGCCATGGCTTCTGCTGGAGTTAATGATAATGATATTCCACTGATTAACTTGGAAATTATTTCTGCAAAATATACGGGAGTTGACAGACATCCAGGGACTCTACCTGGAACTTCACCATTAACTGTTAAATTATATGTTTCACCTTCCGATGGTTCCATTTTAGGCGGAGAAGTTTGGGGTGGTAAATCTGCGGGAGAAATAATCAATACAATAGCCTTAGCAATTCAGGAAAAGTTATCTGTATATACAGTTCTTTCATATCAAATTGGAACACATCCTTTATTGACTAGTGCTCCAACAATGCCAGGATTTATCAAAGCAGCAGAAATTGCTTTATCAAAAATAAACAACACTAAAACTAACCACAACACCTAAGCATATAAAAACTCTGTAGTGTGCAGCATCTACGTTTTTTATATGCATTGTTAAACTTGCCTGCCAATACCTGCTACACAAACAGCACCAAAGACAATAGTATCAGGTAGTTATAACTCACGCAAAGAAAAGACAAAAATATTGACACAATGAGTAAAATATTGTTTGTATATTGCAGAACTAATTAATCATAATGTAAAATTTAAAACAGGAGGAAAAATTATGGGATGTGCAGATGGCGTAAAGCCAAGAAAAAAAGTTAAAATCGAAATTAATGAATTATTAAATAAAACAAAAGAGGAGGAAAAAGCTATGAGTTCAACAATGGTAAGGCAGGAGATGCCAAAATTTACAATGGATGCATATGACGCAAAAACAGGTCATTTCAAAGAAGTTTCAAGTGACGATTATATAGGAAAATGGACGGTAATCTGTTTCTATCCGGCTGACTTTACATTTGTCTGCCCAACTGAGATTGCTGCAATGAACGCTCATTATGATGAGTTTCAGGCAATAAATACAGAAATTTTGGCTATATCTGTCGATTCCAAATTTTCACACAAAAGATTTGTTGAAACAGAACCTCTCTTAAAAGGATTAAAACTGACAATGGGTGCAGACTCAAATCAAGAGATTAGCCGTGCTTTTGGCGTGCTTATAGAAGAAGATGGCGTAGCATTAAGAGGTAGATTCCTTTTCAATCCTGACGGGATTTGTGTAGCACAAGAAGTTCAAGCTGATTCTGTGGGAAGAAATGTAAATGAGTTTTTAAGACAAGTACATGCTTGGCAATATGCTACCAAAACCGGAGAGGTTTGTCCAGCAGGCTGGAGACCCGGCAAAAAATCACTTCCGGTAAATACCGATGCAGAAAAAATGACCGGTCGTGTGGGCGATTATATTACAATGGAAGAAATTCTGAGTTAATAAGTTACAATATATTCCCGAGTGCTATAATAGGCACTCGGAAATATTAAAATAACATTAAATATCTTGGTTGATTAGAAATATCAAATTTAGCACTAAAATCATCAATCCCATCATTTTATCAGAAATACAATCATAACAACGGTAAGTATATGAGACATTGATCGTATTTGAAATACCAAACTTTCAACCTACTACACACCTTATCATTCAATGGAAACGAGCATGAGATTCCGTTGAGCTGGCATTTAAGTAAATCAGAAAAACAAATACTTTACAAATCCGTTTACTCCAAAGAAAATCAGTATAAGATTCAAGAAATAAGGATGTTATTAAATTAGTGGTCATAAATAATATACCATAATTCCACCAATCGTCTTCCTGTATATTCAGCATCGCGCAGTGCCAAAGGGTCGTAATCCAAGCCACCCATTTCAGTAAATGTAAAACCCAATGCTCCACTACCCCCTAAAATCATCTGATGACGTAACATAAAGGCATGTAATGTATTTTGCACACTTTCCATATAACGCCGGCCGGTAATCACATATCCGCCAATTTTATTCCTCAAGGCTCCCTTCATCCACCATGTACGCTCCATTAATTTTTTAATATCAGAACTCACATCAGAAAATTGTGCCGGTGAGCCAAAGAGAATTATTTCGGCCCATATCATGTCTTTAAAGACGTCTTGCATATCATCTTTCATCACGCAGTCGCCTGTTGTTTTACATTCGCGGCAAGGGCCACAACCCGAGAAATTCATTCCACCCAGATAAACTTTCTTTATTTCTGCTTCAGCAGGGAAAGCCGAGAGTGCAACATCCATCATTTTAGCAGTATTTCCCTCTCTCCGAGGACTTCCGTATATAGCTAGTACTTTCATAATTATAGTTCTTTCTTACTTTATTACATTATTCTTTATCTCCAACTGATCTTTGGCAGCCTTAATAATAAAGTGCAGTCTATTAATAATATTCACTTCACTTATATCATTATCAAAATCCAAAAACAGCAAACTCATTTCCGGATAAATTCTTTTCACCTTATTTTCAATTCCTTTAGAAACAATATGATTGGCAATACATCCAAATGGCTGCAAACTAACAACCTGATTAACACCATCTTCAGCACAAGCACCAATTTCAGCAGGAATAAGCCAACCTTCACCAAATTGATGAGCTAAAGACAAAATCTTTTCGGCTTTTTTACTTAAACTTCTTATATTATGAAAAGGCTTATAGAAACGGTATTGGGAAAGAATTTTATTGATTTTACCCACTTGATAGTTAGTATATTTCTCAAAAAATTTCACCAAATAATCACTCATAGATGCCTGACTCACATGATTTTGCTTGTTCACTTCCACATTCACAAAATCTTGGATAAAGAAGTCAAACAAAGGAGGAACAACAACCTCTACGCCCTGTTCAATAAGCCAATTAACAACATTATTATTTCCAAAAGAATTGTATTTTATATATATTTCACCCACAATACCAATCTGAGGCAATTCGTCTGTAATAAGGTCTAACTCATTAAACTCTTGTACCGCTTCTTCAAGAAGTTTGTATAACAACTTAGGTTTATTAAGGATAATAACATCATACGCTTTGGCATAATATTTATCCATCAAAATTTGTACTGACCCTTTTTCTATTTCACGTACTACTGCAGAATAAAATATTTTAGCCATAGCATCGGCAAATAAAGTTGCAGCCATGGTAATGGGCAAGAGTTTCTTCCAATTGAGTTCAAAACCAGGTTGGGGATTAATAGTTTTACCGCTTGTACCAACAGCAATCACAGGAATATCATTATAACCGGCAGCAATCATCCCTTTTTTTATCAACGACAAGTACGAGGAAGCTCTACATTGCCCTCCTGTTTGTGTTATTCCCACAGCAACTTTCGTTCTATCATACTTCCTCGATTCCAATGCGGCAATAACATCACCTACTACAATAGTGGCAGGATAACATATTTCATTATTGGAATATTTCAGACCATATTCAACAGAAGCCCTTGTTGCCGGTGGTAGATTTACATACTTATAGCCTGCCAAATGAAAGATAGCGGGCAAAAATGGCGAATAAAAATCAGAGAAATGCGGACCTAAGATAATTCTATCCTTTTCATTCTCATCAAATATTGCCGTATTAATTCTTTGTTTTACCGGCGCGTTCTCATCCACTTCTCGTATCTTAAGTGATTCAATCATTGAACGCAGACGTAATTTTACAGAGCCGGTACTACTTATATCATCAATCTTTATCAGAGTATGAATTTTGTTTACGGTACGCAATATCTCCACTACCTCATCAATAACTAGGGCATCGGGACCACAACCAAAACTATTGAACTGCACAAACTGAAATTTATCGTCTTGTTCCGCAACCCACTGAGCTGCATTATAAATACGGTTGGGATATGACCATTGAGAAAGAACCTGCAAATCAGTCAAATCAGCATTTTTAGCTTTAGGCAACGCATCTTCAGTAATAATGTCAACACCTAGATGAGTCAATATCTCAGGGATTTTATGATTTATCAAAGGATCAGTATGGTAAGGGCGACCTGCCAATACTACAGCAAAAGCTCCCGGTGTATTTTTCACTCTTTGTATTATTTCCTCTCCTTTGTCTTTGATGGCTTTCTTAAAATCGACTTGAGCTTGCAAGGCCATTTCATAGGCACTTTTAATCTCTTTATTGGAAAAACCAAAGGGTTTTATCAAATCTTTACACGCCTGCAACAACAGCTTTTCATCATTATAATTAATAATAGGTCTAAGAATAGGAATACCATATTTCTCTTCAATATTCATACTGTTATGTACCACATCAGCATAGCCACTAACAACAGGGCACATAAAGGAATTATCGGCTTCCTCAAACTCATTTTTTTGATAATACTCCATGGGATAAACAATCTTATCCACCGCTTGTTTTGCCAGCGAAAGTATATGTCCATGGACCAATTTAGCAGGAAAACAAACATTATCACTCATTATAGAGCCTTGCCCATTTTCATAAACGGTATTATTCGATTCTTCGGAGAGGATTACCTCAAAGCCCAAAGAGCTCAACAGAGTGTGCCAAAAAGGATAGTTCTCATAGTTATTTAGCACTCTTGGAATTCCAATCTTAGGCAAATTATGATGAGCAAAAGAAGTTTTCACTACTTCTCTATCAAAGAGCAATTTGTATCTGTATTCATGAAAATTAAATCCGGGTTCATATTTTTGTCCCGTATTAGAGAATATTGCTTCACACTTATTTCCTGAATAATATATATTATCATTGTTAAACTTAAAGCGTGTAACAGTGCAGTTGTTAACACAACCCTTACAGTGGAGTAATTTTGTTTGGAAGTTACTTTTGTCGGGCAATTCAAGAAAAGCATTTTCATGATGTGTATTGAGTAACCTCTGCTTCTTATAGTCATTGAGTGACAAAATAGCTGCTCCATAAGCCCCCATCAATTCAGGCAAATCGGTACATATAACTTCCTTGCCTGTAAGCACTTCTAAAGCGCGGTGAACGGCTGCATTTTTAAACGTTCCGCCTTGCACAACAATATGATCGCCAAGTACATCAACATTTTTAAGTTTAAGCACCTTATAAAGAGCGTTTTTAACTACAGAAATAGCCAAGCCGGCAGAGATATCCCCCATTCCTGTATTTTCGCGTAGGGTTTGCTTAACTTTAGAATTCATAAATACAGTGCAACGTGTACCCAAATCGGCAGGATGACTTGCATCCAGAGCCAAAGTAGCAAAATCAGCCACTTTAAAACCTAAGGTATTACCAAAAGTTTGAATAAAAGAGCCACAACCGGAAGAGCAACTTTCATTGAGTTCAATTCGGTTGATAACACCATTTTCTATAAATATAGCTTTCATATCCTGCCCACCGATATCCATAATAAAACTCACTTCAGGATCAAGATAATGCGCTGCTGTATAATGAGCTATGGTTTCTACTACTCCCTTATTCATATTAAAAGCAGCTTTAATCAGATCTTCGCCATAACCCGTGGAAGTCGCCTGAACTATTCGCAAAGGTTTATCCTTGGGACGTTTATCCAATTCTTTAATAAAAAGATTTAATCCTTCTGTAACGGCTTCAATAGGATTGCCATTATTATTGACATAGTGGCTAAACAGCAACTCATTATTCAAACCAATAACAGCAATTTTGGTAGTTGTTGAACCGGAGTCAATGCCCAAGAAGCATTTATCTCCATTATACTCTAAAATACCGCTACGATTAATTTTCATTTTCACCCGGCGCTGCTCCCACTCTTCCAGTTCTGCTTTATCCTTAAACAAAGGATTTAATCTATTCTTAAAAATAAGATTTTTGGAAGAATCCTCCAATTTATTAATAAAATCATCAACTGAAAAAGGTACCTCCTTCGCCTCAATAGCAAGGGCAGTACCAAAAGCCGGAGTAAAAAGGCTTAATCCCGTTTCCACTATATCCGAAGAAGCAAGCTCCATGTTTTCAATAAACAAACGTTTCAGCTCACTCAAAAAATTAAGAGGGCCTCCCACGAAGAGAAACTTAGCCTTTGGCTGATAACCTCTCGCTAAGGTATTTAGAGTTTGAACTACCACAGCCTGAAATGTTGAAATAGCAATATCAGGGAGGGGAATTTTACGACTTAATAGATTTTGAACATCTGTTTTAGCAAATACTCCACAGCGAGAAGCAATAGGATAAATTTGAGTATGTTGCTTCGCCAATTCATTAAGCTCAGAAGTACTCACATTTAATAGCGCTGCAATTTGGTCAATAAATGCACCGGTACCTCCTGCACAACTCCCATTCATTCGAATATCAGGACTTCTATTCTCGGTGAAAAATATCATCTTTGAATCTTCTCCACCAATATCTAAAAGAGTATGAACTTCCGGAAATTTCTCTTTAACAAAAGCCGCTGTTGCTATAACTTCTTGAACAAATGGAATATTCATCTTCTCAGTAATGCCGTATCCTGCCGATCCTGTTATGCCAATCTGAAAATTAAAATCGCCAAGTTCAGCTACCGATTCACGCAGAAGCGTAATAATAGTTTCATTAATTTTAGTGTTATGACGTATATAATTAGAATATATAACTTCCATATTATCAGGATCTAATACAACAAATTTTGCTGTAGTACTCCCCACATCTAAACCGATTTTATATATTTTAGTCGTTTTCATAAGCTTATTTATCTTTATAAGTAAGTACTCACTTGCAAAGATAATAGATATTTTCTATTTGTCAACAATATTACAACTTTTTTAAAAAAATATAACTATTGACCGGTAAAATTACTTGAACAATTCTAGTTTACAAGAAAACCTTAGCCTAATACCCTGTTTCCAATTAAGCCTAATTAGTTTATCTTTGCTTCCTATTCAAATAGGATACATAAATACAAGCAATACATTATTCAATGACCGGCAGCAAAAAAGAGTATGGGGTTTTAGGACTACTATTTACGCTATTTATTATTGGGATAATAGTGATTATTAAAAGCACAAATAGTTTTGGAGGGGCAGACAATGTTTCGCATTATTTTGCAGCTCATTACGGATGGCAATACCCCAAACTTCTCTTCGATCACTGGAGCAAGCCTGTATTCACAATCCTTAGCTCGCCTTTTGCACAGGCAGGCATCAATGGAATGCGAATTTATAATCTTTTATTGGGTTTATCCACTGCCTATATCACCTACAAAACCGCCCAATTATTCAAGCTTAAGTCTGCTTTTATCAGCCTTATATTTACAGTCTTAGCTCCTATCTATTTTGTTTTACTTTTCAGCTCACTTACCGAAATCACATTCTCGTTCTTCCTTATTCTGGGCGTATATCTTTTCTTTTCAGGGAAACTTCACTGGTCAGCAATAGTCTTTGGTTTTTTACCTATTATCAGAACTGAAGGAATTATTTTATTCTCATTATTTGCTCTTGCCTATGGCTTGAAAAAATCTTATTTCTCTATTCTGCTCCTTAGTCTTGGTTTTTTCCTAATAAGTATCGCCGGCTATCCTTTTCACACTAACTTTTGGTGGCTTATCACCGAAATGCCTTATGGCGGATCAACGCTATATGGCTCGGGACACTGGTATCACTTTATTGCTAATACTCGAAAAATTACAGGAATATTACCTCTGCTGTTTTTTATTACCTCTTTTATCATTTACCTTATTAAGTATTTAAGAAAAGGCATTCTTCGTTTTGAAAAGGAATTTTATATTCTTCTCCTTATCTTTGCCCCTTTCATGGCCTACTTTGCAGCACATAGTTACGTTTGGGCAACCGGACAAGGAGGCAGTTTGGGCTTGATAAGAGTTATCGGTGCTGTCGTCCCTCTAGTTGCTTTGGGAGCCAATTTCAGCTACGAATACCTCTATAAAATGCTCCAAAATAAAAGCCGCTATTTCAATTACATACTCTACCTCATCATTGCACTGTTTATGTATTCCCAAGCATATCACATCTATCGATGGGCTTTTTTCCCAAGCACCAGAGACCGCCTAATGCAGCAAGCAAGCAATTATATTCAACACAACCATCTCGATAAAAATTTTATCGTTTACTACGATACCGATATCATCTATCTATTGGACCTCGATCCCTACGACAATGATAAAGCAGCTTGGATGATTAACGACCGACAACATCCATCACTTAAATTTCCACAGAAATCACTAATCGTTTGGGACTCTCACTTTGGTAATAATGAAGGACAAATGCCACTGCAAAATCTCCTTAATGATCCTAACCTAGTACTTATCAACAAGATAAAACCGGAGAAAGAGCAGAAAACCCTTGGCGGATACAATTACGAGATTGACATCTTCCAGAAGAAAAGTAAAGAAGACACGCCCTATATCCGCCACTTTAAGCTCACATTTAACCCGAAAGACAGCACCAAGGAACAAGCTTTTTTTTCAGCGACATCGAAAACAGAATTCCTGCCCGGCCTGGAAATTAACAACTCAAATATCTGTCAACAATACACCCAATTTAATATTGATGTCAGTTTTGACATACAAGATAACGGACAACCAATCAACGACTTAATTCTAGTACTTTCCCAAGAAGGCAACACAAACTATTTTTACAAGGCCAAAAATGTTAAACTGAAAAACGATTTCAAAAACAACTGGCAAGACTGTCACTATCAGTTTGATAGCATTGGCATAGGTCAAGGCAATGAAATTCTAAAAATTTACCTTTGGAATAAGGGCAAAAGCAATTTTAATTTCGATAATTTCACCATTGATTTCAAACAAATTTAAGTATCCAAATGGTCCATCTCCATTACTTTTTATAAGGGCGATTAAGCAATAGGCAACCCAAACAAACCATCCCATTGCTTAACGCGCTATCCGCTATATCTCCGGCTTTTACCAACCGCCAAAAAAACCACAACCCCAATGCCGGAGGATGCCGCTACTATCGCTATCGCAAAGCAGAAAATACTTTACAGCACCTCTCCATCATCAATAACATATTGATATAAAGGTAAATATAAACTTACAGAATAAAGCCTTGAATTTTTTGCCTCCTTTTTGTTTCAAGACAAAAAGGAAGAGCCCCCCGGCTTGAGGGGAATATATACATAAGTGAATACTCTGACTGTCAATCTGAAGCTCAATCTCCCTTTTTGCTAAAAGTGGAAACCCGATGAGGGGGATTAGGTAAGCAAAATAATCCCTCTTTGGGTTCTCTATAAATAAAGGGAGATAACTGCATAGTTCAATCAAAAAGTATATATGGATTTCAGCAAATTGCTTTTACCATAATTGAGATGATATGATACTAATGAAATTATAAGCAAGTTATGGGAAATAATTATTCATAAAATAATATTGTTTTCAAGTTCATTTTTACTAATTTCACGGCTTCGAATAGGATTCTGTTATTGTTAGTACATTCTATTGCTATACCAATGTAATTTGCAATAATATTTCGTATTCAGGATAATGATATAACCTTAATAGATACACGTTTATATGAAAATACTTATCACCGGAGGAGCCGGATTTATTGGCTCACAATTAAGCGAACGACTACTGAATGAAGGGAATGAAGTAATTGTATTAGACAATTATTTTACCGGTCAAAAGAGCAATATTCATCATTTGATGGGCAATCCCAATTTTGAGATAATACGTCACGATGTAACCATGCCATTTTTTATAGAAGTAGATCAAATCTATAATCTTGCCTGTCCAGCCTCCCCTATTCATTATCAATATAACGGTATCAAGACCGTAAAAACTTCTGTAATGGGAGCAATTAATATGTTAGGGCTGGCCAAGCGCATTAATGCACGTATCTTACAAGCTTCCACCAGCGAAGTTTATGGCGATCCTGACGTACACCCACAAGTAGAAAGTTACTGGGGCAATGTTAATCCCATTGGCATACGCTCATGCTACGATGAAGGCAAAAGAGTTGCCGAAACCTTATTCTTTAATTATCACTGGCAAAATGAGGTCGATATAAAGATAGTACGTATTTTTAATACTTATGGTCCCAAAATGCATCCTTATGATGGGCGAGTTGTTTCCAACTTTATTATGCAAGCTCTGGAAGGCAAAGACATCACTATCTATGGTGACGGCTCACAAACCAGAAGTTTTCAGTATGTTGATGATTTATTGGAAGGGATGATACGTATGATGAATTCCAAAGAAGGCTTTACAGGGCCTGTGAATATGGGAAACCCCAACGAATTCACGATAAAGGAACTGGCCGAGCATATTATCAAACTAACGGGAGCTTCATCTAAGCTTATCTACGAGCCATTACCCCAAGATGATCCTTTGCAACGCCAGCCTGATATAAGCCTTGCGAAAAATGAGCTGGGCTGGGAACCAAAAATACAATTGGAAGATGGCCTTAAAAAAACTATTCACTATTTTGATCAACTAATAAAAGGAGGAAAAATAAATGCATATACTGGTAACCGGTAGCAAAGGCCAATTGGGAAGTGAAATTGCTGAACTTGCCACTAGATACACTCATCATAATTTTATTCTTACCGATATTGACGAATTAGATATAAGTAATGAGGAGGCCCTAAATACTTTCTTTGACAATACAGCTATCGATGTATTAATTAATTGTGCAGCTTATACCGCTGTTGACCGTTGTGAAACAGAAAAAGAGCTAGCTCGAAAAATTAATGTCCTTGCAGTAAAATTACTGGCAAAAGTTTGCACTAAGCATTCCGTAGCCATGATTCAAATATCAAGTGATTACGTCTATGATGGCAACAATCATATACCCTACAAAGAGATTGACTTTACCAATCCACAATCCTATTACGGAGAAACTAAACTTGAAGGTGAAGAAATGATGGAAGAATTCTGTTCCCACGGTATCATCATCCGTACCTCATGGTTATATTCGAGTTTCGGAAATAATTTTGTTAAAACCATTTTGAAATATGCTCAAGAGAGGGAAGAAATGAATATTGTTTACGATCAAATCGGCACCCCAACTTATGCCGCTGATTTAGCGACAACAATACTCGATGGGCTTGACAAACTTCCCTTTATGAAAGGGATTCATACCTTTAATTTTAGCAATGAAGGAGTATGTAGCTGGTACGATTTTGCCCAAGAAATAATAAGGCTAAAAAATATAAAATGTTCAATTAAGCCCATAGAGACTTTTGAATACCCTCTCCCCGCAAAACGGCCTGCCTATAGCGTGCTTAATAAAGCCAAAATTAAAAATGAATTGGAAATTGATATTCCCTACTGGAAAGACAGTTTGGAACGATGCTTACTAAAATTATAAAGAAACAAGCTCATGGACAAGACAATAATAGAAAGTGCAAATAAATGGTTACAAGGTAATTATGACGAGCAAACCAAAGCAGAAGTAAGAAGACTACTCCAAGAAAATGGAGAAGAGCTCATCGATTCCTTCTATAAAGACTTAGAATTTGGCACCGGTGGATTACGTGGTATTATGGGAGTAGGTTCAAATAGAATGAACAAATATACTGTGGGTATGGCAACACAAGGACTGGCCAATTACCTTCGGAAAAAACATGGCAATACGATGGTAAGTGTGGCCATAGCTTATGATTGCCGAAACAACAACACCTATTTTGAAGGGATTACCGCCGATGTACTTACTGCCAATGGGATAAAAGTATATCATTTTGATGCGTTAAGACCAACACCTGAACTTTCGTATGCAGTACGTCATTTCAGTTGTCAGGCCGGAATTGTAATAACTGCTTCGCACAACCCAAAGGAATACAATGGATATAAAGTTTATGGAGAAGATGGAGCTCAGCTTATTTCACCTTATGATAAAATGGTTATCGAAGAGGTAAGAAAAATAAATACCATTGATGAAATCAATTTTAAAGGCAATAAATCTTTAATGAACAAAATTGGTGATGATTTGGATAATAAATATACTGATGATATTAAATCCAAGTCTTTAAATCCCGGAATTATAACAAAACATAAAGATATAAAAATTGTATATACCCCTATCCATGGCACAGGGGTGAGACTTATTCCTATGGCATTGAAAAAATTTGGTTTTACAAATATCATTGGTGTTGAGGAGCAAAATGTTATAGACGGAAATTTCCCCACAGTAAAATCGCCAAATCCTGAAGAGCCTGCTGCGCTGGCCATGGCCATAGAGAAAGCGCAAAAAGTAAATGCAGATTTAGTGATGGCCTCTGACCCTGATGCAGATAGAGTGGGTATTGCTGTTAGAAATAAAGACAATGAATTTACACTTCTCAACGGTAATCAAACCGCGACACTTCTTTTTTATTACGTTCTGAATCAATGGAAAGAGAAGGGAAAACTTAAAGGCAATGAATTTATCGTTAAAACAATAGTAACCAGCGAGATACTTATGGATATAGCCAAGCATTTTGATATAGAAGGTTATGATGTGCTCACCGGCTTTAAATATATCGCTCAGATAATACGAGAGCAAGAAGGAAAGAAACAATTTATTATGGGAGGGGAAGAGAGCTATGGCTATTTGATAGGAGATTTTGTGCGCGACAAAGATGCCGTTTCCAGCTGTTGCTTTATTGCTGAAACCTACGCTTGGGCCTTGGAAAATGAAAAGAGCATGGAAGAGCTTTTGGCTGATATCTACATGGAATTTGGCTTTTATCTGGAATCGTTAAAATCAGTAGTTCGCAAAGGCAAAGCCGGTGCTGACGAGATAAAACAAATGATGGATAATTATCGTTCAAATCCGCCCAAGCATATTAATGCCAGCCCTGTAATTTGCATCAAAGATTATAAAACACAACAAAGCACCAATCTGACGGACCACAGTACCAAGAAAATTGATTTACCACAATCAGATGTAATTCAATTTTTTACAGAAGATGGAAGCAAAATAACGATGCGACCTTCAGGAACAGAACCTAAAATTAAATTCTATGTTAGCGTAAAAGGAGAACTACCACAGGTTGAAGATTACAGCAAAACAAAGAAGATGCTTGAGGATAAGATAAAAGCTATTACTCAGGAGTTATAAATAAGGTTTACTGAGAAGCACCTAAAATAGTAATCTGTAACTATTTATGAGCGCAGTCTATAAAGGTAGATTTTTGTCAAAATCAAAACGGAAGAAATTTTTGAACCGATTTTCTGTTACTAATAATACGGACATATCTCTTGGTATATCTTATAGTTTAAATTATCGAAGCACACAAAGATAACGTCCATGCTATCATCTATTTCCTTAAGAAACTTCACCACTGTTTCTATGGCAATATTTGCAGCGTCAATTTTAGGAAAACCATAGATCCCCGTGGAAATATTAGGAAAAGAAATTGACTTACAATTATTCTCTTTGGCAAGCATCAATGAATTCCAATAACTATTGGCCAATAGTTGAGTTTCTCCCTTTTTACCACCATGCCATATCGGTCCTGGAGTGTGAATAACATAGTTGGCAGGAAGATTATAAGCCTTAGTGAAACAGGCTTCACCGGTACGACAGCCGCCGATTTTCAAACATTCTTCCAACAGTTGGGGACCGGCAGCACGATGTATTGCACCATCAACACCGCCACCTCCATTTAAATTAGTATTTGCAGCATTAACAATAGCATCAACTCGAATCTTTGTTATATCTCCTTTTACTGATCTTTTCATATACTTAATTCTGTTAATATGATGATATGAAACTCCTTATAATAAAAATAATCACTCTATTGTGCCTTGGCATAAAGGTGCTTCTGCATCCAAGTGTGAGTAAACTAATTATTTTTTCATGGATATTTCATACAATTAAATTAATTTACATGCCGATGGGCCACAAGGCTTCTCAATTATAGCATTGAAATATACCAATGTATATTAAAAACAGCACCTGCAACACTTTTATACATTTATTAAAATTGGTTTACAAAGGTAGTTTAAATCCAATAAGGTTCTCTAATTAAATATTAATTTTTTGTTAATTAACAGTTGTTTCCATTGAATGACAATGTACAAGAATAATAAAGTCATTTATGAAGTATAAGGAAACAAGGTTCTTGGTAGGTAGGGTGTGCGGTAGGGATGGAAATGGCATCCTCCGTGCCAATCGAATGATGTGAAGTATTGGTTTAGAGCGACAACGGAGCTCCTACGACAAATTTACGGAACACTATTCGATTGGCATGGAGATATAATGGACAGCCCGTAAAACCGCCCTAAAAAAAAGAAGAATCTCTACTTATTTGGCAAATAGCTGTTGCAACTTTTGCTCCAGGGCTACCCCACGAAGGCCAACGGCAATAATTTTACCATCGCGGCCTATTAACACGGTGAAAGGGATTGAGTTGACGCCATAATTACGCGCGGCTTTGGATTGCCAATAACGCAAATCGCTCACATGAATCCAGTTAAGGTGATCATCTTTGATGGCTTTTATCCAATTGGATCTTTCTTTATCGAGAGAAACACCATAAATTTCATAGCCTTGGGAATGATATTTATTGTAAAGCTTAACATTATTAGGCATCTCGCGGCGGCAAGGGCTACACCAGGAAGCCCAAAAATCAATAAGCACCACTTTGCCTCGCAAGGAGGAGAGTGCAATATTGTTGCCGGCAGTATCGGGCAGATTAATTTCGGGAGCCATACTTCCGGGAGCAAGTTTAAGTTTACTCGCAACTTTATGGTGCAAATCTTTAACAAAAGCATTATCTTTATACTTGGCGTAGAGCACTTTATCAACATTCTGATAGAGGGGGAGATTTTTGTCTATGTCAATTTTATCAAGAAACAGAAGACTTGCCAAGCTCGGGTCTTTGTTAATCTCAGCCTTTAGGTAAGCATCTTTTTGCTGATTGATATTAGCGAACTTATAGGAGAGCACCTGACCCACCGAATCTTGTTTCGCTGTACCTGCCACCTTCTGATACTCCTGATTCAATTTTTGTAATTGAGCCTCGTAAGCATTCACCTTATTCAACATATTGTAGAGCTGAATTGTCGTGGGAGAACCTTTTATTCCGGTAGGCTGCAACATGGCTTTGGCATTGATATTAATGCTTACTTGCTCGTTGGGTTGAAGTATTAAGATAGCGTACTGCTTGCCTCCATTGGTAAGTTGAAAAAAATTAGCTTTGCTAATATTAGTAGCAATATAGAAGCTGTTATTTGCGCTAATTTTAGCCGAATCAACAGGAATCATCGAGCTTTTTCCAAGCTCAGAAAGATATACCCACTGCTTTTGTGGGTTTTTAATAGTTCCCGAAACAGTTAAATTATTAAGAAACTGCGCTTGCATTGAAGCGGCAAGAATAAAAAATGTCAGGGCTAAAAATAGTTTTCTCATATAAAATAAATTATTATTGTTTGAATTGGCGCAAAGATAGAATTATTTGGATAAAAAACTGTTAATAAAGATAAATATAAACTTTAATAATTGCTAAAATTTCTTAGCAACAGCTCGTAAAACATTGAATATCCGGAGTATAAATAATAATTCTATATATTATTGAAATATCAAGGAATATTGGCAGAGAATAAATGCACCTCTATATTGTAGTGCCCTAGTTGTAACTATTGGCATTTAGTACTCATTAATTCTTATCATTTAGGCTTCATAAAGTGCCAAACTAAGGACAAATACCAAGTAGGGCCTGCTGCCATAATAACCTACATCAACAAATTTTACCATACTGTCATTCTAGTTGAAAAATATTGTTGTCCGATTAAGATATTGATTAATCCTAGTTTATTATTTTTGCTAGAGATAAATTGGTATTAATCAAGGGAAAGACTTTATTGCTTATCGAGCCTTGAACTTCTTGCTAAAAGGGAGCTAGAGGGTTTAGTTAAAAAAATCTCTCTTTGGGTTCTCCCTTTAAAAAAAGGGAGATAAAGTATTTCTTATGTACAGTAAGAGTTTCTATTGATTGTATTTTTATAATTTATTTTCCTGCTGTCCTAAATGACAGTAAAGCATTGACAATCAATTCATCCTTTAGAAACGAGCTTAATAATTGATTGTCGATGATTCTATGGAAATTTTTATAGGACAGCGACAATAAAAAATTATAGTATCAGGCTCAACTGTTGAAAAAAAACTACAATTATTATTTTACAACAAGAAACAAATAGAAGTACTTTTGCTTTCTGAGTATTCATAAAAGAATAACAACTATAATTATGAGCGAGACCTCTATCAAGCGGATACTAATTATTCAAACAGCATTTATTGGAGATGTTATTTTATCGACGGTTATTATTGAATCGTTGAGTACTAAATATGCTCAGGCCAAACTTGACATGCTGGTTCGCAAGGGGAACGAAAATCTATTGGAAGGGCACCCTAAACTTAATCGTGTATGGGTATGGGATAAAGGGAGAAAAAAGACGAGGAATCAGATTACGCTCATCGCTAAAATAAGAAAGCAGAATTATGATGTTGTAATCAATTTACAGCGCTTTTTAAGCAGTGGACTATTCACCGCTTTATCGAGAGGAAGGATAAAGATTGGTTTTGATAAAAACCCCATTTCATTTAGTTTTAATTATCGAATAAAGCATGAAATAAGATCCGGACTTCACGAAACTGAACGGAACTTAAAGCTTTTGGAACCATTATATGTTCACCCACAAGGGAGAATGCGCTTATATCCCGGCAGAGAAGCCTATGATAAAGTGAGAGAATACACGAACAAAGCATACATAGTAATAGCAGCGACATCAGTATGGTTTACTAAACAATACCCTGCAAATCAATGGGTTGATTTTATCAATAAAATAGCTGAACGATATACTATTTATTGCATAGGAGCCAAGAATGACAAGGATGAAATTGATAAAATTATTCGTCAGAGCAATTCCTTAAAATGCATAAATTTGTCGGGTCAACTGAGCCTATTGGAGTCAGCGGCACTGATGGAAACTGCGACAATGAATTATGTTAATGATTCGGCGCCAATGCACTTAGCCTCGGCGATGAATGCACCCGTGAGTGCAATTTATTGTTCCACGATACCGGCCTTTGGCTTTGGTCCAAAATCGGATCATTCATATATCATTGAGACCAAAGAAAATCTCAGTTGCAGACCCTGTGGATTACATGGTCGAAGAGCTTGTCCTGAGGGACATTTTAATTGTGCCAAGACTATAAAAACAGAACAACTATTATTCACAATAAGTGATGGAGAAAGAAATAAATAAAGCGGTAGAAGTACTCAAAAAAGGAGGAGTCATTGTATATCCTACGGATACTATCTGGGGTATTGGCTGCGATGCCACCAATGAAAAAGCAGTTCATAAAATATATAAGCTTAAGAAAAGGCTTGAGAAGAAAACCATGATAGTCCTTATCTGCAAAAAAGAAAGCCTAAAGAATCATGTTGGTGAGCTCCCGAGCATAGCCTTTGACCTTATAGAGAGTTGGGACAAACCACTAACCATTGTTTATGATGGAGCTAAAAATCTGGCCAAGAATCTTATCCGAAGCGATAAAACTGTCGCCGTAAGAGTATCTAAAGACATATTTAGCCAAAAGGTGATTGAAAAGTTGGGCAAACCTATGGTTTCTACTTCTGCCAATATCTCAGGAGAGGTATCGCCGGTATTTTTCAATGACATTGACAAATCAATTATCGAAGAGGCTGATTATGTAGTGAGTCTATATCACAACTCCATGAATGAAATGAAACCATCAACAATAATACGTCTTTTCCCCGATGGCCATTTTACTATTATCAGACATTAAGTTTCACTACTCAACTCATTTATAGACTGTTATTATGAAGCCAACAATAGAAATAAAAAACAAAAGAGCACGCTTTGAATATTTCTTAAGCGATGATTTAACGGCTGGAATAGTGCTTAGCGGCACTGAGATTAAGTCGATACGAATGGGGAAGGCAAATATTTCGGATGCTTATTGTGTCTTTATCGATGGTGAACTTTACATAAAAAACATGCATATATCAGACTATGTATATGGCTCGTACAATAGGCACGAACCACGTACCGAGCGCAAACTGCTACTCAATAAAAGAGAATTAAGAAAATATGAAATAAAAACAAAAGAAAGAGGTTATACTATTATTCCTACACGGCTTTTTATCAATGACAAAGGACTTGCCAAGCTAGATATTGCATTGGCAAGAGGAAAAAAACTCTATGATAAAAGGGAGACTATAAAGCAAAAAGATGTTCAAAGAGATTTGGACCGACAAAATTATTAAACTCTTTTTTTTAAGCTATCATTATGAATAATATCCTATTATATGCCCTACTAATACCAACAGTTATTATTTCGATAATGGCTTTTAGAAACGTTGAACTCTTTGACAAACTTAAATTCAACCCATCACATATAGGGAACTCCAAAGAATGGTATCGATTTTTCAGCTATGGCATTATCCATGCTGATTATATTCACCTTCTCATCAATATGTATATCTTTTGGATTTTTGGTAAAATAGTCCTCGCCAACTTTCAGTATTTATTCCAAAATTTAGGCAACTTATATTTCTTACTCTTATACGTTCCCGCCATCGGCATTAGCGTTATCCCAAGCTATTTCAAACATAAGAGCGACCCTTTTTATAATGCAGTAGGTGCTTCCGGGGCAATATCAGCCATAGTATATGTTTCCATTATCCTTAATCCAAACTTACCGATGGGTTTATTATTTATTCCATTTTCATTACCGGCATGGATTTTTGGTGCTTTATATTTAATTTACACCATAATAATGAGTAAAAAAGGAAACACAAAAATTGGGCATAGTGCTCACTTATGGGGCGCCGTCTATGGCATGCTTTTTATCTTATTGGTTGAACCCCGATTATACCTTTGGTTTTTCCATCAGTTGTAGAAAAATATCCGACTTTTAATTGATTGTATTTTGTACAATTTTACTAAATCTGCTGCCACACATTATTAATTCTTATCCCTATTTTTGCTAAAAAGGAGGTTTTTTTTTAGACGGTCAGGAATGACCGTATTACGTTAGGTTGGGGATATTTTATTTGACGGTCAGGAATGACCGTATTACGTTAGGTTGAGGATGCTTTTCTTTAGACGGTCAAGAATGACCGTATTACGTTAGGTCAGGAATGACCGTATTACGTTAGGTTGGGGATGCTTTATTTGACGATCAGGAATGACCGTATTACTTTAGATTGGGGATGTGTTCTTATTTGACGGTCAGGAATGACCATATTACGTTAGGTTAGGGATGTTTTATTTGACGGTCAGGAATGACCGTATTACGTTAGGTTGGGGATGTTTTATTTGACGGTCAGGAATGACCGTCTTACGTTAGGTTGAGGATGTGTTCTTATTTGACGGTCAGGAATGACCGTATTACGTTAGGTTGGGGATGTTTTATTTGACGGTCAGGAATGGCTGTATTACGTAAAAAAGCCGTCTACCGGGCGGTGGACAGCTTTTAAAAACTAACTCAATCATGCATTATCTGACGATAAGCTTCTTTATTACTCGTTTATCATTAGTGATATAAGCTAAAAAGTAAATTCCTTTGGGTTGGTTG
>WGCS01000173.1 GCA_015493685.1 Bacteroidales bacterium
AATTATTATCAACCAATATTGCTTTAATCAGACTATTATACTATTGATAATAATAAGGATACGAGTATAAACAGTAAAACAACTATAAAATGGGTAATTTTGATAAGATAGCAAAAGAGTGGGATTTGGAAGAACGAAGAGTCTTATTGGCAAAGAATACATTTAATGAAATTCAAAAAAAAGTGTCATTATCAGATAAAATGGAGCTTATTGATATTGGTACAGGAACGGGTTTATTGTTATTGAACTTTGTTGACAAAGTAAAGCATATAACGGGAATTGATAACTCGCAAGCCATGTTGGATATGCTAGTAAGCAAGATTGAACAAAGCAATATTAAAAATGTAAGTTTAAAATTGGCTGAAGCAGATACTGATAAACTGCCTGAAAACAGTTACGATCTGGCAATCTCAAATATGACTTTTCATCATATAAAGAAGCCCTCCGATTTTTTGAAAAAGCTTTATTCAAGTATAAAACCCGGAGGAGCAGTTTGTATTGCAGATTTAGAGACTGAAGATGGATCTTTTCATAGTGAACAATATCTTGATGGAGTTTATCATTATGGGTTTGAAAAGAAAGAATTTCTAAGCTGGCTTGAAGGGGCAAATTTTAAAAATACGACTATTGAAACAATATTTGAAATTAGAAGAGGTGAAAAAAAGTACCCGGTGTTTTTAGCTTATGGGGAAAAATAGATTAGTTGGGTATATAAATCCAATTAGGGTCTGCTTTTGAGCAATAAAAATTGCTTAATCAAGCTATACAAATTGCATGGATTTTACATTATTATGCTTAAAAATCTTGCGTCTATTATGTGGAATGCATTTATAAGTATTTATAAATTAATATTTTATGTGTTTTTCGGTAAGCGCCAATTAGTAAATGTTAATCAATAGAGATAAAATAGGAATGTTTGAATCATTGAACTATTGAGCCATTTATATGGTAACAATAAAAGATTTATTCAAGCTGTAACATTTTTTTATAAAGTAGGTATAAGACTAAGTATTTCAAGACAAATCACGTCGCTCTAGTGATGAATACACACAGACATAGACAATAGGATTATTCTAAAACTTAATTTTGCATTCGTATGAGTATCATTAACTATCTCTTAGCCTTTAAGCCTAAAAGCATTTATTCGTATAAAAACCATCGTGCGGGTTACTATAAGTACCATAATTATATCAATAGTAACATTATATTGGCGAATACTATTGATGAAGTATTTAATCAGGAAGATGCGTTGAGTATTTCACTACAGATTAATGCGATGGGACAAAATATGGGGACAAAGATTAATGATTTGATTGCTAATTTGGGTAAACCAAATTTTCATATTAAAAAGGATATAGGATCGCATCATGAAGTGGTATTTTATCGTAACAATATACTTAGGAATACATTTTTAACTCAATTTCATTTTTACAGAGGTCGGTTGATTTATGTAAATTCCACTTTTGATTATTTGGGCAAAGAAGCGGGCTATAAAGAGTTTATTCTTTCGGTGTTTTACGAGAAGTATTCTATCTCTGAGACAATTCAATTTAAGGATTCATTACTGATGGAAGATAAAGCCGGTAATAGATTGTTGATTACAGACTATGGACAGCTGTCGGTAAAATATTTTACCAATGATAAAGCACTTATCGAAAAACTTTTTGCGACGGCCTTTGGCTCAGCTGGCAGGAATGATAGATTAATTAGCAAAGAGGAAGAAAAACTAGCCTTAGCTATATAGTAAAGAGAAAGAAAAAGGGTGTATTTATTGTGTCTTAGGGCACTCAATCATTTTGATTTTCCGATAGAAATAGTTTGTCAAAATTGGTGCCAATGCTAATGGTATTAGTGCCTCCTGCAAGGTGATATACGGCACGTGTATAAGAAATTTTAAATTTATAAACTTGAATTCCAAAGCCAAAAGAGAAGCCTACTAATGCACTTCTACTGGCGATTTTCATTTCTTGCTGTCGTCGAAAATTATACCCCATACGGAGCATAAATTTACCTTTGCCGGGGACAAATTCAGCTCCTACTACTACATGGCGAAAGGCATTGTCGGCAAAATCCCAATATTTTGATGTTTTTTTAACTTCTCCGGTGAAAGGATCTACTTTATTTTTTGTGTTGGGATTTTGATATTTAATATTCCACCTTTGTAAATCATTGAAAAGGAACAACAAACGCAGGGGTGCGTGTTCAAACTTTTTGGCTATTCCCATTTGAATCTCAAAAGGAAGTTTTTCATTATGAGCATCGGTATAAGTAGTTATTTGTCTGCCCATGTTTTTAAATAGCAGTGATGAGGAAAATAACTGGTTGGGAGAGAAATAACTTAATGCAAGGTCGGCAGCTATGCCGTAGGAACTATAGCTTTCTAATTTGGAATAGATATTCTTAATGTTAACTCCCAAACGAATATTTTCATTGAGTTTTTTCGACCAGCCCACAATAAAGGCATATTCACCGGCACTAAATCGACCTGTTTTTTGACCTTCTGTATTGGTGGCATCAAAAGTGCCATAATTGATAAACTGTAGGCTGCCTACAAGTGTTCCAATGCTATTAAAATTATGGGCATAGGATACAAATCCGGCTTTTGCACCGGCAAAATAGCCAAGGTAATTGAGAGAAATTTGATGATTCATTTTCTCGTTTATCAACGAAGGATTAGAATAGGCCAAATCCAAGTCATTATCATTGGTAGGTAAGAAATTACTCCCAAAGGCAGCCACTCGTGCTGAATTAGAGAGTGTCATAAATTCGTAGATATGCTTTCCTGCTACTTGGGCGTAGGATAATGAAGGAATAGAGAAAAGTGATATAGATATGATTATCAGTAAGTTGATTTTATATTTTTCCAATGCAGTAGAGGTTAATGATATTTTACGAACTATTAACGACAAAAGTAAAATAATATTTTATTTAAAGATGATTAATTATAAATTTGCAGCATGTGGATATTAGATGTAATACATTGGAATGTTTCTCCAGAAATTTTTAGCATAGGACCTATACATGTTCGTTATTATGGCTTATTATTTGCCACCGGTTTTATGCTTAGCTTTTATATTGTTCAGAAATTTTATCGTGATGCCGGTTTGGATCCTATGGAAGTGGATAGTTTAACGGTATATACTGTAATTGGTGGTGTCGTTGGGGCGCGATTGGGGCATGTGCTATTTTATGAGCCCGGATATTATATGGCTAACCCGGGAGAAATTCTTAAGGTATGGCATGGTGGTTTGGCCAGTCATGGTGGAGCATTGGGAGTGATTATTTCCACTTGGTTATATTCAAAAAAATACAAACGACCCTTCCTTTGGGTCCTTGATCGTATTGTTGTACCTTCGGCACTTACCGGCTCTCTGATTCGTCTTGGTAATTTGATGAATAGTGAAATCTATGGACATAAAACCTCCCTGCCTTGGGGCTTTATTTTTGAGCGAAATGGAGAAATAGTTCCGAAACATCCAACACAAATATATGAGTCCTTGGCTTATTTGTTGATTTTTGTATATTTGCTCACCGTTTATAATCGAGCCAAAGGGAAAATACATCGTGGTAAATTAGTGGGGCTATTCTTGATTACGGTCTTTGGATTCCGTTTTTTTATAGAATTTATTAAGAATAATCAGGTAGCTACGGAAGCAGGTATGTTGCTTAATATTGGACAAATACTGAGTATTCCACTAGTATTATTGGGTATTTTCTTGGTCTGGTACTCGCCAAAACAGAAGATCGACACCTTTAAGAAATAAGATAATGGCACAGCTATACAATTGGAGTAATAAAAGCATCTTAATAGCAGATGATGATTTAATCAATTTTGAATTGTTGAAATTAATGTTGCGGCAAACAGGAGTTGAAATACATCATGTTACTAATGGCCAGAATGCTATAAATACCATAGAAAAGGACAAATCTACCGATTTGGTTATTATGGATATTCAGATGCCAGTTGTGGATGGTATTCAAGCAACCGTTAAGTTGAGAGAGATGCAGTATAATGGGATTATATTTGCATTAACAGCCTTGAATACGTTTAAAGATATTGCTAAATATAAATCCAAAGGTTTTGATGAGGTTGTTGAAAAACCTGTTCGCCGTGAAGTTTTCTTAAAGCTTATTGATAAGTATTTAGGTTAATAACAACTACAGGTTATCGTATTTATTGCCGATGCCACTAATTATGGATGCATCAAGAGGGCAGTAAATATTCCCAAATAGTTTCCTATGGCATAGCCGACAATACCTACTGTTAATCCGCTTATTATTATCGAACGATTGTTTAATGCCCCAGCTACTACAGGGACAAAAGGAGGGGAGCAGATTAGTGCCGTTGAAGTGATAATCATTGTGTCGGCATCAATCTTAAAGATGCGAGAAAGTAAAAGATGAAGCAGTAGGGATAGGGTAATGGTATAACTAATATAAAGGAATATAGGCATTGCATCCATGGTAAACTTCTTTAAATCAGCCATTGACGCGACTACTAAACTAAAAACTAAAATAAAGTACATTCCCAATTCAAAAGATTTCGGTGAACGCCTTAAGGAGTTAATAAAAGAAGTTCCAATGCCTAAGGTTGTAACCATTAATATTACCACCATAGTGGCCAGTTTTGGAGGAACAAGAAAGCTGCTGCCAACACTAATAAGAAGTATAAGTACTGAAATGCCTAAGATTCCCAAAGTAGGAAGCAAATTATATTTCTTAAAAAAGTAAGAGTAATCTTCATGTTGAGAAAATTCACTGCTTCTACTGCCGAATCTTCCTTGATAAGTATAACCGTAAGGTAACCATTTTTTGAAGATTACTTTTCCTATACTCATTAAAAACAGAAGGTATAAACCGGAGAAAATCAGGTCGGAAGTATGAACCATAAGGTATTCGTTGGGACTTACGTTAAGGGCTTCTTTTATGGAGGCTAAATTTGGTGTGCCTCCGGTATAAACCCCTACCAGCAATCCTGTTACTTTCCATGTTTCGGGAATAAGTGGTTTGAAGAGATAATAACCGCTAATAACGACGATGAAGACCGAAACAACTCCCAAAATTAATGAGATAATACTTTTTTTGGCCATTCGTGTCCAAGCGGCAAAATTAAGTGCTGATAGTAAAAGAGGCAAGGATAATAAAATGCTTAGGTTGGTAATCATACTTTGTACCTCAAAATTTTGTTTACCTAATATGCCGATATTTCCTACTATTAAACCAATAATATAAACCACTACAACATTTCCGGCCTTTCGTAACAGAAGAAATTTTCCGGCATAGTGTATTACCAAAGCAGGCACTGTAAGGTAGAAAATAACTAGAAGGATATTCTGTATGATTACGTTCATAGTGATTGTATTGATATTTACAAATATGGAATTCAAATGTATATAAAAAACATTTACAAACCAGTAATGTTCGATAAAAATTTCCATAGAATCATCGACAATCAATTATTTGCCTCGTTCCTATAGGATGGATTGATTGCCAATGATTTACTTCAGTCTAAGACTGGCAGGAGGAAAATAAATTATTGATAATTAATTCATCTTAACTAAATTTAAGGGTGCTGTTTCATTCTACTTCTAAAGCCTTTTATATATTTAATAGTTACTGATACCTCAAAGTTTTATAGGATAACAGTGTTTATAAATAATATTTTTTACAAAAAGATTAGTCAAAGTCAGTTGTGAATATCATTTTATAAATTCATTAAATATTATTTCAATGGGTATTGAAATAATTTTTATTTTCGCTTAAAACCAATTAGTCATGATATTTAGAATTAGTCAACGGAATTATAGGACTTTGCTGTCAGCATTCATTTTGTTATTTGTATTATCTCCCGCCTTTATTTTTGCTCAAATAGATGTGTCAGATGATAGCAGCGCCGTATCTACATTAAAAATTAATAAGTGGAACATTACTGTAAATGGGGGTGCTACATTGCTTTGGGGAGATCTTAGCGATGAGCCATCTAATCCTTTTCAAAAGTATTTCTCACCACAACAGGGAATAGGATATGGGATTATGCTTAGTCGTCGATTGGGAAAAACAATTAATATTAATCTGGAATATTTGGGAGGCAATCTGCAGGGCTTTCGCAGCTTCTGGAGTAATGGAGATACAGCAAATCTAAGTTTTAACTCAAAACTCAATGATATTAACATCAATGTAGAGGTCGATTTATTAAATTTGCTGCTGAAATCAAAGGAGCGGAGGTTGTTTTCCGTTTATCTAAAAGGAGGCATAGGCTATGTCTTCTACAAGCCCACGGTATATCATACTAATGATGGTAGTATTGTTTCTAATACCAGTGGATCTTGTATTGAAATACCCTGGGGATGGGGAGTTAAATCCGATATTTCAAAACATTGGACTATTCGTTTTGAAAACACCTTTCATCATGCCATGAAGGATGATGTAGATGGGCATGGAACAATTTATTCTCATGCCAATGATATTTATAATTATACTTCATTGGGGATTACTTATCGAATTTATCAAAAGCCGAAACAGCCTAAATTACCTAAAGAAGAGATTATTCCTTCCGATACAATATTGGCACAAAACAAAACAGAAGAAAAAACACCCTTTGAGCTTAGTATTGCGGCAAATTATCCTTCCAAGATGCTTCCTTTTGATACCAGTGATGTTACTTTGCGTATTAGTAAAGGAGATATTAGGGGTGAAGCTAAACTGCAACAGACTATACCACAGGGATTTGATGTTGTGAAATTAGAATCGTCCGGAGCCGGCTTTGAGTTTAAGAATCAAATAGTAACCTATCGGTGGGATAGTCTTCCTGATGCTGAAACGCTTGAACTGACGTACCGTTTGATAAGCAAGGATGCTCCTATAGGTACACATTCTATTCCCGGAATATTATTTTATCAACAGAACAATCAAGATCAAATAAGACAATTTAAAAAGAATATAGAAGTTAAAGCAGAAAATATTATCGCTAAAGTAGCTGTCTCTTCCAGCAAAAGTGATGTGGCCAAAACAGCGGCTACTACCACAGTGAGAAAAGAAAATGGTAAATCAGAACCCAAGGAAAGTACTCAAGGAAAAGACTTGATATACAGGGTTCAGGTTTATGCGGTTTATGGAGGAACTACCAGCTCAAGACTTTTGGAGAAAAGATTGAGCTTAGATTATCCTGTGAAACAAGACTACCAAGGAAATTATGCCAAATATACCTGTGGTGAGTTTGCTACTTATGAAGAAGCTGCCGCCTATAAGAAAAAACTTAGATCTTCCACTGTCCCTGGTGCTTTCGTAGTTGGCTTTTATAATGGTAAACGTACTAAAAATATTCATGAGGCTATTAGTATTGAGAATGGTGGGCTAAGTACTTCTCCTTCTTTTACCAAAGGAATTGTTTATAGCATTCAAATATTGGCCTCGTCCAAGGATATTGATATTGCTACGGCGAAGGCACAAACAGGATGTAGTTTCCCTGTGGTAAAAGTATATAATAATGGTTTATATAAATATCAGGTAGGACAATATTCTTCTTATCAAGAAGCGAAAATACAGTTGGCAAAAGTGAGAAGTGAAGTAAGTGATGCGTTTATTGTTAAATATAAAGATGGCAAAAGAATATAGTGGGGAATGCTTATTTCGATAGTTGATGTAATGTTATCCTTCGCCTTATTGTTGCGTAGAAGCGGCATCTACTAGTGCAATTTTTAGAATTTAATGTATCCATGATATTGATAAACAGTTGCGTTATATATGTGTAGTCAATTATTACTGTCTATAATATTAGTATAATAAATTAATGATGAAATTACTGCTATTAGGTATTTGTTTGTTTTATTTTCTATCCGATTCTGAAGCCCAAGATACTTTATTCTTAAAAGATGGAAAGGTTCTTTTGGTTAAAGTATATAAGATTAGGAAGCACCAAATTGAGTATAAGTTTACTACTAATCTTGATGGACCTATGTTAAATTTAGCTTCCCGTAAGCTAAGACGAATTGGTTTGGAACAACTAGATGTCAAGAAAAATACTGCCTTATATATTGATAGCTTACCCATTACATACAGGCAACGTATTGGAGTTGATGCCATGCAATTTGGGAAGCCTTATCCGATATTCCCGTCACAATTTTATTATGAGAGATTGAGTGAAAAAGGATATTCTAGTATGAGCTATTTTGCTAATTTGTTTGTTTTAGGGTATGAACAATCAATCTATGGGTATGGTGTCGGAGTTAATTTAAAGTTTTACAGGAGAAAGGGAGAAGGGTTTTATTATGGACCTTTAATAGAGGTGGGAGAGATTGGACTTTCGGAAAGTAATCTTTTTACCACCAAGGGCCCAACTTTACTTTTGTATGGTGCCGGCGATTTAGGTTGGAAAACTTCTTTGTCAAAGCGTTTGTATATGGATATAGGCGTTTCTTTAGGGCTTGCATATTATGGAGATAATTTATTTAGAATAATGACAACTATCCATATTGGGTTTGCTTATGCCTTTAAGGGTAAAATACAATAAAAATAAAGAGTTGAGACCATATTTAATAGTCAAATTTGTCTAAAAAGAGCTTGTTATATCAAGTATATTTTGTCTAAACTCATGGCGTGAGGATTTAATATATAGGGTGATGATAAGGAAGCCTAGAAAACTGACTTACTATAATGCTATCCAATAAAAATACCATTAACTGAAATTCCTTATTGAACTTAAGGAATAATTTATCTCCCTTTTTTAAAGGTAGAACCAAAAGAGGGATTCTTTTTTCTACCTAATCCTACGAGCTTCCTTTTGCAAAAAGGGGAATTAAGCTTCCAAATGACATTCAGACTTTAGCCTATGTTTATTTTGCCTTTATAGCCGAGGGACTCTTTAAAACTAAGAGGACGCAAAAAATCCAAGGCTTGATATGCAAAAAAAAGGTCCTGCAATGGTTAATTAGTATAAGAAAGAGGACTAATGAGAGGCTTGTAAAATGCTTACTATCTGTGGTTAAAAATAGGATATAAAAAAAGGCGTTCTTTGGAACGCCTTTTTTTTAATATATAATAATACGATTATTATTTAGAGTAATCCATTTCTGCCATACGGCGGAAACTATTGTATCTCCATTTAGCATCTTCCACAGCAATTTTAGCTAAACGATCTGCCTCTTCGGGGAATCCTTTTTTCAAGGAAGCATAGCGAACTTCGTTGTAGATAAAGTCGCGGAAAGTATCCCAATTAGGTTCTTTGGAATCTAGCAAGAATGGATTCTTACCTTCTTTCTCTAATTCAGGATTGTAGCGAACCAATTGCCAGTAGCCTGAAGTTACTGCAAATTTCTCTTCTTCTTCAGCAGAGTTCATACCAGTTTTTATACCGTGGGCAATACAAGGAGAGTAAGCAACAATTACTGATGGTCCTGGATAGGCTTCAGCCTCTTTTAGAACTTTAAATAATTGAGATTGGCTGGCACCCATCGATACCTGAGCTACATATACATAACCATAAGTCATAGCTATAGCTGAAAGAGATTTCTTACGGGTTTTCATACCGCTGGCAGCAAATTTAGCTACAGCACCTACCGGTGTTGCTTTTGAAGCTTGACCTCCTGTATTGGAATATACCTCAGTATCAAGAACAAGAATGTTTACATCTTCACCGGAAGCGATAACATGATCAAGGCCACCAAAACCAATATCATAAGCCCAACCGTCACCACCTATAATCCACATAGATTTTTTAATCAAATAGTGTGAAAGTTTAAGCAATTTATCAGCTACTTCATTATTCTCAGTTTTGAGTAATGGTAATAATTTCTCAGCTGCTTGTTCAGAGGCTTCGGCATTATCTTTTCCGTCAATCCATTCTTGCATGGCTGCTTGAGTATCGGCACTAACAGTATTTTCGCTGATAGCCTCTTTCATCATATTCTCCATGTTCTCACGGATTTTCTTGATGGCAATAGCCATACCGTATCCATATTCAGCATTGTCTTCAAAGAGTGAATTTGCCCATGCAGGACCTTTACCACTTTCTTTATTAGCACAATAAGGAGTTGATGGTGCTGAGCCTCCGTAAATAGAAGAACATCCTGTTGCATTGGCAATAATCATTCGTTCACCAAACAATTGAGTGGCTGCTTTGATATAAGGGGTTTCACCACAACCGGCGCAAGCTCCGGAGAATTCAAATAGAGGTTGGGCAAATTGAGAATTTTTTACATTCTTCATTCTGTCAACAACATTCTCTTTATATCCTACTTCTCCATCAAGGTATGTCCAGCGATCAATCTCATCAAATTGTGTTGTCAGAGGTTTCATTATCAATGATTTCTCCTTGGAAGGACATACGTCGGCACAAATTCCACAACCGGTACAGTCTAATACACTTACTTGAATACGGAATTCGTACTCCTTGATAGGTCCTTTTCCTTTTTGGGCTTCAGTTCCTTCAGGAGCATTGGCTAATTCTTCGTCGGTTAATAAGAATGGACGGATACAAGCATGAGGACAAACATAAGCACATTGATTACATTGAATACAATTGTCAGTTTGCCATTCAGGTACATTTACTGCAATACCACGTTTTTCATAAGCAGCAGTTCCGGCAGGAAGTGTCCCATCTTCATATCCTTTAAAGATTGATACAGGAAGGGTATCTCCTTTTTGTGCATCAATAATTTTAGAGAAGTTTTTGATAATGTCAGGTAGATTAGTATCCTGAGAAAGTTCATCCTCCAACTGAATATTTTTCCATTCTTCAGGAACTTCTATTTTAAGAACATCTTCCCCGCTATCTACGGCTTCGTAATTCATTTTTACAATTTTCTCTCCTTTTTTACCATAAGATTTAACAATGAATTTCTTCATTTCTTCTTTGGCTTTTTCGTAAGGAATAATATCAGCTAACTTAAAGAAAGCAGATTGCATAATTGTATTGGTTCTGTTTCCCAAACCAATTTCTTCGGCAATTTTTGTGGCATTAATGATATAGAACTTAATATTGTGCTCTGCCATGTGCTTTTTCATTTTATCAGGCACTTCGCGCAATGTTCTTTCTTCGTCATAAATACTATTTAATAGGAATGTACCACCATCTTTAAGTCCATCCAGCATATCATATTTATGTAGGTATGCGGTTACGTGGCAGGCTACAAAATCAGGATTGCTAACTAAATATGGGGAGTTGATAGGAACTTCTCCAAAACGAAGGTGTGAGTTGGTAAAACCACCTGATTTTTTACTGTCATAGGCAAAATATGCTTGGCAATACAAATCAGTATTTTCTCCAATAATTTTAATGGAGTTTTTATTGGCACCTACAGTACCGTCAGCTCCTAAGCCATAAAATTTAGCTGCTATTGTACTAGGATGAGAAACATTAATTTCAGGTAATAATGGTAGTGAATGATTGGTAACATCATCAATTATACCTACAGTAAAATGGTTCTTTGGATTTTCGGAAATAAGGTTTTCATATACAGATAGCATATGAGCAGGAGTAGTATCTTTAGAACTTAATCCGTAACGTCCACCAATAATCATAGGTGAATTTTCTTTATCATAGAATAGGTCACGAACATCCAGATATAAAGGTTCTCCATTGGCTCCAATTTCTTTTGTTCTATCCAAAACAGCAATACGTTTCACTGTTTTTGGACAAGCTTTCATGAAATATTTTTCAGAGAATGGACGATATAAATGGCAAGTGATTACACCATATTTCTTTCCTCTTGCATTTTCATAATCTACCAATTCTTTAATGGTGTCATTGACAGACCCCATAGCTACAGTTACATATTCGGCTTCAGGATCACCATAGTATGTAAATGGATGGTATTCACGACCGGTAATTTTTTGTAATTCGGCCATGTATTCATCTACAATGTCAGGAATGTTTTCGTAAAATGGGTTAGCAGCTTCACGAGCTTGAAAGAAGATATCAGGGTTTTGTGCTGTCCCTCTTGTTACTGGGTTCTCAGGGTTTAATGCATTGTCACGGAAACGTTGTAAGGCATCATAATCAATGAGTTTTGCAATAGAATCCTGGTCCATTGCTTCCACTTTTTGTATTTCGTGAGAAGTACGGAAACCATCAAAGAAATGTAGGAATGGAATTCGGGTTTTTATGGCGGCTAAGTGAGCAACACCGGCAATATCCATTATCTCTTGTGCACTACCTGTTGCTAACATAGCAAAACCCGTTTGGCGTACAGCCATCACATCGCTATGGTCACCAAAAATTGATAGAGCTTGTGCAGCAATACTTCGTGCACTTACGTGAAATACTCCGGGAAGCAATTCTCCCGAAATTTTATACATATTAGGAATCATAAGGAGTAAACCCTGTGATGCCGTAAAGGTAGATGTCAAAGCTCCTGCTTGCAATGATCCATGCACGGCACCGGCAGCACCAGCTTCTGATTGCATTTCACTTACATGAACAGTGCTCCCTAAAATATTCTTTTTTCCATGGGCACCCCATTGGTCAATATACTCCGCCATATCTGATGATGGAGTAATTGGGTATATTGCAGCTACTTCGCTAAACATATATGCAATATATGCTGCTGCTTGATTACCCTCTAAAGTCATAAACTTTTTCTTGGTCATGATTATGTTGTTTTAAGCTCAGTTTTACTATAATTAATAAAACTGATATTAATAAATATACGATTATCTATTGCTTCTTTTAACGAAAAAAAAGCTCTGCGAAAGTACTAATTATTTTGGTGTAATTATCTATTTTAGTATTCATATTGGCATACCTAAATTGAGATAAATCATAGTACAGACTACTTGAATGTCAGTAATATGAGTATGGTGTTCATTTTAGAACGATTCTAAATTCACTTCTATTGACATAAATTAACAGTGCTTAGTCGTGTTTTATTGGATATACAATGGCTTTTTGCTTGCCGGAACGCTTTAAGTGAACGTTTTTTGCGTTTGTCTTTTTGTGCAAAATGCAGTGGTATTCATAAGGATATTATTATTTATTTTAAAGTAGAAGTTAACTTATTAATATAAAGATTTAATAAGTTTAGTTCCCGACTAAGATAGCTCTCAATGGCTTCTTTTTTGCTCTTACTATCCTTATGTCCACGTACTATTTCATCATAATATTGGGCGGCAACAATATCGCTTTCTATCCCTTTCCATGGTGGTTTTATTCCCAGTGCTTTAGATAATGATTTATTGGAATAGTCCTTCATCAGTGGGTGGTAATAGGAGCTGTCTTTTAGGGTTTGTTGTAGCTCTATACCATTGGTGATAGGCTGATTGGCAGAATAAATAATAGCTTTTTTGTCTTTTAGTAGTGTGGTAAGTCTCTGCTCAATCTCTAAATCAGGATTGCTTGTTGCACTTGAAATATAGAACTCCATATTTTCGTTCGATTCACCAAGAGAAAGCCATGATAATGCAAATCGTAAACTTTGGTATGCTTTGGTGTTGCTATAGAGTGGGAGTGCGGGAGTGAAGGATATTATTTTAAGATAAATATAGTCTTTGGGATTTGCAATAATATTCTCTAGGATAGCTTTTGATTCGGTGGTAAGATTTATTTTTTCTTTTCCGCTTAATTGTACTTCAATTTGATTTCGCTGTGCGGTACTTAGCCCTGGCTCTTCAAGTAATTCATTGAGGCTGCTTTGTCGTTTATAATATTCAAATTGAGTTTCTAAACTAAAGGCGGGTATGTCAAATACGGAAGGCTTTTCAATGCCTTTCCAGCAATGACCTACGAAATCACAAGTATAGGGTTTAAAACAGTGTAATCCAATGGCTATTTTGGGGGAATGGGTTGCTTCTAAAATGTTTAATTCGCTATCGATTTTTTTCTCTACCTCATTATATCTCTTTTCTACTTCTTTGCTAACATCAGTAATAACAAATAGCTTATTAATATCAATATTGTCTTCTCTAATATATTGATCGTTAATGTGAATTAAAGAAAACGAGTTGATTTTCATGCCGGCTTCTTTAAGAATATAATATTGTAGGGCAGCATCTTTATAATAGGTTTCACTAAGTTTTTTGGAGCTTTTTACTTCGTAGGCATCCCAAGCTTCTCCATTTTTAACTAAAATATCAAGTAAGATAAGTGTTTTGTGTGCTTGGAAACCGGCTTCATAAATTATTTGTTGGCCTTCTTGAATAAGAAGGGCTGTCTTTTCTACTGCTTTTTTATATTGTGATGGGTGCTTAGGGCCTGCATCTATCCCTCCGGGGAAGAGTTCTTGAGCATAAATTCCTACATGAGTACCGCGGCGAAAGATTGCAAGCCGCTCGGCAGGCATGCGGTCACGCAGAAAAGCTCTTTTTTTATGTAGGTATAATTGTTTTAGGCATTGCTCGCCCTTTATATAAGTAGATTTTGATAAAATATGTTTTTCCATAATGATATAATTTAACGGCAAAAGTAAATAGAAAATGCACGCCTTAAGGCGCGCATTTTCTATTTATTAATTTATATAAATAAAATTCTATCTTGATTTAAACCCAATTTGCGTCTTGTCGGCTTTAATTACTTTAGCATAAAAATTGGCAAAGTTTTGAAAGTCTTTTGCAGGAACAATATCTTTTTTAAAGACTATTTTTCTGATGGCGATAAGTTTATTCTTAGTCTTGTGAAACGTAAGATTATAGTCTGCATAAGCCGAGGAATAATGCATATCCTTCGGCATTTCTGCCAGAGTTAAATCCTTGGGAATATTAAACGTTAATGTTTCAAGTTGGTAATCATCATTAATATATTTCCAGAATGCTAAAGCGTATTTTCTGTTGGGATTATTGATGAAATCCATGGGCCCTTGTTTTATTGAAAAAGGCATCTCAATAAGTTTGGTGTTGCCAAAAGAAGTAAAGGCATCGTCAACGGTAAAATCGTAATTATAAACTACAGAATCAGCCGTTGTGTATAGGGTTGTGTCGAAATGTAAACTAAGGAGTTTAGTGTGGGCAAAGTCATCGCTTATAGCTCGTTGCATTTTCTTTTCTCGTTTATTATTTCCAATATCTCTATACGAATTCCGTGTAGCGGAGGCGTAATCTCCATATTTTATTGCGCTACGTTTGATGGCTAAATTATCGCCGTTGATAGTAACTGTAGTGGTCCGTTTAAAAGCATTGGGAACACGTGTTTTTGAGTCCAAAAGAAAAGGCTCAGAGTTAGTTCCGTTAATCTCTAATACAAAGGACTTCTTCAATGTTCTTCCCATGGTGCTAAAAGCATTCAAATCGGAGGTGAGTTCTACAATATAGAAAGTGCTATCTACATATACTTTGGCAATAGCATGATTGAAACCAATGCTTGGTAAAAATAGGTCTTGCTCTCCATTATTACGCGTATCAACCAACAGAAGATTAGCCTTATAGCCAGCCTCTCGGCAAAGGGCGATAAATAAAGTGCTTACATCTTTGCAATCACCTATTTTAGTGTTTATTACTCGGCTGGCCTTTTGTGGTACAATACCATTTTGCCGAAAAGGAATGGAGCTGTAGTGGATGTTGTTCACCACATAATCATAGATGAGGTGAATCTTGTCTTTGTCACTAAGGCTGTCTTTTCCTTTAAGAATTTTATGTGTTACATCTTCTACTTCATAATCACTCTTGGCTTTGGTAGTTGAAATATCATAATACCATTTGTTAACCCAATTCCAGTTAGGAATAGTAGAGAGGTGTAATTCCGGGGCGAAATCGCTAAAGGATTGCATGTATTTTTCAGTTTTAACACTCGCCTTATTGTGTTCTTGCCATGTATATAATGTAAATTCCTTGTCCTTTTCTTCAATGCTTGGCTTCAAATCTGAATGGTTCATTTTATAAGTGAAAGGAAGTTTGTCTTGTACTAATAAGGAATATTTAATCGTATTAAATGGATATTGATAAGCGAAAAAATTATCGTCCCAAAATTGTTTTAGTAGTTTGCCACTATTAGCCAAACGGATACTGTAGATTAATAAAATGGCATCGCCTTCTTCAAGATTAGTATAAACTATATGCGAACCATTGGTTTCTGCTTTTAGCTTATTGCCATCCTTCTTAAGGACTTCTGCTTTTTCTATATCAGCACTATGATAACCAATATTATACTCTTTCCATTGATCTATACCGGTGGCGTTAAATACCTTTATCAGAAGGTAGATTTTTTCTTCACTGCCTCCATCATGATAAACTACTTTTTGTGTTTCGTAGTCAATGATAAGGCTATTGTCCTCGGGATAGTCTTTTGCATTTTTCGATTCTTTATACATCTTGTATAAATCAGGCTCATCAAAGTAGTCAAAAACTGCTTTTTTATGGGTGTATTCTCGATAGATCTTTCGTAAATCAAAATCAGTAGGATTATATAAGAGTGCTTTCTCAAAAGTAGCCGTTGCATCATCACCTTTTTCTTTATAGGCTTTGGCTAGTTCTCCAATGTAGTAGCCAATATAGGGTGCTTTTGTTATGAGTTTTTTGTAATAGAGAATAGCCTTATTATAATCTCCCATTGAAGCATAAGTAGAGGCAATGATATTGGTATAACTGGGCAGGTATGGCTGATTTGCTTCCATTTTCTGATATATGGAAATGGCTTTCTTTGTATTGCCAATGGCTCTGTAATATTTTGCAATGGCTTTCCACGCATTGGTATTATAATTATGTTTTACAAAAGAGTATAAAAGGCTAATGGCATAGCTATAATTGTTATCTACCTTTACGGCTACTAAATACCTATATTGTACAAATCCCCAATTCTTAGGGTATTTTTTATAGGCTTCCTCTATCATACTTATTAGCGCTTTTTGCTCTTCCTTTTTGCCTAAAAGTTCAATTCTTTTGGTGTAAACATCAATATTCTTTCCGTAAATATCTTCAATTTCATCAACTATTTTTGCTGCTTTATCATAGTCTTTCTCATCAAGAGCCTCATTGTATAACAGCTGTAGCGATAAGGGGTTTCTTGTGTCTTCATGTTTGACTTTCTCCAGCTCTAAACTTAGTAGTGTGTTTGCATCCTCACGAATGTACACATTCATCAATAAATTTGCGATATAGGATGATTTAGGGGCAAGTTTTTTTGCGGTTTTTATTGTCTTTCGCGTTTTGTAATTCTTATCATTGCTGGAGTATGCCTTGGCCATTAATATAAGATTTAATAGATTATTAGGCTGGCTACTCAACTGCTTCTGAAAATAGTGTTCGCAAAATGAAGGGATTTCCTTACTTTGAAATGAATTTTCTTTTTGGTATGGCCTGAATGATGATCTCGCCTCGAGTCCTTCAACTAATTTTCCGTTATTGTCGGTGATGCGTAATAGATAATTCATATCTGTAACATCATCACTTTGCCCTAGTTGTATCAATATACGGTTAAAACCACTTTTTAAATGGGAAGTAAAAACATAGGCGTCAATTCCGTTATTACGTTCATCTTCTTCGCTGAACATTAGTTTATCATTTACCCAGACTTTTACTGAACCTGAAACGCCGAGTCTAAGTTGAACGTCTTGGTCTGTAGCACTCTTTACAAAAGTTTGTGCAAACATAATGGAGTTGCTAACGTGCGATTGATAGCCGGGATGAATCCAACGTCCGGGGAGATAGTTGGCTATTTGAAACCATTGAACAGGAGCTCCATATTTATTTTTAAAAGTGGCGTCGGCTTCTGGATGATTGATAGCCTTCCATTTCTTATTAAAACCACTTCCTGATATATTTTCAAAATTTCCTGCAAGTTGCCATTGCATTATCTCTCCTACTTTAGAAAAATACTCGTTGCTGGCTTTAAACTTTCCTCTACTTTGTAGGTTATATCCCAATGCGAAGTTTATTTTGGCAACCATGGTAGAATTGAGTTTATTATTATCCATAAGTTGTTTTAAAAATGATAAACGTTTTTTACTTAGCATTCGGCTTGAGCCAAGCAAATTATCGTCGTACCACATTGCATATAAGTAGGGATTGATGTTTTTACTTCTTGTTGCAAATTCAATAAAGTTGTCGAAAGCACTTCCATCTTCTTTATCAATAGTGTTGATAATGCTTAACGTGAGATAGGCCTTTTCAACATTTTGGTTTTGACTAATGGCGTCATGTAATTCTCTTCGTGCTTCATTAAGTTTATTTTGGTTAAAGGCTGTCCATGCCTTCTGATAGTGATTCTGAGTAAAAGCATAACTTGAAAAGAAAATACTTAGGCTTAGTGTTAAAACTAACTTACTTAATTGGCTCATAATTTATTAAGATATTGGTTTAAAAAAATTTCATGCAAGATATTAAAAAATTACTTTTACATGACATGAAGTTATTGCTAATTTACTGTTTAGCGAAAAGGTAAATTTAGTATATTGCGAAACTTTTTAATGTATGTAGGGAACCCTATTCTTATTGGGTTTAACATCATTAATGTAGTAATTATTGTCCCATTTTAAAACACAAGACATGATAGATTTTAGATTAGATGAAAAGCAATTAGCGATTCAAGAGAAATATCGCGATTTTACACAACGATGGATTATTCCCAATGCACGCAAATATGATTTGTCGGCAGAGTTTCCTTGGGAAGTAGTGAAAGCAGCCTATAAAGAAGGTATTATGAATGGTCCTATCCCTACCAAATTTGGTGGTAATGGTTATTCATTATTGCAAGGAGCAATAGCAGCGGAAGAGTTAGGGGCCGGTTGTATTGGTATAGGAATAGGTATAGAAGCAAACACATTGGCTCTAACGCCATTATTGTTAGCAGCTAACGAGGCTCAGCAGGAGCAATTTTATGGAATGATTAATGACGTGCAAGGTGTTGCCGCTTATGCGCTAACAGAGCCCAATGCAGGTTCTGATGTGCAAGGAATTAAATCAACAGCTATACGTAAAGGTGACAAATATATTATCAATGGTCATAAGCGTTTTATTACCAATGCTGAGGTGTCAACTTTTCTAACGGTATTTGCTCTTACTGACCCGAGTAGAGGAAGTCGTAGTCTTTCTGCTATTGTGGTGCCAACAAATACTCCTGGTGTGGAAATTAAACCTCACATGATGAAGATGGGGCAACGGGCATCAGTTCAGAACGAAATCATTTTCCATGATGTGGAAGTGCCAGTAAGTAACCTTTTAGGTCAAGAAGGTCAGGGTTTCCTTATAGCCATGAAAACTTTTGATAGAACCCGTAATGGGGTAGGTGCTTTGGCGTTAGGTGCTTCGCGTGCCGCTTTTGAGACTTCTCGTGATTGGGCCAAAAATAGAATTCAGTTTGGTAAGCCTATTTCATCACAGCAAGTTATTGGTTTCATGTTGGCTGATATGGCTACAAGCATTGAAGCTACTCGTGCCCTTGTATGGAAAGCTGCTTCCGCTTACGATAATGGATTAAAGAAAGCTTCGATGTATTCTGCAATGGCTAAGCTTTATGCTTCTGATAATGCAATGAAGATTGCCACCGATGCAGTACAGATTATGGCCGGCGATGGTTACTCACAAGATTTCTTAGTGGAAAAAATTATGCGTGATGTTAAACTTAACCAAATTTATGAAGGCACTAATCAGGTTCAACGTTTAGTTATTTCTAAATCACTCTTAAGGTAAACCTAAAGCAGTCATTCTTGACTGCTTTTTTTGAAAGTATTACAATCGCTCAGGAATGAGCAAATAACGTAAAGCAGTCATTCCTGACTGCTTTTTTTAAATACGTAAAATCTATTTATTTATTTGCAGAAGGGTCACTATAAATATTATTCTCTGGTTTCTTTGAGAAGTAGTAGTAAATATTTATATTTGTAAAATGAGAAAATATAACGAAGAATATAGACGGAATCTACCTCATATTCAGCCAGATGATGGGCTATTTGCTATAACTTATCGAATTAAAGGATCAATACCTAAAAGTGTAATTGATTATTACGAGGAAGAATATGAGAAAGCAATTACTAAGTCTAAAGAAGAAATACTGGCAAAGGAATTGTTTTTCGATATTACAGATTCTTATTTAGATAGGGGAGAGTCTCATAATTATTTACTTAAAGATACTGTTTCTCAAATAGTTATTAATTCTTTAGAATACTATGTTGGTAGATATTATAAGTTAATAGCCTATTGTATAATGTCGAATCATGTTCATATAATAATTGATAAGTTGGGTTTTGAGAATGCTTCTCTAACTGCTATTTTTGGTTCAATTAAAGGTTATTCTGCAAACCTGATTAATAGAGAATTAGGTCGAGATGGTTATTTTTGGTCTGCTGAGATATATGATCATATAATTAAGAGTGAAAGTGAATTAGAAAATCAAATTAAGTATTTGATAAATAACCCTGTAAAGGCAGGATTAGTTAATGATTGGAGACATTGGGACTGTACATTTGTAGATGAAGAATATATTGATTTTTAGAAATAATCGCTCAGTAATAATCGAATAACGTAAAGCAGCCATTCCTGACTACTTTTATTTATAGCAGAAATCGCTCAGGAATGAGCGAATAACGTAAAGCAGTCATTCCTGACTGCTATATTTATAGCAGAAATCGCTCAGGAATGAGCGAATAACGTAAAAAAAAAGGCTCGCCATTTGGCGAGCCTTTATATAATTTATAAGGGAATAAATTTAGTTTTTATCCCAGAATAGTTTAGTAGTAAGAAGGTCACCACCAATAGCAGCAGCAGCTGATTTATAGTTAGCGCCATTTAGAGTTTGCTCATTAACTGGATAAGTAAAACGAACTGGGATTTCACTTTGTACCATTCCTGGAGGTGGATCTAGAACAGGAGCGTCAAGACGTCTCCATGTTGTCCAAGCAATAAATCCTCTATTAAAAGAAGCTAACCATGCTTGTTTAGCAATTTTCTCTTTCCATGTTCCTGTTGCAGTAGCATAAGTTACAGCTGGTTGTGCATAGTAAGTAGTAGCTTCAGCATCAGTACCACCCCAATATTTAATGGAAGCTTTGATACCTGCTTCATAATGAGAAGCAGCATCTCCACCTACACTATAACCTCTTGCTGCAGCTTCTGCAAGATAAAATTCAACTTCGTCATAGCTCATTAACAAGCATTCAAAAGTTGGATTTTCAAGAGTTGAGCTTAGGTGAGAAAAATGATCATAAGGATTACTGGCACCATAAACGCCACCAATATAATCTGGTCCTGCACCTGTATCAATAGTAGTGTAATATAAACCTATTCTTGGGTCAGTAAGAGTTTTCATTGGCTCAATGATTGCACTTGTAGCAATAAAGTCATGACGACCGCTGGCTACTAAGTCTAAATACAATGGGTTAGTATTAGGAGAGGCTCCTAAATAAACCAAAGAAGTATTGTCATTTTCTGAAGTTAATACTCCATCAGTAACAGCCGCTTCGGCATTTGTTTTAGCTAAGGCATCATCATAATCAGCTATATGGATAGCCATTTTCAGTTTTTCAGCATTAGCAAACATTTTCCATTTGGCTACATCACCATGGTTATAGATATCTGCACTACCAAAACTACCGGCAGTAACATCTAATTTGGCGATAGCGGCATCTAATCTTTTGAAAAGATCTTTATAAATGGTTGCTGCATCATCATATTTAGGAGTGGTAGTGGCATCTACATCTAGTGCTTGGCTATAAGGGATATCTCCAAAGATATCAACTAAACGTTGGTAAACATAAACATTTAAAATCTCCACTATGGCTAATCGGTTTTTTTGTGCAGCTACATCGGCAGCGGCAACAAATTTCTTTTTAGCCATAATAATAGCAGATGCTTTTAAATCTTCTAATGTGTTCCGGTAGAAAGTACGGAAAGCATTATCAGGGATACTACGATTAACAACATCGTAGTTTGCTTCGTCAGTATATGTGGTTTCTGTTACATATTCAGCCCAGATTTTCCAAATATTACTGTTTACATTGATACTTGCTAATTGATTAGCAAGATTTTTCTGTGCATTGCTAAAGAGCGTTTGACCCGGAACTTCTTCGGGACTCTTTGTGTTCTTGTTCATTTCCTCGAAATTCTTTGTACAAGACGCAGCAATGAATACTAATAAAATAAATAATATCTTTTTCATGCTCTTAATTTTTAGAATTGTAAGTTAATATTGAAACCAAAATTACGAGTAGTTGGCATTACACCACTTTGGAATCCTTGAAGGTTACCAGAACTTAAGCCTGCTTCAGGATCTGCATCAGGTAAGTTTTTGTAAATAATCCAAACGTTGGATCCAACTAAGCTAACAGAAGCACCTTTGAAAAAGCTTTTTCCTAACATCTCTTTTGGTAAAACATAAGTAAGAGAAACTTCTCTTAATTTTAAGTAAGATGCATCGTAAATATAACGAGCATTAGGATTACGTGCCCAGCCAAATGCAGAGTAACGATCACCTGGGATACGAATATCATTAGGTTTATATGTACCTGTTGGATTACCACTGGCGTCTAATACTTCAACAACACCACTTTGAATAATACCACCGCCATTGGCCAATGAATTACGTTTTGGATTTCCAAGGTCATTATTTCCAACAGTCATAGTATATAATCCTGTTCCTTCACCATACCAATGGTCAAGAGAGAATACGCTACCACCTTTTTGCCAGTCTAATAAGAAACTAAGTTTAAAGTTTTTAAACATGGTTAAAGTATTGGTAATACCCATATTCCAATCAGGATTAATATTTCCAATTACTTGGTCTGATCCCGCTGTCTTCTTGTAATATCCTTTACGGCTACCGGAAGCAATAATTACTTTCTTACCATCTTTGTAAACAAAGTCAGTTCCTTGAATGGTTCCATAAGGTTGTCCTACTGTTGCATTGATAGTAATACCACCTTGGTAACTTCCAAGTTGTAGATTATCAACACCTTCGTATAAAGAAAGTACTTTATTAACGTTTTTGCTCCAATTCAAAGTTACATCCCAACGGAAGTTATCTGATTTGTATGGTGTGCCAAATAAGGATAATTCAATACCTTTATTTTCAATCTCTCCTGAGTTTACATACTTATAAGAATATCCTGTTGAAGTTGAAACAGATACAGGAAGAATTTGATCTACAGTATTTGTTTTATAAACAGCAAAGTCAAAGCCTAAACGTTTTTTCAAAAACATCATTTCTAAACCAGCTTCTAAACTTTTTGTTCTTTCCGGCATAAGATTGATATTATTTTTAGTGCTAGGTACAGAGAACAATGGAGTGCTTCCAAATGGTGATGGTTTTGAATATACATCATAAATACTAGCAAATGGTGCTGAATTACCTACCTCTGCATAGTTGGCGCGAATTTTACCAAAGTCTAACCAATCAGCTTTAATTGTATTAGAGAAAATATAACTCAATGCCACTGAAGGATACATATAAGAGTTGTTTCCTTTTGGTAAAGTAGAAGAAATGTCATTTCTTAATGTTGCATCTAAATATAGGAAGTTTTTATAACCTAAGCTTACACTTCCATAAATACCATTAACACCAATTTTGCGTGCATTTTCAATGGGAGCATTTACTGGGTTTTTAGAATTAGCTATTGCATATAATTTAGGCACAACTAAACCACCGTTAGTGGAAGCATAAATAGAGTTTGTAATGGTTCTACGAACATTATAACCTAAGATTGCTGATAAGTTGATATCATCAGTAAGGTCTTTTTTGAAGTTAGCCATTAAATCATAATTAGTTTCTTGGAAGTTGTAGTTATAACGAGTATAACCGGAACCTACGTCCAAACGACTGATTCCCCAACGACGAGCAATACTACCTACTGCTAATCTTTCTTCTTGAATAGTAGAGTAATAGTCAACAGACGCTCTACCCATTATGCTTAAGTAATCAGTTAGTTTCCAGTTAGCTTGTACGTTACCAATTACACGGTCACGAGTATCACTAGTATAGTTTTCATAACGATCCCAATAGTAGTTATCCCAATATTCAGGATTAGCATTTGAAGGGCTATGACGGTTCCAAGTAACATTTCTGCCAGTTTGTTCGTACATTTTTTTCAACATACTTACGTCAACATTGGTTTCCCACCACTGACGGAATGAAGAAAGAATATTATTGGAATAACCGGTAGAGTTACGACCTGTAGTATTAGTGTTGGCATAATTTACAGAAGCGCTAACGTCTAAACCTTTAGCAAAAGAATGAGAGGCATTAAAACCTAAGTTGTTTCTTTTCAACTCACTATTTGGCATTATACCGGTTTGGTATAAATTAGTATAAGAAGCACGGAAAGAGCTATTTTTAGAACCTCCGTTAACGGCTACACCATTCTTAAAAGTATATGCTTTGTTGAAGAATGTGATAGCTCCATTAGGTGAATTAACCCAAGGTGCTTTTTTTCCATAATTTGGACTTTCGGGTACGTATGAGTCCCAATGATAAACCATCAAATTTGGATCAAATTTTTGACCATAAGAAGCGTCTTCAGTAGTAGGTACACTTAAGTTACCATTGGCATCTTCATATAGACCTGGGTAATTTCCACCTGAATAATAAGGGCCATAACCGGCACCATATTGATCTTGGTAAACAGGGAAAGTAGATTTGTCAATTATTCCCATAGTAACACTTGAAGATAAGGTGATGCCAATTTCTTGGTCTCCTGATTTACTTCTGCTTCCTTTTTTGGTAGTAATAATAATTACACCGTTGGCAGCGCGTGAACCATAAAGAGCAGTTGCAGCTGCACCTTTCAATACGTTGATAGATTCAATGTCATCAGGGTTGATGTCTGAAACAGCAGAACCGAAGTCATATCCACTTCCTCCTTGGCGCTGTGCAGAACCGTTAGTGTTGGCATTGTTTACCGGTACACCATCAATAACAAATAACGCTTGGTTGTCTCCTGTTAGTGATGTAGTACCACGAATAATAATATTGGTAGATCCACCAAAGTTACTATTTGTCTTTACTTGAACACCGGCTACTTTACCGGAGATAGAGTTTACAAAGTTGTCATTTTTAACAACATTAACATCATCTCCGCTTACTTCTTGGGTGGCATAACCCAAAGATTTTTTCTCTCTGGAAATACCCAAAGCTGTAATAACAGCTCCTTCAAGTTCCGTAACGCTGGGTTCCATAACAACATTGATGGTTTTTTTACCATCTACTTGCACTTCTTTCGAAGCCATTCCAACGAAAGAGAACACAAGGGTCTTGTGTTTTTGGTCGAAGGTGATTTTGTAGGTTCCATCAGGGGCACTTACAGTACCAATGGTAGTTCCCTTCACAATAACTGTAGCTCCAGGGATTCCCTGTCCGTCTTCCGAACTGGTTATCTTACCGCTTACAGTTGTAGTCTGTGCTTGAATTAGTTGCATTCCTGCTAAAAAGAAGAATGCAATGAAAAAGGTAATTTTTCGCATAACAACTAATGTTTGGTTAGTAATAATAATTAATAAATAAATTCAATTTTGGTTTGTGATTCCATGTTAAATTAAGTTTGTTTCTTAGCCTAGCTTAATGTTAATATAGCAT
>WGCS01000174.1 GCA_015493685.1 Bacteroidales bacterium
CAGTAGGTGCAGGTGCATCAAAATAATAAATTTCTTTTTGATGTTTTAATTTTTCTTGAATGCGATTAAGTAATATACTTTTACCCGTACCAGGTCTACCAAATAACAAAATCATCTTCAAAGGTTTTTCCATACTGTGCTGGAGTTGTTGATATGCAGCAACAGAAGAATTTAGTTCAATGTAATCGTCGATATCAATCGAATCGACAAATACATTTTTTGCAACAGAGTATCTACTTTTCATTTAACTTTGAATATCCTAAATCTTTTAATGAAACTGATTTAGAGTTTTTAACAATATGTGGAGTAATAATCAATACAAGTTCTTCTACCTTATTAATTTTTTCTTCACGTTTAAATAAATCCCCAATAAGTGGCATATCGCCCAACAATGGTATTTTATTGTTTTTAAATCCAGATTTACTTGAAATAAGCCCACCTAAAATAGCATGTTCACCATCTTTTACTTTTATAACAGAAGCAATTTGTCTTCGTATTAAATCTGGAGGGATGGATCTAGCAGCACCATCGTTTGGTACATCATTAATCGTATCAGAAATTGAAGGGTTTATTTTTAATGTAATATAACCATTTGTATTAATTTCAGGTGTAATATCCAACAAAATACCAGCAAAAACTGAATCTACTTTTTCACCTTCTGCTGCAACTGCACCACCTCCACTACTGCTAGTACTTGAAGATTTAATTTTATAAAATAATTCTTGCCCTACAGAGATAAGTGCTGGTTGATTATTAAGTGTCATAACACGCGGACTTGAAATAGATTTAACATCACCTTGTGTCGATAAAAATCTTACAACATCTGCAACTTTTGTATGACCAGTAATACTGACAACCTGTGCTGTTCTTTGATCAGCAGGCACAACACCTCCACTAACTTCTGTCAAACCCACTTTATTATCCCATTTATATCCTGTGATATTTTTTTGTGCATCCATAAGAGAATTAATTGTTAAATTCTGCAAAGTATAAAGTTGAGACCAATCAACACCAGAAGTAGTACTGTCGTCAAAAGCGACACTTAATATACGTACATCGATTAAAACTTGTGATTCCATTTGTTTAGAAAGCGTATGCATATATCTAGCTACTCTGTTAATTTGTCTTTCCGTACCAGTAACAGTTATCATACCTGCTTCAGGATTAACAATAGGTGCAAGTGGATTGTATTCCCAAATTTTTCCATCTGAATCAGTCCATGTATCTCCAGTTTTAGTATAATGGGCACTATCATCTCCAGCCCCACCAAGTATACGTTGAACCTCTTTTTCAACTGTTTTCCAAAACTTAAATTCATTACTGCTAACTATACTAATACCTGTTTTAGAATTAGAGGCTGCTCCACTTCCACTACTTGACGCACTTCCTGATGCATCATTTGCATTGGCAATTGTTACATTCGCTGTACTTTTTCCAATCCTACCTCCAGAAATATAATGTATCCTGAATGTTCTTGTAATTAAATATGAAATCTTTAATTTATTTCCATGTAATGTATAATTTAAATCATTATCTTTTAAAATTGTATTTAAAAAACCATTTAAAGTACTGTTTTTCAATTTAACATAATACAGTTTTTTATTCAATCTTAATTTCGCTGCATCATCTTTTACGATTACTGTTAAACCACAAGTCTCTGCAAGGTTATCAATCACATCACCAATAGTTAATTTACTATCGATCGTCACTGAAAAAAGTTTTGTAGAACAATTACTTGCCATTATAGCTGTATTTAGTCCAAAAAATATCCCTATTCCAACCAATAACTTTATTCCTATTTTTTGTATGTATTTCATTTTATTTCTCCTCAAGCTTTATAAAATTATTTTTCTGCTTACGCAAGAATAATTTTTTAATATGATTTTCATTTCTAAGTACCACACCTTTGTTCCCTATGTATTTTAGTTCATATCCTAAAATATTGTCATTGACTGCCATCCAACTATCATTAATATATGCTTTACCATTTACAATGGCATGCAAAACCAGTTTGGCTTCTTCTGCTGTTTTAACTGTTGGTATTACAAGAGTTGAGACATTATTTTCTTCTTGTAATCGTACAAAAGGTTCCTTTGTATCCTCCAATGTTTCTAATTCAATACCTTCTCTTTGTTTATGAATCTTATGTACCATCTTTTCTATTTGCTTTACAGAAAGATCTGCATTCGCAATAATTGTCATTGTCAATAAAAATAAAAATATTTTTTTCATTAGTGATTAATCCCCCAAACTGAAATATTAATATCTGCTTTTAAATCCGAAGAATTATTATCTAACTCAAATTTTGTTTCGAAAATATCTGTAACCAAAACATTTTGCTCAAGTTCGTTCATGAATTTTACAATATTTTTATAGCTTCCAACCGCACCAATACCAATTTCAAGTACATGACCAAAACTACCATTATTGTCGGCATATTGATTACTAATATATTC
>WGCS01000175.1 GCA_015493685.1 Bacteroidales bacterium
ATACTTAATCAAGAGGATATTGAATACTTATTTATGTCTGGTATGGATTTGCTTAATACTACTTTCCCAAATCAAATCCTTTTGAAATATTTTTTACAACCAGATATTGTAAAACTAGTTCTATTTGAGTTAAATAATTCGGGATTAAGTATAATAGATAATAGAAGAACAATTCAGAGTGATTTATCTGCAATTATTAAGAAGTTCCCAAAACAAAGGAAAAGTAGATTTGTGAAGTTTAGATTACTAGATAAATATGGGAACTATCCAAATTGCGATTTATCAAGAGATGGTATTCTTTATTCAAATATCAATCAAATTCCTACTCTTCAAACAATTAATTACTATTCATCTGAACAAGAATACTCAAACTATTCTGAGGTTTCTTGGATTACAAGAAAAGAACTTCAAGCTGCAACGTGTATTTTATTAGCTCCAGAGTCAGGTAAGCCACTAATATATTTTTCAGACTTTAATCATATTGAAATTAATGAAGAGAATTTAAATAATATCCCAAAAGAATTACGCAGTTATTTCTTATTAGAGTTGATTCAGTTTCAGAATAGATTTAAACCGTTAAATAGCGATTATATTGAAAGAGAAGCTATTCAAGATGTGACAGCATACAACTTTGTCGACATTGGTAAGAGTACAACTGTTTTCAATCAATTAGTAGATAATTTTAGTATACGAAATCATTTATTGATGAGAACTGCAAATTATTTATTAAAATCTTCAATGTTATGGGAAAATAGGACATTTGGGGAAGAAGCTATAGCTAATATCTTTTTTGCTATTGAAGGTTGTTTGCATCTAATTCAGAAAAAATATGGAGATGATAGCACAAGGCTTAACAGGAAACTTCTCAAAAGGGTATTTAGAGAAAGAATCAATCATGGCGAAAACCTATATGATTTTATCGAAGAAGGATATTATAAAAGGATATCTTTAGTGCATGCTGAACCTGATTGGGGAGCAGAATGGTCTCCTTTTATTATGGCAGATGATTTTTATGAATATCGAGATATTTGTATAGAACTATTAAAATTTATACTAATTGATAAGAAAATTGAATAAACAACTATGCCCAACATTTTGTATAAGTAATGGCAGGGAAAGTGCTAAATTCTAAGGTTTATAGCCCGCTCAAACTGCGTAGCGGTTTGACAGGAAAGTGCCACGCAATCTACCACTACTCATACAATTTGCCGTTGTATGGCATTAATGATTAACACATAAAATTCAGTAAAATATATTAAAGCAAAATAGTATGAAAAAAGTAATATGTAATAATAGAGCAGATAAGGAAATAGTAAAAAATCCTTTATTCATTAGTGCCCATTTATTGCGGGAATCCATTTATAACCTCATAAAAAAAGATTACCCTGATTTTAACAGGAACTGTTACATTGCTGAGGACGAAGTAAAGAAATACAGGAATAAACATTTAATGAGCCTTATAAGCAAAGAAGATAATGATGGATATGATAATTTAGACAAGAACGTTGTTGACTCCATTTTAAACAAAAAGACGATTTCCGATAATATTGAAGACGATTTGGAGGACGATTTAACGGTTGGTCAAAAAATAGCTGATAAAGTTGCAAAGTTTGGAGGAAGTTGGGCTTTTATCAATTCTTTTGCAGTTTTTCTTTTTCTTTGGATGGGTGTAAATGTTTGGGTTTTAGCAGCTCATCCGTTTGACCCGTATCCATTTATATTGTTAAACCTTTTTTTGTCAACCCTTGCTGCTATACAAGCACCTGTTATTATGATGAGCCAAAACCGGCAGGAAGAAAAAGACAGAAAAAGAGGTGAAAACGATTATAAAATAAACTTAAAAGCAGAATTGGAAATAAAATTATTGCACGACAAGATAGATCACATTATATCTTATCAGAATCAAAAATTAATGGAAATATCTGAACTGAATTCAGATTATTTGGAAGAGATAAAAGAAATACTGAAAAATGGACAAAAGTAAGCTTACAATAGAGCAT
>WGCS01000176.1 GCA_015493685.1 Bacteroidales bacterium
CCCTGATTTTATTAACGCAATTCTTTCCTATGCGGACGTTCATCAGCCCGCCTGAGGCGGGCTGATGATTTTGGCCATCGGCAATTGCCGGTGCCGGAATCTATTATTCTGGGTTTTGTGCAATTTTAGAGATAATGCGGTCGATAAGTGTTAATTTTTCCCTTAAGCCGGGGGGGCTCTTCCTTTTTGTCTTGAAACAAAAAGGAAGCAAAAAATTCAAGGCTTGATTAAGACTATTTCTATTTAATCAGTAACTTTCCTCTCGAATATATTCTTCCCTTCTCAGAGATTACATATAGAAAGACTCCATCTTTATCAACGAAAAATTGATTGACTTGATTGACAGCAATATGATTTCTCTGTATTATATTCCTCCCCATCATATCGTAAAGATCAAGTTGAAAATCAGTGGCAATATTTTTTGTATTAATCATAATACTAAAGGTATTATTCCCTGTACTCACTTTAATATCTTTTCGAAAATCAACTTTAGAGATACTAGTGGTAGGATTGGCTAACCAAACCGTTGCATTCATAATTAATCGTTCATGATTACCATTGGCATCAAGCAACCAACCATCGTATAGATGATCGTTAGGATCGCCGGTGCCATCATCAGCAGGGGAGCTATCTCCCAAGGCCACAATTTTACCATTGCCAAACTTTGAATAAGCACAAAGCACTCCTAAATTTTTACTATTATCAAAGCCGCTACGATACACAACTCCTTTAACCGTTGCATTTGCTGCTGTATCTAAGGTCATTGATGTTCCCCCATAAAATTCAACACTTGTTACGCTACCATAAGAACCATGGAGTAAGGGGTTATTGGGTAAATTGGGGATATTGGTAGTATTATCTGAAAAAAATTCATAATCGAATGTTATCCCGAAAGGATTTACTTGAATAGAATTATTTTGCATCAAATCATTCCAAATATCAGGAGAATCGTGTCCATCACCATTTCTATCAGAATTATTATGGTCAGAAATTATAAAAAGACCTCCACCATTTTGTACAAAATTAATAATAGCAACTTTCTCACTCGCAGAAAATAAAATATTAGGTTCGCAAACTACATAAACAGTATAATTTGAAAGATCCTGAGGATTAGTAGCATCACCATAAGTTATAAGTCCGTTATAGGGTAAGGTTTCAATATGATAACCCAGTTTGGCAGCATCCACAGCCCAAGCTGAAAGAGCTCCTGCCCAATAATTTTGAGAAGTGGAAGAAGTGATTCCTGACTGAGCCGGCGTGGGAATTCTTTGTGCATTAGCCTCATGTCCACCAATATAAGCCGTAGGATTATATCCTAAATTATAAGTGTCCGCATCAACTATCCAATCGGAATTATTAGCTGTTTCAGCTTTTGAGGCATCAAAAAGTATACTTATTTGTGCTGTCGCAAATTTATTTATTACCAATAAAAAAGCAATTAAAAAAAATAATTTAGTCATCTATAAAATTTATTTAATCTATAAAAAGTTGTACTCTATTCTTTAAGCCAAAACATTATTTCAGCAGAAAAACAGTAAAAAACAAAGAGAGCTACCAAAGCAACTCTCTTAAATCCATATTCTATTTCTATTCAACAGCAAAAGTAACTGTTTTTACTCAATACTCCTAAGAAGAGACAGCATAAATAGCTACTTATCCGCTATTTTTTTAGTACTCCACAGCTTGACTTAGTGTTTTCCCTCACCGGAGACAGCATCTTCAATCAAAAAATCATAAACATCACTACTCATTGTTTAAATTAATAACTATTTGCAATAGTGAGGTCTCAATGCTAAAAGAGATGGAAGAAATATTATTTTAATGGACTTATTTTTAAATCATCAAAATAAGTTACGGCATCAGATTTGGTCCACAATCCAATTTTTCCTGCCTCTGAAAATGTATTGTCAGTAGTTTCCATCAATAATTTCCCATTAAAGAAACATTGTATCTTATTTCCTATCATTGTGATTTTCAACGAATACCATTTCCCTGTCTGCATATTAACTTTTGCCCTTTTAAGTTCCAACCTATACCCATTTACTACTTTATACAAACGATAGTTATTCTCCAACGGATTTGCCCTTGCCACATAATAGTTGTCATGATCCTTATATCGCCAAACTGGTCCTCCGCCCTGATCGCTAATTCCTTTAACGCCTTTAAATTTAAGACTAATCGCCACATCTTTATAGGATAAGTCATTGTTTGTTATTACATTAAATCGATATTCTAATCGTTGAGTGGATAATTGAGACAACACCTTTGAGTTTTTATCATCTACAATCTTCCAGCTACACATTCCCCCATCTCCGGTAACTGCTTCTGTCCAAGCTATAGGTATTGTTCCTTCTTGGTATTTCTCAAAATTAAAACTAACTCCTTGTTGAGAGTGATATTCTTTCTGTACAAAACTCAGCAAAAAAACGGCAATAATAATTGATATTGTTTTCATATATTTAATTTTATTAATTTGGTAACCTAGATATATTTCGGAGACAATATTTTAATCATTGCCCGGCATTGTCTGTCAATAGACAGGTGGGTCAAATTAAGATTAAAAATTGTCATGCTCGTTTCATCAGTTAGAAATTTAACATTTCGCTAATAAGGCAAAGATAGAGATATTATTTAAATTCCATTATGATTACTGTTTTTTTTGTAGCAGATAGAGCATAAAAATAGAGTTGGATTATTTAGCCATTGTGCTAATAACAAAAAAGGGAAACTTTGTATCTGACAAAATTTCCCTTCTAATAATAATTTAATTCGATTTTACTTTTTATTTGTACCTATATTAAAATAATCAAACCCTTTATCCTCAATGAATTCTCTTTCATAGAGATTACGACCGTCAAAGATAACCGCTGTATTGAGGAGTTTCTTAACAACATCAAAATTAGGCATTCTAAATTCAGGCCATTCGGTTACAAGCATTAAAGCGTCAGCATCGACAAGTGCACCATACATATCTTCTGTATATTCCACTTTATCGCCAATTCTACGTTTTGACTCCTCCATTGCAACAGGGTCATAAGCCTTAACTTTAGCTCCTTCAGCTATTAATTTATCAATAAGGACTAAGGCAGGAGCTTCGCGCATATCATCAGTCTTAGGTTTAAACGACAAGCCCCAAAGAGCAATGGTTTTTCCTTTTAAATCACTCCCAAAGTATTGCATTGCTTTATAAAAGAGGCGCGATTTTTGACTTTCGTTAACCTCTTCTACTGCTTTCAGTATTCTAAGGCTATAGCCATTATCTTCGGCAGTTTTAATTAAAGCTTTAACATCTTTAGGGAAACAACTGCCACCATAACCAATGCCGGGATAAATAAATTTTGAACCAATGCGGCTATCAGAGCCTATTCCTTTGCGAACCATATTAACATCGGCACCCATTATCTCGCATAGGTTAGCAATATCGTTCATAAAGCTTATTTTTGTCGCCAACATAGAGTTAGCAGCATACTTGGTCATTTCGGCCGAGGGAACATCCATAAAAATAACAGGATGACCGTTAAGTGTAAAGGGCTTGTACAATCGTGCCATTATATCTCTTGCTCTATTCGACTCTACTCCCACCACTATTCGATCGGGCTTCAGAAAATCGTTTACCGCATCACCTTCTTTTAGAAACTCCGGATTAGAGGCTACATCGAATGGGATTTCTACACCTCTTTTATCAAGTTCTTCTTGAATTGCCTGACGTACCTTTTCTGCTGTTCCAACGGGGACAGTACTTTTGGTGACCATAACCAAATAGTCATTCATATTACGTCCTACTTCTCTAGCCACATTTAACACATACTGTAAATCTGCACTTCCATCCTCATCAGGAGGAGTGCCTACTGCACCAAAGATTACATCTACACCGTCTATTGCACTAGATAAATCAGTGGAAAAATGTAAGCGATTGGCCTCAAAATTTCGTTTTACCATAGGTTCTAAACCGGGCTCCCAGATGGGAATAATACCCTGATTTAGATTATCAATTTTCTTTTTATCAATATCGATACAACTAACATCAATTCCTACCTCAGACAAACAGGCACCGGTAACTAAACCAACATATCCTGTTCCTACTACTGTAATTTTCATAAATATTATTTTTTGTGATTTACTAATTTAATAATTAATGACTCAAAAATAACTATTTCGACCATATATAACACTCGACATCAAACAAAATTATCACTACTATTATTGAATAATATCAATACTAATTACCAATTTCATTAATAATAGCATCAATTGACAGTGATTTTTGCTCTCCACTTTCCATATTTTTAAGTGTCAAAAGTCCAGAACTCAACTCCTTGCTTCCTGCTAATATTACATAAGGGATATTATTATTATTAGCATAATTCATTTGCTTTTTCATTTTGCTATTCTCGGGATACAACTCTGATGCTATATTGTTATTTCTAAGAATATTAACAATTTTAACAGCTTCCACTTCCTCTTCTTCACCAAAGTTAAGGATAAGTACCTGAGTACCCTTTATGGATGATTCAGGAAAGCCATCAAGTTCGTTTAACACATCATAAATCCTATCTGCCCCAAAGCTAATTCCCACACCGGAAACATCTTTCAAACCAAATATCCCTGTCAAATCATCATAACGACCTCCTCCACAGATACTACCCATCTTCACATCATTGGCAACAACTTCAAAAATTGCTCCGGTATAATAACTCAATCCTCTCGCCAGAGTAAGATCCAGTTCCAGTTCATTGTGTAAATCAATATTTTTAAGGCGATTAAACACCTCCTCGATTTCGAGTATTCCTTTATTCCCAATGGCGGAATCCCCAATAAGTTGGCCCAGGCAATTTATTTTAGCGTTATTGGTATTACCCTGTAGATTCATAAATGGTTCCAACATATTTATGGCATCATCACTTATCCCTTTTTCACGTAATTCAGCATAAACAGCTTCTGTACCAATCTTATCAATTTTGTCCATTGCTACGGTTATATCGATCAATTTATCAGCATAGCCAATGGTTTCAGCGATTCCTGCCAATATTTTTCTATTGTTGATTTTGATGGTTACGTTGATATTAAGCGCTTTAAAAACCTTATCTATCATAAGCACAATTTCCATCTCATTTAGCAACGAATTACTTCCAACAACATCGGCATCACATTGAAAAAATTCACGATAGCGTCCTTTCTGAGGCCTGTCGGCGCGCCAAACAGCTTGTATTTGGTATCGTTTAAATGGAAACTGAATTTCATTTCTATGCTGAACAACATAACGTGCAAAAGGAACTGTCAAGTCGTAGCGGAGCCCCTTTTCACTCAGTTTGTTCGTCAGCTGTCCACTCACTCCTTTTTCTATTTCGTCGAGGGTAACTTTCTTCAAATAATCGCCTGAATTTAATATCTTAAAGAGAAGCTTATCCCCTTCATCACCATATTTTCCCATTAAAGTACTCAGATTCTCCATGGCAGGAGTTTCTATTTGATGGTAGCCAAAAAGCTCATAAACTTTCTTTATGGTATTGAAAATATAGTTACGCTTAGCCATCTGCTGTGGCGAGAAGTCTCTGGTACCCTTTGGAATACTTGGTTTTTGTGCCATACTTTATAATATAAAAAATTAGGTTGCAAATGTAAGGAAAAAGAGTTTTGTTTTACTCCCTTTTTGGGACCAACAGTCGGCAATTAACTAAAGTCTTTGGAGTCTAATTCCGAAAACTTATTCTTATGAAAGAGAAAATGTTGGAATACAATATTTTTATTATACATGGTGGAAACAGGATGAACCTCTTTCCCTTTACGTTTTTTTAATAATGCATTGAGATGCCTGTAGAAATAAAAATGTGCCCTTATCACAGCCCATGTATCTTTATAGTTGCCTTCTAACAGAAAACGTAAACCGGCAATGCCATCAAGGAACAAACGAGCAATAAATGTTTTTATCAACCGATTTTTGGGCAAATTTTTAAAAAGCAAGGAGAAGTTATTTCTAAAATTAAGATAAGTCTTTTGGGATGAGTTTTTTGGCAGCGTTCCGCCACCAACATGAAATACAATGGTTAATGGAATCGACATTACCTTATAGCCATTATGTTTTAGACGCCAGCAGAAATCAATTTCTTCCATGTGAGCAAAGAAATCCTCATCAAGTCCCCCCAATTTATGATAAACTTCTGCCCTGACAAACATGGCTGCGCCAGTAGCCCAAAATATTTCTTTTATGGAATTGTATTGTCCCTCATCTTTTTCCAAATTGGCAAAAACACGTCCACGGCAGAAGGGATATCCATATTTGTCGATAAATCCTCCTGAAGCACCGGCATATTCAAATTCATCTTTTTTGTAATAGGATAACAGTTTGGGTTGTGCTGCGCCTATGCTGCTATCCTTATCCATCTCCTCAATAATGGGCATCACCCAATTATCAGTAACTTCAATATCGCTATTTAACAACACATAATATTCTGCATCAACTTGGGCAAGAGCTTTGTTGTATCCTCCTGCAAAACCGGCATTTTCTTTATTAATAATAAGTCGTAAATGAGGATAATGTTGTTGTAAAAATTCAATGGAGTCATCGGTGGAATTATTATCGGCAATAATTACTTCTGCCCCTGTGCTATAACTTACGACAGAAGGGAGGAATTTCTCTAAAAATTTGCGACCATTCCAATTAAGAATGACAACAGCTACTTTTATTTGTGATTTATGACTCAATAGAATAAATTTTGAAAGGCAAATATAGGCTTTTTATCTTGCCTTTTAAAGATTGTTTTACCAAAGCATATTTATTGGAGAAACACATAATATAGTCATCTAACATACATATAATCAGCGATATTAAACAACTTATCGTGGATTTTGAAAATGCCTGTTAAGGTTACTGCCCCAATCATCTTTGCGCCCACCTTCATCATCAATGGAATGGAAACCGGAATTTCTTTTCTTGATATGAATACGCCATTGATAATCATTAATTTCGCCAATGGCAGTGGAATGAAGCAAATAAAATTCGTTACTGGCCAAATCGGTATTATAAAAAATAAATTTAATATTACGCTGGCCTCGTGCTTGATAATAATGCCATATCTCATAGGGGAAAGCCGAAGGATCATGATAATCGCGGGCTATGGAATTGGGCTTACCATATTGTAAATAGACACGGCCTCTGTCGGTGGCATAACCCCTGTTAATACGCGTTCCATATACTTTATCGGCATATCGCACCTTAGCCATATAATCACTAAAAGCCTTTAGCGGTGCATTGGGATTACGCATTTGCCAGAAGTTATATAAATATTGTTGCATAATGACAGCATTACTATCGTTGATAAGCTGATTTGCAAATTCATTTTCCTGTTCTGAAGATATTGGAGTAAGGCTACGCAATAATTCCGCGAGAGTGTCAACACCCGTTATCAGCTCAACAAAGGTTGAAGTAATATCCACTGAGGATATATTATTGATTTTCATTGGTTTTGGAATACTCTGCTTCTGGAAAATATAATCTTGTTTCGCACGAAGCTTATTATTTTTATCACGTACTTCAACGACCAAAAGATAATTACTCGATGGTAAATCAGTAATATCTATTTGGCTCATCAAAGGCTGTATTGGTCTAGATGTTAAACGTTTAAATTGTCGATACTTGGGAAGTAATTTATTATCAACGGCATTAATAATTGAATACGTAACAATATATGGATTTCCCAATCCTAAAACTTTATCGGTATTATATATTTCGGCATAAAACTTTAAAAGGCTATCCTGTGGCGAATAGAAATTAAAAATATTAGGAGTAAACAGGTAGCCACTCTTACTTATGTCGGTATGGATGCTGTCTTTTTTCTTAGCAGTGAATGCCTCTATTGACGATATTTTAATACTGTCGCTAAAATTATAAATTGCAAGTGGTGTATTGACAAAAAAAGCTTCAATAGTATCGTTGAGGTCATTAATTTTAATACTCATATCATAATTACCCTGTTTCAAACGATAACGATTGGTATGCATAAACAGTTGTTGCATTGCCGAGCTATCATTTATCGCACTATGTATGATTTCTTTGGAGAAGTTTACAATTTGACTATCTTTTCTAAAAATAATGGTCAGTTCCACTTCCGATTTAAGCTTATTATCGATATTCTTCCAATGCAAACTACTTCCGTCAATGGCAGTATACGTTTCTATATAAGAACCATCAGTGGGAGAATAAAATTGATTGTAATTTAAATACGCTTTGGTATTCTGTCCAAAGGAAGCCGAAGCCACTACCATAAAGAGGCTAAATAAACTAAATATTAGAGGTTTATAAGTCATAAAAGATTAATATCAACTAAATAGGATAACAAAAGTAAATAATTTACTCTTAGCCTTTGCCATTAATAAAGCGAAAGGCAGTAATAATACAGTTATAGGAAATAATTCGGGTATAAAAAAACCGTTTTACTTCAAAGTAAAACGGTTTCCTTAAAAGAATTTTATTCCAATTACATCTTAGCAACTAATTTTGTTAACTTAGATTTTAAATTCGCAGCTTTTCTTTTATGAATAATACCACGCTTAGCATTTTTATCTATAATAGAAACTACTGAAGGAAGTTTTTCTATTGCTTCATTTCTATCAGTTAAACCACGAAATTTACGAATTACAGTTCTCATGCTACGAGCATAAAAACGATTATGAATTCTTCTCTTTTCGTTGGTTTTAATTCGTTTGATTGCAGACTTATGATTAGCCATCCTATTATAT
>WGCS01000177.1 GCA_015493685.1 Bacteroidales bacterium
TTTACCTGATTTCAAATGCACATAATAAACCCCTGAAGAAAGCCCTGAAACATCAAACGACTTTTCTCCATCGGCATTATTAAAATCAATGTGGCTGATTATCATCCCTAAAGCGTTGTAAATATCAGCTGTCAGACGGCTTGGTTTTACACCCTTAGACCTTATAAATACCCGGTTTGCTGCAGGATTAGGATAGAGGTATATTTCATTTTCAAACAGATTCTGATTTACCGAAGTCAGGCTGGGCTTAAAGGTTTGACAATAGGTATCGGTACCACAACCTCCTGTAACGGTTAAGCAAACCTGCACCGTGTCATCAACAAAAAAGGCATGCATTGGGTTTTGAACAGTAGAATAATAACCATCTCCAAAATCCCAGTACCAGGAAGAGGCATTGTGAGAGGTATCGGTAAACCTGTACATTCCATTTTCTATTGACTTGTCGAATCCCGCTGTCGTTAAAGAATCGCAATTAACTTCCAGAACCAACTCGGGCCATTTGTCAGGATCGGGGTGGTCGCTGGAGGCGAAGGCAATTCTACGATAAGTTTCTTCTTTGTAGATTTTTATCATAAAACCAAAACTACTATCGGGATGATTAAGCATATCTATAACAAGTGGAGTTACATCAATTCCAAGATAGTCTTGACGTGGACTTGTAGAAGGAGGTAATATAACCTGATCTTCTTCTGTAGTCTGAGGTTGATTATACCAGTTGACTTTATTCTCTTCCCAACGAGAAATAACCCTCTTGATAACACAATCATTATCACCGGAAAGGGTCTGTTCCAGTTCCTGTCCTACATTTAAATAATGATAATATAGGTTGAGCTTTGCCGAAATTAAATTTTCAGCATTTACAATCGTATCCAAATCAAATTGAAACAGGCTGCGTTCGATACCAAAGTCACCATCCCATGTCCAGGCATTTGCCTTAATAAGCTTACTTTTTCCATAATTATTATCAGGATATTCAGTAAATACTATGGCATCTTTACCCTTATCAGGCCCGGGCTTAAGAACTATTATCATTTTCTGAGAGAAGCAATTAGACACAAAGAACAAACCAAAAACGACAAGAATATATAATTTTTTCATAGCATAAAGTATTAAAGTTCCAAAAGCTTAAGCACCAAAGGTAAATAAAACTTTAATAATCTCAAAGTGTAAAGTTCACTAAATTAATCAAACGTAGATTTACCCGCCAAAGCATTAAATTACCCCATCAATGGTATCCAATAAAGAATCCCAGGAAAACCTTTTTTTATCCTCTTTAACATTTTGTGTAAACTCGTCTTCTTTATCTAACGAAAAAAAAGTAAATATAGCATTAGCGATTTGACCAGGATCTGGTTCAACGACATAACCATCACGCTTATCTGTTACAATTTCAGCAAGTCCTCCAACGTTGGTTGTAATAATAGGCTTATCAAAATGAAAAGCCACCTGGGTAATACCGCTTTGCGTTGCTTCTTTATAAGGCTGTACTATCAAACTTGCTGCACAAAAATAATTTACAACATCGTGATTAGGAATAAACTCACTATGTAAAATTACATCATCCTTAATATTAAGTTCATCAATTAACTCCAAATAAGGCTTTTTATCAATATAAAACTCACCGGCCACCAATAGTTTAACAGGAAATTTTCTCAGCTTATCATTGGCAAAAGCTTTTAACAAAAGGTCAAGCCCCTTATATTCCCGAACAAAGCCAAAAAACAACAGGTAGTCATAATCCGCGGATAAGCCCAATTTATTCAAAGCAACTTCACGCGGAACAGCTTTCCCAAAATTATCATACAGAGGATGGACAGTTAATAATTTTGGCTTTTTATTGTCAAAATTCTTTAAGTCAGTCAAAACTGCTTTAGACATAGTTACAAAACCATCAACCCGTTTAACAAAATATTTAGCCAGCTGTTTATCTGCAAGTTTAGATTCATGTGGGATAATATTATCAACAATTGCAACCACTTTGATACCACTTTTTCGGATGATGCCTGAAATAGTACCTAAAGCAGGTCCCATATAGGGAATCCAAAACCTAACAACCACCAAATCTGGTTTTAACTCCTTAATTCTCCTCCCAACTTTTATCCAGTTTAACGGATTCATTGAATTAATGGACGTTTTAATAGTTAAGCCTTCTGGAGCAGGCTCATCAGTATATTGCGAACTGCCGGGAAAAAGAAAAGAAGGATACTGTAAACTAAAAGAATAGATGATAACTTCATCACCTCTGTCCTGATAAGCTCTTGCCAGCCGTTCATTAAATGTAGCAATACCACCTCCCCGCAGCGGCCATGCCGAGCCTATAATAATTACTTTTCGCCGTTTGCCCATTCCTGTTCGGTTTTTTTAGCACCGTTAAGGGCGCCGGCATAATCGCGGATTTTATAAACCCTGTCTGATCGGTTGTTCCTAGAAA
>WGCS01000178.1 GCA_015493685.1 Bacteroidales bacterium
ATTTATATGAAAGTGTAGTAAAATGATTAAAGAAACGAAAGTAATATATCATAATGGTAGACAATACATTCCAGATTTAAAGAATGTAGCTTTAGAGCCTCCTTTTCGTGGCCGACCGGAGATAAGTATGGCAGAAGTTGACGAGCAAGCATTAGTTGACATTTGTCCTTTAAACGCTATCCATACCAACCCTATAAGTTTGGATATGGGGAAATGTGCTTTTTGCGGAGAATGTGCTTTTGCTTTTCCCCAAAAAATAAAATTTACCCAAGACTACAAAATAGCATCGAATAAAAGAGAAGATCTAATTATAAAAGAAGGCGAAACAACAGAAATAAAAGTTGACAAGAACTCTATTCGAAATGAAATTAAATCAATATTCAATAAATCATTAAAACTACGACAGCTTTCTGCCGGAGGTGATAATTCTTGCGAAACAGAACTAGGTGCTGCCGGAAATGCCAACTTTGATATGGGACGTTATGGCGTAGAGTTTACCGCATCACCTCGCCATGCTGATGGAATAGTTGTTACGGGACCAATATCAGAAAATATGGCTAAAGCGTTGCGTATTGCCTACGATGCTATTCCTGAGCCCAAAATAGTGGTGCTTTGTGGCTTAGATGCCATTAGTGGTGGTGTTTTTGCCGACAGCAAGGCGCTTAATCGAAGCGTATTAAAAGATATTTATGTTGATTTATATATTCCCGGCAATCCTTCGCATCCCTTAACAATTGTGAATGGAATACTGGATTTAACACGGAATAAATGGTAATATTCGATAGAATAACAAAGAATATAGTTTCAAATAAATCATTCTTCTTTTTCTCTCAACTAAAATCATAAAAAATGGCAACAAAGAAATTAAGCTTTCTCGACAAAAATCTTACTATCTGGATATTTATCGCCATGGCAATTGGAGTTGCACTTGGGTACTTTATACCAACATTTCCAAGTATCATCAACTCTTATAGTAGCGGGACGACCAATATCCCCATTGCCATCGGTTTGATATTAATGATGTATCCTCCTTTAGCAAAAGTAAATTACACATTACTGCCAAAAGTTTTCCGAAGCACAAAAATCCTTTCCATTTCACTTATTCTTAATTGGATAATAGGACCTGCTTTAATGTTTATTTTAGCAATTACATTTTTACGTGATTATCCGGAATATATGATTGGGCTGATACTTATCGGCTTGGCTCGGTGTATCGCAATGGTATTGGTTTGGAACGACCTTGCAGAAGGAAATAGCGAATATGGAGCCGGATTGGTAGCATTGAATAGTATTTTTCAAGTCTTTGCCTATAGTTTTTACGCCTGGATTTTTATTACTGTTCTTCCTCCCTATTTTGGTTTTAAAGGAGCTATTGTGGATATTTCCATCAGAACTATTTCAGAAAGTGTGGCTATTTATTTGGGAATTCCATTCCTACTGGGAATATTAAGCAGACTTATATTAGTGAAATTCAAAGGCGTGGAATGGTATACCAAGAAATTCATTCCGACAATTTCGCCTATAACCTTAATAGCTCTTTTGTTTACAATTGTGCTTATGTTCTCACTAAAGGGAAAACTAATTGTTAAAATTCCAATGGATATTCTAATTATTGCAGTTCCTCTACTTATCTATTTTGCGTTAATGTTTTTTATTGGATTTTTCATTACCAAAGCAACAGGGGCAGAATATGATAAAACAGCATCAGTTGCATTTACAGCAGCAGGAAATAATTTTGAATTGGCAATTGCAGTAGCAATTGCAGTTTTCGGACTGAATTCGGGAGAAGCTTTTGCAGGAGTAATTGGCCCATTGGTTGAAGTCCCTGCATTAATTCTACTGGTTCGAGTTTCATTCTGGTTAAAGAAAAAATATTATGGAGAACCAAGGCTTAATTAGTACTTTTGCCTCCCTAACAATTCAAAAATAATAAAGCTAAACCATGAATAAAGATACTGAGAATAAAGATACTGAGAATAAACTAAAAGCAAAGAACATTAAACCCACTCCAATGCGTGAGTTAGTATATGATATTCTTAGTAAAAACAAAAAAGCTTTAAGCCTAATGGAGATTGAGAAACAATTTGATCTGGTTGAACGCTCCACAATTTTCAGAACCTTAAAGACCTTTCAAACCAAATTATTAATACATAGTGTTGATGATGGAACAGGAGCAGTAAAATACGCTTTATGCGATGATGATTGTACCTGTTCATTAGATGATTTGCATATCCACTTTCTTTGTATCAAGTGCGGCAGAACTCGTTGTATGAAAAATATGCCTCTTCCAAAAATGGAGTTACCCGAAGGTTTTAGCTTTGAAGGAGCTAACTTTGTCATAAAAGGTATTTGTCCCGATTGCAAATAGGCTCTGCTGAAAAGCTCAGAAGCTATGCGTTGAGCTTGTCGAAACGTGCATCTGTTTTTTGATTTCTGAGGTGTAGAGGTATAAAAATACTTCAAGACGAAGAAGTTAAAAAAAAGTTGTGCTTTTGAATAACAAAAAGTTGCTTTATCAAGCTTTAATAATTGCACAAATTTTACACTATTAAGCTCGAAGACCTTGTACTAATTATGCAAATTACATTTGTAAATAACTATAGATTAGTATTTTATATACTTTTAAAAAGCGCTTGCATACTATATAGATTACTTTTGCTCCCTCTTTGTTGTCAAGACAAAAAGGAAGAG
>WGCS01000179.1 GCA_015493685.1 Bacteroidales bacterium
ACACTTCAGTGTTAGACTAAAGAAGAGCCTTTATACAATACATTAATCTTTTAATATTATTTTATTGAATCTAACTTTCTTTTGTTTTATTTATATATTAACACCAAAAAACAATGAAAAACTTTTATATTCTACAGCTTATTATTCTCTCGGCAAGCTTTTATTTTATCGAGATTAATAACTCTTTCGCTCAACAAAACAACTCTAATTTAATCATAAAAGATCAATCAAGAGCTATATTCCGGAATCAAGTTCAACTTAATCCTATAAACAAGTCTAAGAATACAAAAACGATTCAAGTTGATTGTCAAGGTTTTACCCTCCTATTAAACTCCAACAGTCAACTTAGTCAACAAAACAATAACACCTATACCTTAGAGACCTGTCCCAATGACACTATAAATCTAATGGTTTCAGGAGTTTATAGTTCCAACGACTCTTTATACCATCAAAGCGATAGCACCACTGCTTTTTTCTGGAATATGGCTAACGGCATTACCCAAAACAAATATTTAAGCGAACCTTCAAACATCATTTCTTCTCAAATTATTACACTCACAGCCATTGACTCCAATGCTTGCCCTGCGCTAGACACCTTGAATATTCATGTTTATATTGCTCCTACTCCTAATTTTTCAAACACTACCACTTTAATTCCTACATTTTGTCTTGGTGATACCACCATATTAACAGGTGAAGTTTCTCCCGACAGTATAATTCTAAATAGTTACTTTGGTAATGATTCGCTACATTATTTACCTGATGGTTCAGGAACCTCTTACTCTTCATATATCAATTACTTTTCCCCCATCAATCAAACTCTCACCAACGTCAATGATTTAACCATTACCGCAACTCTGGAACATAGTTATTTAGGAGATTTAGATATTAGCATTACTTGTCCCAACGGACAACAGGCCACCTTGAAATCATATCCTGGCGGAGGTAATACTTTTTTAGGAGAACCCATTGATAACAACCCCCACCCAATACCTGGCTTGGGCTATGAATATGCATGGAGAAATAGTGGTACCACAACCATGATAAATGCCGCTAGCACCTACAATTATACCTATACTGACGTCACTGGAGCTTACTATACCAACCATCATTATTTGCCACCCTCATTTGCCTATCCTGCCACTTCAACAGCATTACCACCTTATCCTTTGGTAATATATAAGCCGGAGACTCCCTATACCTCACTATTAGGATGTCCTTTAAATGGAACATGGCAGATTACTATTACTGACAATATGCAGATTGATAATGGATTTCTCTTTGATTGGGGAATTGATATTTCCAGTAATAATGGGCTATCATTTAATCAATTAATCACCTCATCATCATGGGATCCTGATAGTAGTATTATCCAAACCAATGGAAATCAGATAAGCATACTCCCTCCTGATTCAGGTATTTTTCAATATACTTATTCTGCTATTGATAGTTTTGGATGCACCTTCGACACCAGTATTTCCGTCCATGTTCTCCCTATTCCACATGCTCTATTTGGAAGCGATACTACCGTATGTGGCTATTACAGCATTACCTTAGCTGTTGATTCTAATCTTGTCTCTCAATTATGGTCCAACAACAGCACTTCACAAGTTATTTATGTGGACTCCGCCGGTATTGGCTTTGGCACGAAAGAAATCAGTGTACAAATGCTTGCCTCCAATGGCTGCACAAATACCGACTCCATTCTAATTCACTTCACCAATTGCAGTGGCATTTCATCTACTAACAATTTGTTGCAGGGAATAACTATTTACCCTAACCCTTCTAGTGGAAATTTCACTCTCTCCGGTAAAGTAAATTCTAAAAAAGCAATTAAATTACAACTTATGGATATCTCCGGCAAGACAATTCTTAAAAAAATTATCTCACTACAAAAACAAGACTTTCAATATAATATCAATTTAAACTCACTATCAAGAGGGATGTATTTTCTAAGAATTTCTGATGATACGGTTTCTAAGATATTCAAATTAATTATCAAATAAACTTCATCGATTATTCTATAAGCTGAAATACTCTATACTAAAGCATTATAAAGTACCTCCACCGGATGAAGCGCTTTCCTTTGAACGCCATCTTTAATTTGATGGCGGCAACTAGTACCCGGCGCAACAATAATCTCTTGCGCAGCCATTTTTCTAATGGTAGGAAAAAGCACCAGCTCCCCTACCTTCATGGATAAGTCATAATGTTCTTTTTCATAGCCGAAACTCCCTGCCATTCCACAACATCCGGAAGGAATTTCTTCAACATAATAGTTTTCAGGAAAAGAAAGCATTTGCATGGTAGGCTTTGTACTTGCCACAGCTTTTTGCTGACAGTGACCATGAAGTTTAATATGAACTTCTTTTGTTGAAAACTGACTCTTTTTTATCCTACCGGCTTTCATCTCTCGAATCAAAAATTCATCTATCATAAGAGCATTCTTAGCCAAGTCTTTTGCCTGCTTACGCAATTCTTTATCCACAATTTCAGGATATTCATCTCTAAATGTTAATATTGCTGAAGGCTCAATTCCAACAATAGGCTCATCGGCACTCACCTTTGCAGCAAGCAAAAAAACATTTTTATTGGCAATTTCTTTTGCTTTACGGAGAAATCCTTTAGAAAAAAAAGTTCTACCACTAACAGCATGCTTTGGAACTACCACCTTATAACCCAAACGATTCAATAGTTTTATAGCTGTAATACCAATCTCAACATCATTATAATTAGTGAACTCATCGGCAAAAAAATACACTAAACCCTTGTTATTTTCACCGCTATATTGATTCGCCTTTAACCATGATTTTAATGTGGTTTTGTATAAAACAGGAATAGATCGTTTGGGGGCAAAGCCTATGGCCTTCTTTAAAATAGCAGAGGTTGTTTTATTCTTTGCAACAAAATTAAACAGCTGAGGCAATAGCATACCCAGTTTATTAATCTGAAAAATATATGCTATCAACCTAGACCTAAGCGGAATCCCATGCTCATCATACCAATGCTGCAAAAATTCTGCTTTAAATTTAGTCATATCAATATTCGAAGGACATTCCGACTTGCATGCCTTACACGACAGGCACAAATCTAAGGAGTCATATATCTCTTGATGGTCAAAAGGATTGGTCTTGGTAGAGTTAGTGATATAGTCACGCAAAGTATTTGCTCTTGCACGAGTAGCATTTTGCTCATCACGAGTGGCCATATAACTTGGACACATGGTACCACCGCTAAGTTCGGTTTTTCTACAATCACCTGAGCCATTACATTTTTCCACTGCCCTTAAAAATCCCTGAGTAGAAGAAAAATCAAAAATAGTTTCTATTTCCTTGGTTTCTTGTCCGGCTTTATAACGTAACTGCCTATTCATTTTCGGTGTGTCGGTAATTTTTCCCGGATTAAAAATATGCTTAGGATCCCATAAATCTTTAATTTGTTTTAATAACTGATAATTATGTTCTCCTATCATAAAAGGGATGAATTCACCTCTTAATCTACCATCACCATGTTCTCCTGACAAGGAACCTCTATACTTCTTAACCAATTTAGCCGATTCTAGTGCAATGGTATGGAACAGTTCCACATCTTTAGGCTCTTTCAGGTTCAATATTGGACGCAGATGTAGCTCTCCTGTGGCGATATGTGCATAATAAACACAAGAAAGATTATATTTTGCAAGTACTTTATCAAAATCAGCAATATAAGCCGGAAGTTTTGCCGGGAGCACTGCAGTATCTTCAATAACAGGAGCCGGCTTAGCATCACCTGGCAAATTAGATAGCAAGCCCAGCCCTGCTTTGCGCAAGGTCCATACTTTTTTAATGTCATCACCTCTTACTACCGGAAAATGATACCCATAAGAAGCTGCTCGCATAGCAGCTTCCATAGCCTTGACTTTTGAATCAATCTGAATTATGCTTTCTTCGGCAAATTCAACAATCAGAATAGCACTGGGGTCTCCTTTTACAAAAAATCTATTTCTATCTTGATTTCGATTAGCCTTAGTTAAATCCATAATTGCCTTATCCATTAATTCAATGGAAGCAGGCTTATATTTGAGAGCAATAAGATTAGCCTCCAAAGCTTGATATACCGACTCCAGATGAACACATACCAACACTTTCTCTTTGGGTGGAAGTGCAACCAAATTCAAACGTATGGAAGTAGTAAAAGCTAAAGTACCTTCAGAACCGGCAAGTAATTTAGAAAAATTAAAATCCTGAGAATCACTTCCGAAAAAACTCTGCGACAGCAATAAATCTAATGCATAACCTGTATTTCTCCTTTCCAAGGCAGGCTCCGGAAATTGACTTATTATTGCTTTTCTATTTTCTTCACTCGCTAATATCTCCTTAGTTTTTCTATAAATAGCACCCTCCATGGTATTGAGCTTGCATTTTTCATCATATTCAGACTTTGAAAGCGATTTAAATTCCACTTCTGAACCATCACTAAGAATAGTATTAACAGCTAAGGTATGATCCCGCGTACTTCCATAAATTAGTGAATGTGCACCACAAGAATTATTTCCCAGCATCCCTCCCATCATACATCGGCTTGAAGTAGAAGTTTCGGGACCAAAAAATAAATTATGTTCTTTTAGCATTAAATTCAACTCATCTAAAATCACCCCAGGCTCCACCTCTACCCAATGCTCTTCTACATTAAGTTTAAGTACTTTGGTAAAATATTTAGATACGTCAACAACAATACCTGCACCGACTACTTGCCCTGCCAAAGAAGTACCGGCAGTTCGTGGTATTAAAGATACCTGATGCTTATTGGCAAAAGCAATTAACGCATGTAAATCTTCTATATTCTTTGGCCTTGTAACCGCAATTGGCATTTCTTTATAGGCTGATGCATCAGTGGAATAGAGCTTTCGCAAATATTCGTCGATATATATATCACCACTAAAGTTTGATGATAATTCCATTAATGCCTTATGAATTTCATTCATTCCTTATCGTTGTCCAAGTTTCAATTTAATCACTTTCTCCTTACCATTCCTTAAGACAGTAATTGTTACAACTTCATTAGGCTTATGTTTTTTTAATAAATCAGAATACACTCTAAGCGTTGGGGTTTTTGTTCCATCAAATTTAACAATAACATCACCGGCCCGAAGCCCGGCTTTATCACCTGCAGAACTCGGAATGACACTACCAATTTTTACTCCTTCACCTTGATAGGCAAAATCAGGCACTGAGCCGGTACTAACACGACGCATTACCTTTGGCCCTTTATTTTTATCGGCAGTTTCTTTTGCCCCTGGGCCGGTATAAGGCATCGCATTTTCTCTATCAGCCAAATATTCAACAACTTCTTTAGCAACAGTAGCTACTTTTACCAGACCTTTGGCGTCAATTTTATCGTATGTGTCACTGGGACGGTGATAATTTGTTGTTGCTCCGGTAAATAATTGAACGGCCGGTATTCCTTTTTGAATAAAGGCAAATTGATCGCTTGCATCAAGTTCCTTTTCTATCACTTCAGATTTTACCCCTGTGGTATAATCAGTACCCATAAAAATAAACTTCCACTCCTTAGCAGTATTTGCATTTAACACCATCAACTTTTTATCAAATAAGCTACCATCAGTATCAATATTTACATCAGCAAATATTTTCCCTTTAAAATAGTTCTTAGCATGAGCCACAAAATATTTTGAGCCAATTAATCCGGCTTCCTCCCCAGAACATGCCAAAAACACTATTGTTCTTTTAGGTTTTATCGTTTTACCCATATTTTTTGCCAGTTCCAATAATATAGAAATACCACTGGCATTATCATCGGCACCATAGTGTATTTTTCCTTCATCTCCATGATGCACATCAGGCCAACCTAAACCTAAATGATCGTAATGGGCAGAAACCACCACCGGATTATCCTTTAAATCGGCATCTGTCCCTGGAATAACTCCAATTACATTTATTACATCAAGAGAACCTTTGTCTTTAAAAAGATGCTTAAATTCTTGATAATAGGAATCTTTCATCGGCTTAAGCCCCGCTTCTTTAAATTTTTCTGCAATATAGTTACTTGCCTGACGAAGCTCAGGACTTCCCAAAGCTCTACCTTTCATCTCCTTAGAAGCTAAGTATTTAATTGTATTCATCATTCTATCAGATGAAAAAACAGATTTCATCTCAGCCAATGCTTTTCTTTTGGAGATAAGGCTTACATTCTGACTCATCGGATCAAATATTTTTACTAAGGGGGAATTTAAAACTGCCCACTGACCTTTAGCAATATTTGTTGGCTCATTGCCTTCAAAAGCGAGATAACTATATTTTCCATAGTGCGGCAACTTGCGCACTAATCCGGGAATGGCATTCCTATTATCAACGGCCATAAACAATAGCTGACGAGCAGCATCATTAGGAAATGATGTGGTAAAAATAATGTCATTATCTTTTTTAGCTATTTTCTTCCCTCCCATTAATACTGAATCTTTGGAAATTTGGGCATTCACCAATCTCAACTGCTTATTAACAGAAGCGGCAAATAAATTATTATAGCCCAATATCCAAGCCGTTTTATTTCTTGGGAGTTCCTTGATTTTATTATCCATCAATATGGAGAATTTGTCATTATCAGCCTGTTGCCACTGCGTTGCCAACTCTTGGTATAAAGCCAATTTTGATTTAGAAGCCTTGGAAGGTAAGATAAAAACGTTCTCTCCACTACCCCATATTTTATTTAATGTTGGAGGTACTTCTTTGGGATTAAGGATTCTAAATATATCATACTGAGGATCCACTGCCAACTTTAAAGGCTTACTATTAAGACTTATCTGAAAATTCTGTCGTTTTGTATTCATTTCAAAAACGTAGGTCTCCAAGCCCTCATTGGTAAGAATATTAATTGGAACATCAATATCAAAAGCTGAATCTTTTTGTACTTGTGCCAAGGTTATAGAGAGGCGATATTTTCCTGCATATTGATCTAGTTTTATAGTCTTAATCGCCAATTCAGGAGCCCCCTTACGATACACCCATTGTTTAAAGAATGCTGACAAATCACGTCCTGAAGCTTCTTCCATAGCTCTCTCAATATCCTCATAAGAGGCTTTTCTGTATTTATTAGTTTTATAAAAAAGTCTCATCCCCTTAAGAAAAATCTTATCACCCAATTTACGGCGCAACATCTGCCACATCATCAAAGCCTTTCCATACCCTATCGCTTCGCTAGGGCCATCATAGCGAGAACTAAACCTACTTAATGGAAAGTCATTTTTCGGAGTAACAAAATCTGAAAACTTCTGAAGAGTAGAACGTCGATATTCTTCCCCTGCTCCATGTTGTTCTTTTATCAAATGATCAGCCATAAAAGCCGTTGTTCCCTCACACCAATTACCATTTTCAAAATTTACATAAACACTATTACCCCACCAATTGTGCAAAAGTTCATGAGGATATGAAGAGTGAAGGATAAAAGGAAAACGGATTATTTTTTCTCCAAGAAGAGTAAAGGAAGGCATTCCATAACCGGTTTCCCAAAAATTTTCTACCAAAGCAAACTTTGAATAGGGATAAGGGCCTAACATCTGCTCATACATTTGCATATATTGTTCTGTTACTTCCAGGTACTTATTTGCCAATCCCTCATCAGGCGTCCTTAAAAAAGCCATTGCTTTAACACCATTATTCATCGTATAATCGTATTCAGTAAATTTTGCTGCAATTAAAAATACTTCTTCTTGGGGCTTTTCACATTTCCATGTATCAAAATGTAAGCTATCACTATTCCTCTCAGCTATTCTTTCACCCTGTGATACCGCTTTCCATGTAGCCGGAAGTTGGATATGCAAGCTAAAAACCATCAATGAATTTTCAAAAACAGGGACCCAATAGGTAGAGCCGGCTAAATAAATACCCTTGGGACTAATAATTCCCGGAGTCTCGGAAAATCCTCTTTGATAGTTTTCTTTTGACTGCTCTATTTGAGAGGCAATCTTCCCCTGATAACTAATCTCCACTTGCTTTTTTATTCCATGCAATCTCCATTTATTTATCTGCAAACCACCGGTAGCAGACTCCTCATCTCTATCCATCCCGACACCCTTAGCTGTCGAATTATCCAGTACTTTCTCTATCTCTACCCCTTTGGTTATTACTTTAGGCGTTAATTTAGAATTGAGTTCAAACACAAAATCTTTCACCCCTTTAAACGTCATCTTATCATTCACTTTCAATACAGAAGAGGATGGATTAATTATTACATTAATATCGTGACTAACAACAGCATCCTGCTGTCCAAAGGAAAACAAGCTGATTATAAGCATGTTTATAAAAATAACTATTGACTTCATTGAAATTTATTTTATCGTTAAATATATTCTTCTAAAATTTTCATATTAAAGCATAAAAGTAAAATAAATAACGTAGCATTCTTCTATAAATATAAACATTCTGCCCGGCAGCAGTTTTATATTTCTCCTGAATAAAAAAACCCCAATAGCAAATTACTATTGGGGTTATCCATAAGAATCTGGTAGCTCTACTTAACCTCTATTAACATTTTTGTAATCAACTCATTATCCAAACGCAATTTTAGATAATAAACACCCGGAGCAAAACCAAATTTTGTTGCATTAAAACTATATTTATAACTTCCTGCATTTTGCTTTTCATCCACAATAGTCGTTACCAACTCTCCCAAACTACTATATACATCAATACGTACGGTAGAATATTTGGCAAGGGCATAAGCTATATTTGTACTTCCTTTATAGGGATTGGGGAAAACAGCTACATCAAAATTGGCATGGATATTTTCTATACCATCGGGAAGAACATCAATGAAATCGGTCTTAATTATTGATTCTGTACCATTACTATTTGAAACGGTGAGTGCAACATGGTAAACACCGGCAGAATCGTACTGATGAACAGGATTCTGCACTGCGCTATTTCCTCCGTCGCCAAAGTTCCAGAACCAAGTATCTACTGTTCCATTCGTTGTCTGGTCATAGAACTGTACAATCATTGGAGCCATACCATGAGTTTGTGAGGCAATAAAGTCAGGTATTAAAGCTGTATTAGCAGCAATACCGCTATTTGCTCGATTAGAGCGAGAGTAATTGTAATTGGTATTTGCCTTTGCAGGGCTACATCCGCCTTGAGGGTGTACTATCTCAACCATATAATATACTCGGCCCAAAGGTGCATTATGATCTGTAAATAAGTAAGTATAGTTAGAACTTCCGGCAATGGAATCAATTTCCACATAGTTTAACGTTGAATCTGCTCTGTATATTCGATAGGTTGATGGTCTAAATCCTTCATAGGCATTCCATAATAGGTTCCACTCTGTGGAGGTCTGACCGGCATTGATTGTCAGATGCATAGTTCTATGGGCTATACTTCGTGCCGACTCATTACCACAGCTATCCACTACCGCAATGGAATATCGCTCCGGTTTCACATCCGGAGTTGAAGTTAAATCCAGAAATACACTCAGACTATCATAATCAACATTTCCTATTAAAGTCCATACATTTGAAACTGCCGACTCTTTGTATATATTAAAAGATTGAATACTTGCTACCGGTGCTTTTTCCCATACTATTACATTTTTATTAGTAGCAGAATCAACACTTACAATACAAAGTTGCTGGTGAGCATAGGGTAGTAAAACATTTACATTTACAGTATCTGAATTTCCTTGGCAACCATATTGATTGGTAACATTCACAAAGTAAGATCCTGTAGCAGTTACATTAATAGAATTATTAAATGAACCATTTGACCATCTGCATTGATAACCATAGCCAGGTGTTAATACAATAGAACCACCATCACAAAAAGTTGTATCATCACCCAAATTAATTACAGGATTAGTATGCACACTTAACAATTTATAATTTGTAGAAACAGTATTACACATATTTGAAACATTAAGATGATAATATCCTGCATCTGAAGTAGCAACGCTATCAATATGATAATGATTTAAGACAGCACCGCTAATTGGATTAGTTCCTTTATACCATTGATATTGTATCGGCATTGAACCAAGAGTAGTTGCATCAAAGGTCATCGTCTGCCCTTCACATCGCGATGAATCACCAGATTGGAATGTAATTGCGGCCAATTTGTTTACTAACAAATGAATATTGTTAGACTGAACACTCCCACATAAATTTGTAGCTTCAGCATAGTAGGTAGCTGCGTCATTTGTATCCACAGAAGCAATTGTTAAATAGGGATTTATCGCTCCTGAAACGGGAAGTGTGTTTTTATACCATTGGTATGTCATAGGAGATGTTCCCACAACTCCCATTTGGAAAACTTCGTTCATATTCTCACATAATGTATCATCAATAGATTGTGAAACAATTACCGGAGCAACATCTACTGTTAAAACCTTGTTTGAAGTAGTAATACTCCCGCAAGTATTGCTAACTACGCAATAGTAATTGCCTGCATTGGCTGTACTAATAGAAGGGATAGTATATGAATTAGCATTAGCTCCTGCCACCATACCGGTATCAACAAACCATTGATAGGAAAGTGGAGTTGAACCCTCTGCTAATAAAGTAAATAAAGCAGTTGTGTTTTCACATTGAGTAATGCTTCCCGACTGACTAACAAAACTAGGAGAACTATTCACTACTAATGTCTTATTGCTACTTTGAACCGAACCACATGAATTTGTAACAATACAATAGTACACATCTGCATCAGAGGTATCCAATGAATTTAACAAATAAAGTGATGAAGTTGCCCCTAAAATACTTCCTGATGAATTATACCATTGGTAACTCAATGGATCTGACCCTCCTGAGCTTAAATTAAAGGAGAAACTCCCACCAACACATTTTGTTGCTCCACTACTTTGCGATACTATCACCGGTGACTGATTTACCGTAAGTGCAATATCCTGACTTTGAGCACTACCACAACTATTACTTACTATACAATAATAGGTATCAGCCATGGAAGTATCCACATTATTTAGTATGTATGTATTATTGCTCGCATTACTAATGCTTCCGGAAGAATTATACCACTGATAAGTTAATGTAGCGGTACCTGATGCCCCTATACTTAAGTTTGCTGATGAATTCTCACAAACTTCTGTATTCGAAGATTGAGAGTTTATTACCGGAGACTCATTAACCACCAACTGAATATTTGACGAACTAACTGCACCACAGCTATTTGTAGCAGTACAGTAGTAACTATTTGCATCATTAGTCGTTAGGGAATACATGGAATAAACATTACTAATTGCACCATTAACTACACCATTAGCATCATACCATTGATAGGAAATAGGATTAGTTCCCGTTGTATTTATATTTAATGAAATATTATCTCCATTACACTTGGTTGCTCCGCTAGACTGCGAAACAATAGTTGGAGCAACATTAACTGTTAAGGCCATTGTATTAGACGTAAGGCTATTGCATGAATTACTCACAACACAATAATAATCTCCCATATCACCAGCACTAACTGAAGCAATAGTATATGTAGGTAATATTGCGCCTGAGATAGCATTAGAGCTATGATACCATTGATAACTAATCGGAGCTGTTCCCGTTGCATTAACAGAGAAAGTCATACTTTCCCCCTCACATTTAGTAGAATCACCAGTTTGGCTACTGATAGTAACAGGGGTATTTACAATAATAATCGCATTATTAGAAACCGCTGTTCCACAACTGTTTGTTGCCTTCACATAATAAGTACCGGCATCAGCAGATGTTGCCGGGCTAATTAAATAGCTTGAGTTTGTTCCGCCTGTAATTGAAGAACCTCCTTTATACCATTGGTAAGTCATTGGTGCAGTTCCCGTAGCAGAAACTCCAAGTTGGGTTGCAGAACCACTACATACCGTCGCACTACTTGG
>WGCS01000180.1 GCA_015493685.1 Bacteroidales bacterium
ATCAGAACTTCAAAATAAGTGTAATTGTGTATTGACGCAAGCCGATAATAAAGATGTTTATTCGATATTAGATTATAACCTTGACGGCATATTAATTAATTTAGCTTATGAGTGCAACGATTGATGCCATAGTAATAGAATTACAATCAATAAAAGCGGAATTGATTAAGAAGTACCGAGAAAAAGGAATGAAAGCATCCGGTAAGTGGGAATCTACTTTACATATTCAAATGACGAATATCAGCGGTGCAATCTTCGGGCAGGATTATACCGAACAATTAGAACACGGTCAGCCGGCAGGAATGGTTGAGAATAATGATAGTTTTCGCAAGGTGATTGAGCAATGGATTATTGACAAGAAAATCCAAAGCAATATAAGCGTATCAAGTTTAGCATTCTTAATAGCCAGAAAAATAGCAAATCAAGGTTGGGACAGAGCCGAATATGGTGGCGTGAATTTGATTAGTGAGGTATTAACACCGGAACGCATACAACGAATATATGACAGATTAGGCAAGGCGGTAGGCATTGAATTTGCATCGTGGTTTAAAAGATTGGAAACTGTTTAAAATTATATGTTATGAAAAATAAAAATTTACGATTTATCGAAATGCTGATAATATTAATTGGATTGTTGGCAATGATTCCTTTAATGCAGGCGTGTACTAAAAAAGAAACTTCTTTTGAAACACCAAAATTGACAAAAGTCATTTATGATGTTCAAATAGATACACCGCAAGGACACCGGTATAGTTTATCGGTAGATTATCAAACAAAAAGCGGTATCAAATACCACAAATTACGCTTTTTTACAGAGCCAAAAGACACGGTAATAACGATAACTGATGTAGATATTACCTATACAGCTATTGAAGTGATTAAAACCAATGCGCAAACCATTAACGGAAAGGCAACTGTATATTTTAACGATAAATTAAAATCAGTCGTTTTGCCGGAAACAAATAAAATTACATTCAGATATGGCAATTATATTAGATAAAAGATTACAGGACAGCAGTAATCCTCACGTTGTATTTAACTCGCATCAAAATCGTACAATTAAATTCCATTCCGATACGTATAATGCTAATGATGTGGCGTACGCAATTATTCAAGGCGGTGGAACTAATGTAAAGATATATCCAAATGCACAGGGTTATTTTGAATACAATTTGCGTGATATGTTTATCAAGTTTAGAAATTATGATATTGATGATGTCGATGCTATTACCATTAGCGCAGTAAATAGTGGAAAATTTGGGGGAACAGGAATTACAGCAATTCTATTGCAAATATTCAATACAGCCGGAGACCACGAAAGTAACAGTGATATGCAATATATTTTTATAACATTACGAGCGTCAGAGGATATGGATGATATTGATTGGGTTGTAGATGTAAATAACCCAATATCGAATATAGGCAATCAAATAACGTGGTTTAAAGGTTATCCATTTGATTTTACGATAATGGGCGCGGGCAATGAGGTAGTTAATTCAGGTGGCGATGTTATTTTTACGGCATCGATAGGCACAAGGGTATTCGTTACAGATGGGTTTGGTGTTATAGATAACTACGATAACGGAATATGGCGGGTGCTTGATGACAATGAAGTGCCATTAATTACATTGAATCTCACAAAACGACAATGTAATGGTGGCGTATATTTAAAATGGTTGTCGCTTAATGGCACATACAAATATTGGTTATTTAACGAACGACATAAGGCGCATATTAATACAAAAGACGCGGGTCATTATCTTGATACATTTAGAGATGATAATACGAATAATGCAAAATATCAAAGTTTTGGCAAAAAAGAAAGCGTAAAAATCCGAACGCTTAAAGCATCGGGATTAAAAGATTACGAGCGCGATTACATATTGGATATTATCAGAAGTCCAAGAGTGTATATCTATACCGGCACGCAAGGACAGGTGGCTACACTCGCAGACTTTAAGACCGTTGAGATTGTAACAAACTCACTTATTACAAATGACTTCGGCAAAACTTCTGATATTCAAATACAAATAAAAGAGTATCTAAACGATTTGACGGTATGAATGTAGAATTATACATAAACGATAAATTGGCAGATTTAGAGCCGTCAACAGTCATAGCGATAACCAAGCAGATTAATAATTTTGGCGAGCTAAAAGACCGGCAAAGCACGTTTACTAATTCTTTTAATTTACCTTTTACAAATACCAACAGAAATATATTAGAGAGTTTGGGATTGGTCGGTAACACAACGACAATACAATATTCTAAGGTAAAGATAAGATTGCGAGTTGGTGGCGTATGCGTTGTAGGTAATGGTTTTGGAATTATCAAAAAAACCGACCATATCAAGCGCAAATATTCATTAGCGATTTATGACGGCAATATACACTTCTTTGATGCCTTAGGTGATTTAAAATTGAGTGATTTAGATTGGTCAGATTTACAACACGATTTGACAGAAGCAAACTTTGAAAATTCATTTACGCACACGGATGCAAATGGGTATATTTATGCTATATCCGATTATGGCAATTACAAAGAAAGCAAAATCGAAATAAATTATCAGTTGCCGAGTTTATTTGTTAAAAATATTTGGGCGAGAATATTTAACAGAATTGGTTATGTTCCCAACTTTTATCCGGAATCAGATCTGGTAATTACGCCAAAACGTGGATGGGATAGTGTTATCGACAGCACAGGAGCATCATTCAACTATGATAGTCCGACAGATAACTTATATAACCGTAGTTATATAGGTAGTGGCATATATATGAGTAAGGTTAAAATTAACGATACACAACCACAGCTTAATGATAGTGTATATTCTATACCAAATACACAATCTTATCATATAGCTTTTGATTTAAAGCTTACTTTTAAAATGTCTTATCCGGATTCATTCTTTATTTATGTAACGGATGTAAATGGTAATGTAACAATATTAGCCGAAATAATCCCGCATTATGTAAGCGGTGGGGGTGGAGATTATGATGAGAGAATATATCAAGTTGCATACGATAATACAGTTACGTTTAGCGAAGGTGATAAGATTGATTTTTGGATAAAACACTCACACCCTGATTGTGATTGTACACAGCCTGGCGAATACACCGGATGTGATGCGTGGGAATGTCCGGAAGAACTTGTGGAGAATAATATAACATTTGAAACCGTATCATCATCAGTTGCAGTTGTAAATATATCCACATTCATTGGAGAGATGAAAGCAAAAGATTTTATAAAGGATATTTTGCATCATTACGCCCTTATGGTTAAAACGGAAGGAAAATTTGTTAAATTCCAAAAGGCAAAAGACGCGCTTAAACGGTCTAATGCTGTCGATTGGTCTGATAAGTTTGTAAAGCGCTTATCTGAATCATACGCATTAAGCGGTTACGGTCAAGATAACGAATTTGCATACAACTATTTATCAAGAGATGATTATCCTTTTGCCAATGGTATTATGCGAATAATCAATGAAACGTTACCACAGCATAAAGTAATCATTACACGTCCTTATAATGCTACTGAAAAAAGCACAAACACATTAAATTCTGACACATTACAATTTACACCATTTTGGGAGCCTGAACGTGATGATTCAGGAAATATAACTAAATGGAAAGTTAGTAAAGGTAAGAATTTCCTTGCAAAAGTAGTAACGAAAAATGGCACGATACATTACGGAACTACAAGCGGAGCTACGCAGGATTATACCGGTGATTATCCTATACTTGATTTTACCGGATTACAATGGGATAATTTAATAACTGACAATTATCAGGAAATAAAAAAGATGCTTGATTTTAATAGAGTCGAGCAAATAGAAGTAAAAATCGACCAATTTGATTTTGATAATATCGATATGTTTAAGCTTGTTTACTTCAAGCAGTTGGGCGCATATTACTATATTAACAAACTAAAATGGTCAAGTAAGAAAAAAACAACCATAGGTGAATTTATCTATGTAAATTTATAATATTATGCCGGAAGTAAAGATATTTGAGTTAGGTCTAAAAGCAGACCAATACATTGAAACGGCTAAGCAGGTTAAGGCAGAAATTGACAAGCTTACGGAAAGCCAAAATAAACTAAAAAAAGACAGTGAAACTGCTAATAAAGAATATATTGAAAATGAGGTTGCATTAAAATCTTTAAAAAGCCAATACAATGGTTTAAAAAAGGCAATTGCAGATCAAAATGTTGCTAAGATTAAAGAAAAAGAGCTTACATCATTGGTAAATACTGAAATGAAAAAAGAAGTTAATACCATTAATGAATTGGCAAGTCAAAATAAAAGACTAAATAGTATTAAGAAGAATTTAGA
>WGCS01000181.1 GCA_015493685.1 Bacteroidales bacterium
ACTGTAGAGAGAGAGAGAGAGTTAGGGGCGAAAAGGTTGTGTATAGGCCTCCTTAAGTTAAAAATAGATGATTTTTTTATTCATTTATTGTTTAACTTTTAATTCTTCAAATTATGAACCCTAAAAAATTTTCAAACTTTTATTTATTAGTGTTTTTACTAATAACAAGCCAGATTTTTTCACAAACAAATCCAGTCTTTGATCAAAATATAGCATTACCTGAAAATGGTGGAAATCAGATTTATGACATTATAAATGCAAATAATAAGATATTTGTATATTCTCCTAAAAATATAATCGTTTATGATGCCATAACAGAAAACAAAATAGGAATAATTCCAGTTTCAACGGATTCTTCAAAATTCAACCCAATATATTATTATCAAAGATTATGGATTGCAGATAATAATCTTATGGCATATAACAGTAACAATCATTTGCTTTATGTGGTTAAACCAAATATGGATATTTTGGTCATAAATGTTTCCGATAATAATTTTAACATTGTTACCACATGGCCTGCTCCTGCTAATGATCAGGATCAAAGGCCAATAGGTCATTTAAAACCCATCCATAGTTTTTGTGTGCTAAAATACGACAACATCCACAATAGATTATACTGGATAATAAGAGGCAAGCATTCAAGTAGTCCAACGGGGCTGTTTCATTATTTGGATAGTTTTATAGGCGTATATAAAATAACGCTAAACGGTACTCATAGAGAAATAATTGGTTCACGTTTATTTGAAAACGGTCCTGGTAATGATTACACTAACAGCTTTAATGATGTTGAATACACAGAAACCGGTAATTATTTTTACCTGGCAAGAAAACATCGTGTTGATGCTTTTAATATATCAGTCAATGCATCAGGAAATGAGACTTGTGACTTGGATAATCCTGATATACAATTCCCTACTGATAACTGTAAGTTCAGCAAGTTATTATATATTGCAGAAGAGAACAAAATTGTTACAATACCTTACCGGTTACCTGCTGATGGTTGGGAGCCACCTGTAAATCAAAAAATACACTTTTATGTTATTGATGTAAATACAAACAGTGTTGACTCGGTAATTGCTCCGCATAAAAAAAATATTGATGCTGCTTATGTGCCTGACGGACAAGGAAAAGGTTTCCTTTTCTTTTGTTATGAACCCAAAGGATTGTATAACTATTACTTGAATGGCGAAGCTAATTTTAATAAGATTGATAGTAGTAATATTGCTGTTTACAGATATTCTAATAACTCATTTGACCCTGAGGTTACCGGTAAAGAACCTCAGTTTATTAAATCGGATAATGACACGCTTTATCCTTACGATATTAACCTAAACAGGCCACTTAAATTTATTGTTCAATCAAATGATTATGTAGTTGTTAGCAAAACCCATGAAATCATTAGGTTACATAAAGTAATTTCGGAAACTGATACTTCTTTTATAGCTGAAGATACCCCTCTGTTTACAAGTATTAGTAGTCACTTTTTTAAAGGAGTTACAGCAATGGGCAAGTTGTTTATTTTAAATTTGACAAAAAGCGGAATGGAGATATTTAACGGATCAAACCATACAACAAAACAAACTGGTTTTCCTGTTTATGAATCTGTTGCCAATCCGGTTAATGGCAAAATCTATTTTTATAACCGATTAAACAGCCATCATACGAATATTTTTGCTTATAGTATTAGCACTCATATTATTGACGTAATCCCAAGTAATTCACCAATAGGCGATATGATTTATAACCCATATACAAATACAGTGCTGTTTTCAGAGAACGATCAACCTCAACAATCGCAACCGGTAAATGTTTATGCAATTGGAGACAATAATTCAGTTACTCCGGTTATTAGTTTACCTAATAAAAGCTATCTCGGAAAAATGTTTATTTCGCCTGAGCAAAAACTTTATATTTCTGCAAACATGAGAAACGAAGACCCCGTTTTTTACATATTTGATGCAGATAGTTATGCTCAAATTGGTAATCAAACTGTTAACGGACTACCAATGTCAAACGGTTTTGTGAGTTACGTTGCTGATTATACTTACTGTTGTAATAATACTTATGCAATTATCAGTATTAATAACGCTATAAAACAATTGGATGGAGATAACGGCCAGGAAAATTCTACATTAGACCCCTATTTCTCCATACCGAATAGTTGTATTGAGTATAGAGGCTATGATTCAAATTTTAGTTTGACAGGGTATCTACTGCGCTTTAACTCAACGGGTTTTGACATACTTTTAAATAATCTGCATGGTGCCCGACAGGTTTTGTGCACAGGACAAGAATTAACTGATACAACTGAAAATATGTGTAACAATAAGTTATATATAAACGGATACAATTTAACAGTTTATAATGTTCAGGATGGAAGCATACAAACATTAAATAAAAACTTCAATCACATTGTATTTTCTAAGCCAAACAACAAAGTTTATGGGTTTTCAGATGAACCACACAACGGAACAGAAGGCTATCACAGGGTATCGGCTATTTATGAAATTACAGAATCAGAGAATGGACTATCCAACCAATTATTATACACTTACGATGGCCAATTAGCCTCTTTCTTCTATAACCCATACAACAACATGTTGTACTTTCATACTAAAACCGATGCTTCAAGATTGGGGGCGGATCCAATGACGCTTTATCAAATTAATCTCACAAGCCAAGGGCAGGGTGAACAGTCTGTCAGCCTTCAGAACCACAGTTATTATACGGAAGTAGATTACGACGAAGACTATCATTATTACAACTACAACCTCACAACCCCCTACATCGACCCCTATCAAAACAAAATCTACCTCCCCAACGGCGGCCATTCCAATGTGAGTGTGGTAAGTTTTACGCCCGATGAACCGCTTAATTTACATGCGGGCATCACATGGTTCTCATTTCCACGCTTACTTTCAAGAGACGGACAGGGAAATGAAAACTCAAACCTTGCATTAAATAATAATATTGTTCCCCAAAACTTTACCAGTAATGATAATGAAACTTTTATTGAAAACCAACCAATAGGAACAAACAACAACTATCGAATTAAATCATATTGGAACAAAAATAATAATACATGGGGATGGGGATTAGAAAGTAATTTAAATTATGTCAACAGCCTCTACGGCTACAAGATAACCCTGAAACCCGATGAAAACAGAACCTTGTTTTTAAAAGGAACCGTAGAAGACCCTTCCGCTACGGTAGATTTAAAATGTTCCGATGGAAACGGTGCTTCGCATATCGACAACTGGATAGGTTATTTTTTATA